>CALDCK010000337.1 GCA_937937315.1 uncultured bacterium
CATCGGGGCTCGCGAGACGCAGCTCCGCAGCGAGGACCTTCGGCTCGGCGCCAGCCAGGTGGCGCACCATGTTCACCGTGTAGCCGCCGAGGTCCATCAGGGCCCCGCCCGCCAGGTCGTAGCGGTAGCGGATGTCGCCAGGCATCAGGAACGGGATGCAGAGCCGCGCCTCCACGTGCTCGAGCGGGCCCAGCTCGCTGCGGACCACCTCGCGCATGCGGGCTGCGAGCGGGTGGTAGCGCCAGTGGAAGGCCTCGACGAGGACGCGCCCCGCCTTCTCGGCCGCGCCGGCCATCCGCACCGCCTCTTCCGCGTTCGACGCCATCGGCTTCTCACAGAGCACGTGCTTACCGGACTCGAGAGCGCGAATCGACCACTCGCAGTGCAGACTGTTCGGGAGCGGGTTGTAGACCGCGTCTACGTCCGGCGAGTCGAGCAGGTCGCCGTAGCGCTCGAAGACGCGGGGGATCCCGTGCTTCGATGCGAAGCGGCGGGCCTTCGCGGGATCGCGGGCGGCGACCGCCACCACCTCCGCGTCGGGAACCTCCCGCGCCGGTCGCACCAGGGCGGTCGGAGCGATCCGGGCCGCACCGAGAATGCCGATCCGAAGCGGTGCATCCTCCATCGACCCATCCTGCCACTCTCCGACCAGAACCGGCAAACCCGTTGACAACTGCCGGCGATCCGGGCGTGATGGGCGCGGAGGAATCCGATGTCGAACCAGAACGCCCACGGCAGCCCGGCCGGAGGGACGCGCTTTGCAGGGAAGGTCGTGCTCGTGACGGGCGCCGCCTCGGGCATCGGAGCGGCCGCGGCCCGGCGATTCGCCGCCGAGGGCGCATCGCTGATGCTCGCGGATGTGAACGCCGCCGGGGTCGCAGAGGTCGCCAGGGAGATCGACGCCTCGAGTGCACGCGCGGCATCCCGGGAGACCGACGTCAGCGACTTCGCTCAGGTCGAAGCGCTCACGACCGAGGCGGTGGAGCGTTTCGGGGGGCTCGATGTCGTCTTCAACAACGCGGGAATCGGCGCCTTCGGCAAGACTCCGGACATCGACATCGCGGCCTGGCACCGCACCTTCGAAGTCGACGTCCACTCGGTCTTCTACGGCTGCCGCGCCGCGATCCCCCACCTGAGGGCGCGCGGAGGCGGCGCCATCGTGAACACGGCCTCGATCTCGGGGCTCGGCGGAGACTACGGACTGTCGGCCTACAACGCGGCGAAGGGCGCGGTGGTGAACTACACCCGCGCGGCGGCCATCGAGCACGCGCGGGAGAACATCCGGATCAACGCCGTCTGTCCCGGGCCGATCGAGACCACCCTGGCGACGCCGCTGATTCGCCACGAGCGGGTGGCGCCGGAGTACGCGAAGGCGATCCCGATGGGGCGCCCCGGTCGCGCCGAGGAGGTCGCGGCCGCCGCCGCCTTCCTCGCCTCGAACGATGCCTCCTACGTGACCGGCGCGATGATCGTGGTGGACGGCGGACTCACCGCCGCCACGGGCCAGCCGAACTTCCACGCCCTGCTGGTGGGCGATGCAGACTCCAGCGGCTCGTGAAGCTCGGCGTCGCAGTCCGCAGCATGGGGCCGCAGTCGGCGCCCGGGAGCCTGCTCGAGTGCGTGCGGGCTGCCGAGAACGCGGGCCTCGCCGATGCGTGGATCCAGGATCACATCGCCATCCCGCCCGATGATGCCGAGGGATCCGGTGGGCGCTACCTGGATCCGCTGACCGCCCTGGCCTGGCTGGCCGGGCAGACCACGCGCATCGGCCTCGGGACTGGCGTCCTCATCCTCCCCTACCGAGCGCCGCTCCCGACCGCGAAGGCGGTAGCCACCGTGCAGGAGCTCTCCGGGGGTCGTCTGCGCCTGGGAGTAGGCGTAGGGTGGATGGATGCGGAGTTCCGCGCGCTGGGAGTCGAACGCCGCCACCGCGGGCGGCTTGCCGACGAGACTCTCGCCTTCCTGAGAAGCTGCTTCGAAGACGACGTCGCCCGCGCCCACGGCCAGGAGTTCCTCTTCCGGCCGCGCCCTGCGCGACCTCCCATCTACGTGGGCGGCGCCGGGCCCCACGCCCTCGAACGCACCGTCCGCTTCGGTGACGGCTGGATGCCGATGATGGTGCCGCCCGAGAAGCTCGCCGGCGAGACGGCGAAGCTGCGCGAGCTCGCGACCGCCGCCGGCCGCACCGCGCCCGAGGTCGTGGCCCTCTGCGGCTTCGACCCCGGCGACCCGCTCCGCGCCGCGGACCAGGCGCGGGCGCTGCTGGCGGCGGGGGCCACCCACCTCGTGGCCGGTACGCGCTACGACGACGCCGAAGGCTTCCGCCGCCAGGTGGACTTCCTCGCGGAGCACGTAGCGCCGGTCGGAGCCGAGTAGCTCGCGGGTCCAGCGCGACGCGCATGGCCTGCAGCTCGTGGGGAACGTCCGAGCCCATGGGGGCGAACACGAGCTCCGACGCACCCCGGCGCTCGAGCCCGGCGGCGCGCTCGCGGAGAAGGCGAAGATCCGCAGGGCGGACCTACGGCCGGGTCCTTCCTACTCGTCCAGCTTCAGCAGACGAATGGCGTTCTCGCGCAGGAACTTCGGCCAGACCTCGTCCGCGAAGGGCACCTTCGGCATGTCCCGGAAGATGCGCTCGAGAGAGAGCCCCATCGGGAAGTAGCCGGCGTAGAGGATCTTGTCGGCGCCGCGGGTGTTCGCGTAGTCGATGATGGCCTGTGGGTAGTACTTGGGCGCAAAGGCGCTCGTCGAGTAGTAGAGATTCGGCCACTTGAGCATGAGCTTCACGGCCAGATCGGTCCAGGGCTCGCAGCCGTGCCGGAAGACGAACTTCAGCTCCGGAAAGAACCAGCACACCTCATCCACGTGCTCGACCTTCTGGGGGTACATCGGAATGCGCGGCCCCGGAACGCCGGCACAGCAGAAGATGGGGATGTCGAGCTCGACGCACTTCGCGTAGATCGGATAGAAGGCCTTGTCGTTGATCGGCACCTGGGGAACACAGCCGCAGGGGAAGGCACCTACCGCGACGATCCCGAACTCCTCGTACTCGCGTACGATGCGGCGCACGCCCTCCATTCCGCGGTTCGGGTCCGCGTGACTCGAAGGGATGAAGCGGTCCCTGTGCATCTTCAGGGCCCGTTTCGAGGTCTCGTCCTCTTCCGACACCCCGATCATGGCCCTCTCGATGCCGTGGGCGTCCATCTGATCGAGGGTGTACTTGATGTAGTCGTCCTGGTGGCCGGTCCGCGGGACGTCCTTGAACATGTACTCGACGGGAAAGTCGAACTGCCGGAGGCTCTCTTCGTCGCGGAAGAGTGGACGCATGAAGTCGTAGCTCGCCGGCTGATTCGGACTCGGGATACCGAGCATCAGATCGATGATCCCGACGTCGCGGGGCATGGCCATGGGCACTCCTCCCGGGGCGAGCGGCGCGCATCCTACCACATGCGCGGGGTACGACGGATCACGCGGCGAGCGCTGCGAGCCTCTCCACCACCTGGGACCGCGAGGGCTGATCCGTCGGAGGTCGATCGTGGCGGCGCTGATAGCTGTCCATCACACGCGTGAGGATCCGGGGGTCCTTCATCAGGTCCGCCGGCTCGTCGAGGAGGTTGAAGATGCGCATGAAGGCGCGCAGGACCCCCATATCCTCCCTCATGGCCGGAAGGAGTCCGTCCCGAACCACTGCGCGCATCATCGCACGGGGATCCACGCTGCCGTCGGGCCGGTTCATCGCGTGGGGGTCGTCGCCGTGGCGGAGAAGCTCGTTCACCGCGATCGCATCCCGGTCCTGGGTGCGCACGTTCTCGTACCAGGGTACGAGCTCGCGCTCCACCCGGGCGTCGAGGTCGAGGGCGAAGGCGCGCAGGTCGAAGGGCTGGTCGCGGAGCGCATCGGCGAGGGCGTAGGCATTGACGAAGGCGAGGGTGCAGCCGCGACCCACGATCGGGTTGGTGTGCATGAGGGCGTCGCCAACGCATGCGAGGCCCAGGGCGACCGGCTCCCCCCCATCGACGAGGAAGCGTCGGGTGTTGTGGAGATTGGCCATGGGGACGACGTCGGAGATGGGCCGCGACAGCGCGGGGTCCACCCAGGGCCGCACCAGCGGGAGGAGGTTCGCCACCGCATCGAAGGGCTCCCCGTGGAAGAGGGCACGCAGGGGCGCGTCGTCGGGACTCGCGGCGAGGGTGAGCGCGAAGGTGCGCGCGTCGCCGGGGAAGATGCCGTACTTGAGGAAGCCTAGATCGGCGGCCATGGGCCGGTCGATCGACGGCATCTCCGCGCCCTCGCGCAGCGCATAGAAGCGGGAGCTGTAGAAGATCCCGCAGGGCTCGGACTCGGCGCGCAGGTTGGGCGCGCCGATCTCCGTCAGCCAGTCCGCGATGCGGGTGCGACGGCCGCTGGCATCCACGACCAGGTCGGCCGCCAGGTCTTCGCTGGGCCCAGCTGGCCCGCGGCTCCAGCGGACGCCACGCACCACCGGCAGGCCCGCGCCGGCAGGGTCCGCGAGGAGACCCTGGGCGACGGCGTCGCTCATCAGGGTCACCGAGTCGAGCCCCTCGACGTGACGCCGCAGCACCCACTCGAAGGTGAGACGTCGACACGCCAGCAGCGTGATCTCATCGTCATCCGGCAGGAGGGTGGCTCCGGGAACGAGCTCCGCCGCCATGTCGCGAAAGCGCAGGGTCTCGACCCCGCCGGCGAAGAGAGCCTCGAGCAGGTCCGGCGCGCGATCGCGGAGCAGCCCGTGGAGGCGCGCCAGGAATGCGTGGGAGTGGCGCGTCTGGGGCGATCCGCGTCGGTCCCAGTGCTCGAAGGCGTCGTTGACGTTCGCCGGCGGCGGGGCTGCGTCACGCTCGAGGACCGTGACCCGATGACCATTCCCGGCCAGGGCCAGGGCGGTGGCCAAGCCGGCGACGCTCCCGCCTACGACGACGACGTGCGTTCCGGTGGAGGCGCTCATGAACTCACCTCGCGCAGGCCCCGATTCCGACTATGACTTTCCATTCGAGTTGGCACCCTCTTGCGGTCGACGCCACTTCAGCCGCGGCTTCGGCTCGAGGAGGCCGTGCAGCACCGCGTGGAGCAGCTGGTTGCGGATCTCCTCGAGCGTGGCTTCTCCCTCGGCGTAGACGGCACCCGAGAAGACGGCGGCCGAGGTGGAGAGGAAGACAGTCGCCGCCAGGCGCGCCGAGACGTTGCGACGAAACTCGCCGCGCTCCTGGCCGCGGCGGACGATGTCTTCGACGACTCCTCGCAGAGCCTGCCCCCGGCTCTCCTCGGGCGCCAGCGCCGTTTCCGGGGAGCGCTGCTCGTGCAGCATGGCCGCCAGCACGTCGGAGGGATGGGACCAGCGCTGCCCGAGGAGGTCCGCCGCCGTGCGATACTCCGAAACCGCACTTCCGCGTAGCGAACGCAGACGGCCGCGCAGCTCGGCCGCCAGACGACGATCGAGCTCGAGAAGCAGCGTGGACTTCGAAGGGAAGTGGAGGAAGAAGGTGGCCCGGGCGACGTCCGCTGCAGTGCAGATCCTCGCTACGGTGACCGAGGCAAAGCCTTCCCGGTCGAAGAGCGCCATCGCGGCGTCGAAGATCTCGGCCCGGGTCCGAGCCTTCTTGCGCGCCCGGCGCGGCGCCGCGGGCGGAGACGGCAAGTCCTCCGGGCTCGTTGGCGTCGGAGAGTCGATCACAATAATTGGACTATAGTCCATTTATGGATCTAGATTTATAATTTTGTCGAGAATCCTGTAAGAAATTGAAAAACAGGGTCGAATTGGAGGAGCGATGCGCGCCGCGGTTCTGCGAGAGATCGGAAAGCCCCTGGAGATCGAAACGGTCGACGATCCCAAGCCGGGCCCCGGCGAGATGATCGTCCGGGTCCGCGGCAGCGGGATCTGCGGCTCGGACCTCCACTGGGCGCAGCTCGGGATGGCGGTGAAGCCCGGCCAGATCCTCGGCCACGAGTTCTCGGGAGACGTGGTCGAGGTGGGGCGCGATGTCGGTGACCGCTTCCGGGTGGGGGATCGGGTCTGCTCCATTCCCTTCATCGGATGCGGACATTGCCGCGCCTGCCTCGCGGGCGACGTCACCACCTGCGACACGGCATTGGCGACGGGCCTCCAGGCCCCGGGTGCCTACGCGGAGTTCGTGAAGGTGGGCGCCGCCGAGGCCCTGCACCTGCCCGAGGCGGTGAACCACCGCCAGGGGGCGCTGGTCGAGCCGCTGGCGGTGGGACTCCACGCCGTGGGCCAGGCCCGACCGGATCCAGGAGCCCGGGTCCTGCTGATCGGTGCCGGGCCGATCGGACTGGCCGTTTCCCTGTGGTCCCGCTTCTTCGGCGCGAGCGCCGTGGTGGTGAGCGAGCGCAGCAGTGGGCGCCGCGACCTCGCGGGTCGCTTCGGCGCCACCGACGTGATCGACCCCACGGCCGAGGAGGTGCTCCCGGCCTTCGAGGCCAAGACCGGTGGGCCGCCGGATCTGATCTACGAGTGCGTGGGCGTTCCCGGACTGCTCCAGGAGTGCCTCGGGATGGCGCCTCGACGCACCCGCGTCGTCGTGGTCGGCGTGTGCATGGAGCCCGACACGATCTTCCCCTTCGTGGCGATGGCGAAGGAGATCACCGTGCAGTTCGTGATCGCCTACGAGAAACGCGACTTCGAGCTGGCCATCGCGATGATCGACCAGGGTCGGGTCGCAAGCCACGAAATGATCACGGACGTGGTCGGCTTCGACGACTTCAGCGAGGCCTTCGAGGCGCTCAAACGGCCCACCACCCAGTGCAAGGTCATCCTCGAACCCTGATCCCGACGCGAAGGCTCAAACCGGCGTCTCCGACTCTTCGACGGGCGCAGGGGTAAAGCCCAGGGCGCGCAGCCTGCGGTGTGCCTCCTCGCGCTCCGGCGCGTAGATCGCCACGGTCGCGACGTCCTCGACCTTCCATACGACGCCCGCGTGTGCGGGGCGCACGAGATTGCCTCGCTTCAGGGTGAGGGCCACCAGTAGCTCACCGGGCTCGGTCGGCGTCTCGCCCTCCTCGCGCTCGGGCTCCCCCGCGAAGACCCAGCGCTCGAGCTCGACCTCGCCGTGACGCCGTCGCACGTCCCAGCGCTCCACGTCGTGGCGACCATCGAAGAGGACGCGGGCATCTCCCTGGGCGACGACCTCCATCGCGAGCCCCTCGGAGGGATTCGTCACCGCGATGTAGCGCTCGGGAACCTGGAAGTACTCGGAGGCGCGTGCGGTGAACATCGTGTTGAGCATCTGGTTCTGGGTAACGCCCACCACGGCCCCTACCCCCCCGAAGCGGGCGCGCCGCATGGTGCGCTCGTGGACCGCATTGCCAAAGACCACCGGAAAGCCCGCCTCCTCGGCTTCGCGGCAGTTGGTGGGATTCGCATCGAGGAAGATGACCGAAACCCCGTCCTCCCGCAGGGCGCAACCCAGCAGCAGACCCAGGCCTTCGGCACCGAGGATGGCCGTGGTATCTCGCCCGGGTAGACGGACGCCCAGCAGCGAACCGAGCGGAGCCGCGGTGAGCCCGGCCAACACCACCGTCGTCGCGATCGTCAGGAACACCAGGGCGCGGAGCTCGGCTCCTCCCGGAAGCCCCGCGGCATTCATCGCGTTCGCCGTGACCGAGGCGACCGCGGCAGCGACGATGCCGCGCGGCGCGATCCAGGCCACGAACCAGCGCTCCGGGACGGTGAGGTCCGACCCCCGGGTGCACAGCCAGACGCCGATCGGCCGGACCGCGAAGAGCAGTGCGCCCACGACCGCCGCCCCGCGCCAGCCCAGGGCGCGCACCTCCTCGAGGCGCACGTCGGCAGCCAGGAGGACGAAGAGCATCCCGATCAGGAGGACGGTCAGCTGATCCTTGAACTCGCGCAGGTCGCGATCGAAGCGCGTGCGCAGGTTGCCGACGACGACCCCGGCGACCACCACCGCCGCGATTCCGCTCACGGCCACCAGCTCCTCGCTGCCCTGGAAGAGCAGCAACACCGCCGCCAGCACGAAGATGTTCTCGAAGCCCTCGGGAACCGCCCGGCGCACGCGCAGCATCCCGGCGAGGGCGAAGCCCGCGGCCGCACCGAGGGCCGTTCCGACGCCTAGACGCAGCAGCAGAAGCCTCAGCCCCTCGGCCAGGGACTCGGCCCCGCTGGGTGCCAGGGCGACCTCGAGCATCAGCACGGCGAGGATCGCTCCGATCGGGTCGATCAGGATGCCCTCCGCCTCCAGCACCGTCGCGACCCGGGTGCGCAGCCGCAGCTGCTCGATCAGCGGGCCGACGACCGTGGGGCCCGTCACCACGACGAGGGTGCCGAAGAGCAGGCACTGCACGACGCTCCAACCGAACACGGCGTGGGCCGCGAGGGCGCCGCCGATCGTGGTGATTCCGGCGCCGACGGTCACCAGGCGCCGAATCGGGGCCTGGGCCCTGCGCAGCCGCGAGACCTCCAGATTGAGACCGCCCTCGAAGAGCACCACGGCGACCGCGAGATGGACGATCGCGAAGAGGCCTCCGCCGAGCTGGGAGGGCTGCACCCAGCCGAGACCATCGGGCCCGAGACCCACGCCAGCGCCGAGAAGCAGCACGATGCCCGGTATGCGCAGATGCCGGGCAACCGATTGGGCGAGCACCCCGACCGCCAGGGCCAGGACGACGGTGAAGGCCGGGTGGACCTCGTGCACGCGGGCAGGCTAACGCGCCCGGGCCACCGCGGCAGGTGGAACCGACGATCCCGGTTGTCATCTCGCCTGGATGCGTGCAGGCTGCGACCTCCAGGGAGCGGCCGCGGAGGGCCGAGAGGACCCTGCCGGGGCGCTCGCCCGGCGCCGAGAGGACGTGCACATGGCACTCGATGGATTCGACTCGTTTCCCTTCGATCACGCGGGCGAGACGCGCACCGTCTACGCCCTCGGATCCGGGCCCGGGGTGGTCGCGATGCACGAGATCCCGGGGATCACCCCGGAGGTGGAAGGCTTCGCGCGTCGGGTTGCCGATGCGGGGTTTCGCGTCTACCTGCCCCACATGTTCGGGACGCCGGGGAAGCCGCTCACCGGAGGCTACGTGCTCGGTCAGATGGCGCGGGCATGCATCGCGCGAGAGTTCAGCGTGCTGGCGAAGCGCGAGTCGAGCCCCATCACGGACTGGCTGCGCGCACTCTGCCGCCACGCCCACGAGCAGTGCGGCGGTCCCGGTGTCGGCGCCATCGGAATGTGCCTCACCGGCAACTTCGCCCTCTCCCTGATGGTCGACGACGCGGTCATGGCGCCGGTGCTGAGCCAGCCCTCACTTCCCTTCCCGGTGAGCCCCGACCACCGCCGGGCCCTCCACGTCTCCGACGCCGATCTCGAGATCGTGAAGAAGCGCGCCCGTCAGGGAGTGGGCGTGCTGGGCCTTCGCTTCTCCAACGATCCCATGTGCCCCTCGGACCGGTTCGACACGCTGCGCCGCGAGCTCGGCGACGGATTCGAGGCCATCGAGATCGACTCGAGCCGCGGGAACCCCCACGGCATCCCGCGCACTGCCCACTCGGTCGTGACCAAGGACCTGGTCGACGAGGACGGGCACCCGACCCGCGCCGCCCTCGATCAGGTGCTCGGCTTCTTCCGCGCACGCCTCATGACCGACGAGACACCGGGCCCCGAAGCGGATCATGGAGCCGGCGAGTAGAGAGCGCGCAGCGAAGCCCCCGGAGAGGACTCCCCCATGTACTCGACCCTCACCGTCGAACGCGACGGCCATCTCACCATCCTGAGCCTCGATCGCCCCGAGGCGCTGAACGCCCTGTCCCGGGACATGGTGAACGAGCTGCGCGACTTCTTCTGGAATCTCGCGGACGATCGCGAGTCCCGCGTGATCCTGCTCCGCGCCAACGGCAAAGCCTTCTGCGCGGGCCTCGACCTGAAGGAGGCGGCCGCGCAGACCGGGGCTGCCGGCGCCGGGGATCGGCCCGACGTGCCGGCGGCCCTGCGGCAGCAGCGCCACATCGCCGAGATCGTGATGCTCATGCGCCGGGCGCCCCAGCCGATCCTGGCGGCCGTGCGCGGCGCGGCCGCCGGCGGCGGCTTCGCATTGGCGCTGGCCAGCGACGTCCGCATCGCCGCGGAGTCGGCGCGCATGAACGCGGCCTTCATCCGGCTCGGGCTGTCGGCCTGCGACGTGGGCGTGAGCTACTTCCTGCCGAAGCTGGTGGGCGCGTCGATCGCATCGGAGCTGCTCCTCACCGGGGACTTCATCCAGGCCGACCGAGCCCTGGCGACGGGTCTCGTCTCCCGGGTCGTTCCAGACGCGGAGCTCGACGATGCCGCGCGGGAAATGGCCGGCCGGATGCTGCGCAACGCGCCGCTCGCCCTGCGCCTCACCAAGGAATGCCTGAAGGCGAACCTGGATGTGGGCAGCCTCGAGTCCGCGATCGCGATGGAGGATCGCAACCAGGTGCTGACCGCGACGTCACGGGACTTTGCCGAGGGGGTCGCGGCCTTCCTGCAGAAGCGCGACCCGGTCTTCGAGGATCGCTAGGCGTGCGGCGCAAGCTCGGAGAAGTGGTCGGTGCGGCGCTTCGCGCCATGCCCCAGGCGTGGGTTTCCCGCCTGGCCGGCGCGCCGGTCGTGATCCGTGGTCGCACCCTCGACCCCCATCTCGCCCTGCTCGCCCGAGCGAACGCGCGCCAGCCCGCCTTCCACGAGATGACGCCTGCCGAGGCCCGCGCGACCAGCACCCGCGCGATCGCCCTGACCGCCGGCACCCCCCGCCCGATGGCCAGCGTCGAGCACCGGGCCATTCCGGGACCCGGCGGCCCGCTCCCGGTCCGTGTGTACAGCCCCCACGGAATCGCCGGGCCGCGCCCCCTGCTCCTCTATTTCCATCAGGGTGGGTGCGTGATCGGCGACCTCGACTGGTGCGAGCCTTTCTGCACGCGACTGGCCGAACGCGGGCGCTGCGTGGTCATGTCCGTCGAATATCGACTGGGTCCGGAGCACCGCTTCCCCGCCGCCCAGGAGGATGCGGTCGCGAGCGTCCGCTGGGCACTCCACCACGCGGCCGAGGTCGGCGGCGACCCGACGCGACTCGTCGTCGCCGGCGACTCCGCCGGTGGCGGTCTCGCCGCCCACATCACCCATGTCCTGAAGCGCTCGGGCGATCCCCAACCCCTGCTCCAGATCCTGATCTACCCCTGGGTGATCGCCTACGCCGACAACGACTCCTACCGCGACTTCGAAGACGGAAGCCCCCTCGACCCCGCCGGCATGCGCTGGTTCCTCGCCAACTACACGAACGACGAGGCGGAGTGGAAGGACCCACGGCTCTCGCCCCTTCTCGAGTCGGACTTCGAGGGGCTCGCGCCGGCTCTGGTGGTGACCGCCGGCTTCGATCCCCTCTGTGACGAAGGCGACGCCTACGCGCGAAAGCTCGAAGAGGCGGGGGTTCCCGTACGGCACCGCTGCTGCGAGAGCCTCAGCCACTCGTTCACCGGACTCGG
>CALDCK010000338.1 GCA_937937315.1 uncultured bacterium
GGGGCCGCCGCGTCTGCTGCTGGCGGCCTCCGAGTTCGAGGAATCCGCCCTGGGCGTTCTCGGAGCCCTGGGTCTCGGCTGGTCCGCCTACGACGTGGTGTCGCGGCGAGCCGGAGAATGGGCCCTGGAGCGACGTGACGAGGCCAGCCCGGTTGCGGCGCCCCGTCGCCCCCGTTCGCGAGGTCGCGGTGGCGCCGGACGCACCAGTCGATCGGCCCCCGAGAGCGGGCCCGAGAGGAGCGAGGAGCCGTCTGCTCGCGCCGCGGACGACACCGCCGAGGCGAGGCCGCGCTCCTCCCGGAGCACTCGGGGGCGAGGGGCCCGGGCCGCGACAGATCGCGCGCCGCGGGACGTGGAGGAGCGTCCGCCCGCAGCGGAATCGAAAGAGAGCAAGGAGAAGGAGACCTCGGGGCCGCGCTTCGACGAGGTCAGCCTCTTCGATCTCGACGATGACTCCTCGCGTGACGCCGACTCGGATCGGGGAGCGCGCCGCCGCGGACGTGGGCGTCGCCGCGGGCGTCGTGGCCGCGGAAGCGCCTCCACGGCGGAGGAGTCGGGGGACGGAGGCGATCCGCCGGCCGAGATCCGCACCGACGAGAAGCCAGATGACCGCTCCCGCCGTCCGGGTCGTCGTCACCCGCAGCCGGTCCAGGAGGAGTCGGCAGAAGATGACGGGCTCGGTGACGACGAGACGCTTCCCGCCCTCGCCGACGATCTGCCCGAAGTCGAGGTGCCGGAGCTCTCCTACGAAGACGAGGATCCGGCCGAAGAGGGCGACGCCGAGGCGGATGGTGCGCGCAAGGAGCGGGAGCTGCGCCGTCGTGCACGTCTGGCGAAGACCGTCGATCGGACGCCGCTCCCGGAGGCGGCTCCGCGAACGCCGCGCCGACGCGCGGCGTTCGTCGCCCACGCGGATCGCCAGTCCGTGCTGACGGCCGTGCTCCTGGCGCGGGATGCCCGACTGGTCGAGGGCTTCTGGGTCTACCCCCAGGAGGACCTGATGACCTTCTTCCGCAGCATCGCGACGGATCTACGCGAGGAGACGCCGATCTACCTGGTGGGATTCAACGCCTCGCCGCCCGCTCGCGACACGATCCAGGCCGCTGCCCTCTACCGCGGAAGGCTCGACTGGTACGACCATCACGATTGGCCGCCCGAGGACATCGTGACGCTCCAACAGGCGATCGGCGAGGAGGCGGTTCACATCGATCCCGGCGCCGGAAGCTCGCTCGCGGGGGTGATCGCCGAGCGCACCCGCCGGAGTCGCTTCTCCGACAAGCTCGCGGAGCTCGCGACCGGGCGCTTCACCCAGCACGACTACGAACGTTGGGGACGCGTGTGGTGGCACCGCCTGGGTGAGATCTGCACGCGGCGCGGGGAGCGTCGTTCCGACGTCGAGCCGCTCCTCGTGGGCCGGCCGAGCGACCTCGCCAAGGAGGCGGCTCGGGTGACGCCGCCGCCGCCGCCGCCGGAGGTCGAGTACGTCGCACAGCGCGACTTCCGGCTCGTCCACTTCGGGGGCTACGTGATGGTGGTCCTCGAGGTCCCGGAGTCCCTCGACCTGCACCTCATGGCCCGCATCGCTCGCGAGCGTTACGACGCCCAGCTGTCCCTGGCCTACGCGACCGGCGGCGAGCTGCTGGTGCTGGGCGGAGACGAGGGCCGATCCCGCCGAGGGCTCGATCTGGGCAGTATGGCGGACCACCTGGCGACGAAGCACGAATGGATAAGCGCGCTGCGCGACGATGATCACGTCGCACGGATTCGCATCGCGAACCTCCACGCCTTCCCGGAGCGCCTCGACGAGGTGATCGGAGAGATCGCGATGGGGCGTTCGATCGTCGAGGGCTGATTGGGGTCGAGCGCCGACCTCGTCGAGATCTTCTCGTCGATCCAGGGCGAGGGTCCGAGCGTGGGCGAGCCGACGCTCTTCGTGCGCTTCGGGGGCTGCGATCTGCGCTGCCGCTGGTGTGACTCCCCCCACACCTGGCGCCCCCCGGGCCGCTGCCGATTCGAGCTGGAGCCCGGAGGCGAGCGCTTCCGGGAGGTGGACAACCCCGTGGAGGTCGCGACCGTTCTCGAGGCGGCGAGGGCCCTCGAGGTCGGCACGCATCGCTTCGTGAGCCTGACCGGCGGCGAGCCCCTGCTCCAGCCCGAGGCGGTGGGAGCCCTGGCATCGGCGCTCCGGCAGGAGGGGCCGCGCATCCTGCTCGAGACCCATGGCCTCGCCACCGAGGCCCTGGAGCAGGTGATCTCCCACATCGACGTGGTTTCCATGGACTGGAAGCTCGCCAGTGAGGTGCGCCGCGCCGACGCACCGCGCGGAGCCTCGGGGGAGCCCTTCCACGAGTGGCACCAGGCCTTCCTCCGGGTGGCGCGGCGCGCGCCAGAGGTGGTGGTGAAGGTCGTCGTGACGCCTTCCTCGGAGTGCGGGGAGCTCGACGCCATGGCATCCGCGATCGCCGCGGTGGACGCCTCGACGCCGGTGGTCCTCCAGCCGGTGACCCCCTTCGGTCCGGTGCGGGAGGCTCCCACTGCGGCGTCGCTCCTGAGCCTCGTGCGCCGCCTCCGAGAGCGGCTCTCCTCGGTGCGGCTGATCCCCCAGACCCACAAGCAGCTCGGCGTCCTCTAGTGGGGGACTGCAAGCCCCATCAAGTCGCGTCCCGGAGTGACCGAATCGACAGGTCTGACGCGAGGTTTCGCGGACGCGACGCACATGCCTGGACGCAAGACGAATCGGACGAAGCATCGGACGCCCTGCGCGGTCACCATCGAAGGTCGCCGCCACAACGGCTTCCTGATCGACTATTCGCTCAGCGGGCTGTTCATCCAGACCAGTGCGAAGCCCAGGGTCGGCCAGCGTCTCGATCTCGAGCTGACACTGCACGGTGAGATGCTACCGATGCACGTGGAGGTCGCGCGGCGCAGGTCGGTTCCGGCCCAGCTGCGAACGGTCGCGGGGGGTGGGATCGGCGTTCGCATCCTGAGTGCTCCCGAGGCCTTCTACCGCATGCTCGCCGAGAAGCAGGCGCGCGACGGGAGCGATGAGACGCCGCGCCTCCATGCTCCCATCATGCCGCGCGCTGCATCACCGGCGCCGCGCCCGGCGTCGCCCCCGCCTGCGCCGCGCACGGTCCCGGCGGAGAAGAGCGAGTTGGTCTACCGCGTTCGCGTGAAGACCCTCCAGGGCAACCGGACCCGGATGCTCCAGGTCGCGGCGTCCAGCGAGGATGCCGCCGGTCGTCTGGCGCTCGACGAGCTCGGCGAGGCCTGGAAGGTGCTCGAGGTGACGCGGAGCGCGGACGGCTGACCGCGCGAGGCCGCTCTCGCGCTCTTCAGCTGCCCTGGCGGAGTGCTGTACGCAGGCGCCGCAGATCGCGCTCGTCGCTCGCCCGGGCCAGACCGCCGAAGCGCTCGGCGAGATAGCCCTCCGTGAGCGATTCGAAGGCTTCGGCTGCGGCGGGAGGAACCCGCACCCGGACCTGCTGCGCGAAGTCTCGAGCCGTCGTGGGCGCACCCCGGGCATGCCCGCGGCGGGCGAGGAGGCGCAACGCCCGGGCGTAGGGTGCCGGCAGCGGGTCGACGCTGCGCCGGCGTCGCCACATCACGGTGGTCAGAACGAAGATGCCGAGGGCGCATCCCGCCACGAGCACGCCTTCGCGCCAGGGCCCGTCGAGACCCCGGCGAGCGTTGCGCTGCCGCGTCTCCGCGCTCGCGCTGCCCGCAATCTGGCGGCCCTGCCAGGCCATCCAGGCTCGACGCAGCGCGCCGATCTGGTCCGCGCGATCGAATCCCACGACGCGCTGGAACCACCAGAGCTCCATGGCACTGCCGAGCTCGTGCAGTCGTGTCCCGAACGTGAGCGTCGGCGCCGCGCTTGCTCTGAGATCCGCGGGGGTCGGGTCGTAGCGCACCCAGCCTGATCGTTCGTAGTGGACCTCGGCCCACGCGTGGGCGTCGCTGCGCGTCAGCTCGACGAAGCCGCCGATCGAGTTCTCCCGACCGCCGGCGAAGCCGTTGACGAGCCGGGCGGGGATCCCGTTGGCGCGTGCGACGAGCACCATGGCCGATGCGAAGTACTCGCAGTGGCCCGCCATCTCCCCGAGCAGGAAGGACTCCACCGGGGTGCGTGGAGCGTCTTCGGCCGTGCTCGGCGGAGCATCGGTGTAGAGGCCATGGGTGAGGAGGTGACGCTCGATCGCGCGCACGCGGTCGGCGTCGAGGTCGGTGCGGGCCGTGATCTCCGCGGCGCGTTCGAAGAAGGCGGGGCCGAGGGCGGGCAGCTGGAGATGGCGACCGCCGTCACGGGGGGGGGATTGCACGCGATCGCGGCGCAGAGCGGCGTCGCCGAAACTTTGCCGCTGGGATCTCACCGTGTAGCGGATCCGCTCGTGGGGCTGTCCGGCGGCGAAGAGCCCGATGCCCGCGTCGCGTTCGAGTCGGCGCACCGTGCCTTGCACGTCGCGCGGCGTCCCGACCGCGAAGAGCGCGCCGGCGGCGACGGGCTCGCGGACGATGCGCTGGACCAGGTCGATCTCGTCCGTCGGGCGGCCCAGCTGTATGCCGCCCTCGGGACTTCCGGGCACGAGGCGACGCTCCGGCGGCGTCACGAACCATGACGTCCCGTCGAAGGTATCGAAGGCAATCCCCCGCCAATAAGCATCCTCTCCAGCGGGCGGTTTCCCTTCGAGGGTCTCGACGCGGAGTACGACGTGGGAGTCCTGACGGATGCGCCCGAGCTCCCCGAGAGCGACCCGATCGGAGAAGCCCGCCATGGCCACCGACGGGCCCATGCGCGGTCCGGCCATCACGCTGCTGCGCAGGCGCGGCAGCGCGACGAAGAGGGCTCCGGCGATCGCCACGGAAAGGGTGCAGGCGATACAGGTCGTCCGAAGCAGCCCGGGCGTGAGTGCGCGGGTGACCTCCTGGGTGGCGCCGGCCTCGGCGGCTTCGCTGCGCAGGGTGTGGACGAGCAGGGTCCACGCAGTCGCAAACAGGAAGGCGAGCAGGAGCGGCGTGAACCAGACGCTGTCGGTCAGATTCGCCGCGAGAACGACCTGGAAGAGGGCGAGGGCGACGAGGAGGAACTCGGTGCGGCGCGGTCGCGCGTCCAGCAGCTGGAGCCCCTGAGTCGTGGCGGCAAAGTGGGCCAGGGCAATCGTCGTGGGCTCGCCGCGGAGCGCGACGGCGATGGTGCCGAGGACGATGGCGAACATGCCGGCGTTGAGGGCGATGGGGCTGCGCTGCCACGGGTGGGGATTCGTGCGGCGCAAGAGTGAGACGAGGAGCGCCACGGCCTGGGCTGCGATCGCCCAGAAGGCCAGCTGTTGCGTGATCCACAACGTCGCCGAGGCCACGGTGACCATGGCCCAGGCGGAGGCGGGGCGCGGAGCCTCGACGGATCCCCGGAAATCGCGCCGGCTCACGACGCGGTCGCCCTTCGTGCCGCAGGCTCGACCGCGGCGAGGAATCCGAGGAGGCGCGCCCGGTGGCTCGCGCCAGACGCCGAAGGCAGGTCGCGCTCGTCGGTGAGTAGAGCGACGCGATGCCCGGCGTCGAGATGGGCCACGACCTCCGAGGCGGCGCGGCGAACGTTGCGCTCGAAGGTCTCACCGGGCGAGGCGCCCGCGGTCTCGAGCCGCACATGGACGTCTTCGTCGCACTCGCTCTCGAGCTCTCGCACCAGCAGGGTCCCGCGGCGCAGTGAAGCGGGCCAATGGACCCGGGCCCGCGGGTCTCCCGGCGCGTGGTCGCGCACGCCCGAGACAAGGGGACTGTGCCCGGAGCGGGTCCGCGCGGCAGTCTCTCCGTCCCGCAGCCGCTCCCCGAGATCGCGGGAAACCGGGATCGGGTCGATCGCCGGGTAGACCCAGGCCGTCTCCGTGGCCTCGATCAGGAGGGACTTGGAGAAGAGGCCGAAGGGGAAGCGCGTCGAGACGACGAAGCCGTGGAAGTCGTGGCGGCCCCGCCTCGCCGACTCGAAGCGATAGAAGCGCAGGGCGCTGGTCTCGGGGGCGATGCGCAGGGCGAAGCAGCGGCCCGCGGCGCGATCGTCGCCCCCCGGCTCCGAGACCCGATCCTCGACGACGATCGCGAAGGCGGCAATGCGTCGCTGGGTGTTCGAGATCTCGAGGACGACCCGGTTGTCCTGCTCGGCGTAGAGCTCCTCGCAGAGGCGTCGCCGAACCTGGATGCCTCGCAGCGCCGCCTCGGAGAGCACGCCGGAGAGCACGAGGAAGGCCAGCATCAGCGCGAGGACGAGGTAGAGCAGGTTGTTGCCCGTATTGAGCGCTGCGAAGCCCACGCCGAAGGTGATGGCGAAGAAGGCCCAGCCAGCCCGCGTCGGTCGCAGCGTGCGGGGCGGGCGCAGCCAGCGCCGGGCCCGTGCGAAGACCCTCGGCTGCCGTGCGCGTCGCTTCAGAGCGGAACGGGCGTCTGATCCAGGATCTCGCGTAGGATCCATGCGCTCTCCTCGCCACCGGGGTCCGGCTGGGTCCGCGAGTCGATCCGGAGCCGGTGGGCGAGGACGTCGACGACCAGGTCGCGGACGTCTTCGGGGATGCAGTAGTCCCGACCGTCGAGTAGCGCCCGGGCCTGGGCTGCGCGGCGCAGCGCGATGGCACCCCGCGGAGATACACCGACGCGGACGCGTTCGTGGCTGCGGGTCTCGTGGACGATCGCCAACAGGTAGGCCACAAGGGCTTCGTCGAACTTGACCGTCCCGGCCACGTCCTGGAGCGCCACCACCTCCGCGGTCGTGACGACGGGCTCGAGGGCGAGCAGCGCCGTGGCGGCCGGGTCGTCCCGGAGCACCGCCGCCTCGTGGGCGGCATCCGGGTACCCGATGCCCCGCCGCACCAGGAAGCGGTCGAGCTGGGATTCAGGGAGCGGGTGGGTTCCGTGGTGGTCGAGGGGATTCTGGGTGGCGACCACGAAGAAGGGCCGCGGCAGTACGTGGGTCGTGCCCTCCACGGTGACGGATCGTTCGGCCATCGCCTCGAGCAGCGCCGACTGCACCTTGGGGCTCGCTCGGTTGATCTCGTCGGCGAGGAGTACGTTGGCGAAGACCGGTCCCGGATGGAATGCGAAGGAGCCGGTCGGGCGCCCCTCGGCGCTCTCGGGCAGGGACGCACCGATCACGTCGACGGGAAGCAGGTCGCTCGTGAACTGGACGCGGCGGAAGGCTCCGTGGATCGAGCGGGCGATGGCCTGGGCGAGGGTCGTCTTGCCGACGCCGGGCACGTCCTCGAGCAGCAGATGGCCACCCGCGATCAGGACCTCGATCGCGCGTCCCACGACCTCCGGCTTGCCACGAAGCGCCTGCCCCAGATTCTCACGCAGGCGATCGCCACAGGCCGTGGCCTCCTCGAGGGTGAGGGGGATCGCGGTCTCGTCCTCGTTCGGTCTCGTCTGCTCCACGGCACCCCGCCCCACGACGATTTCTTCGGCCGCATCGCAGGAGGGCATGAGACGTCCCACTGGATCCGGGGCACGCGAGGCGGCAACGGGGCGGCAGGAGGCGCTTGCAAGCGCTCGGAGACCGGGGCTTCACCGGCGGTCTTCCACTCCGTCCAGATCACTTCCTCACGACCCTCTCGCTGCTCCGATGGGGTGCTCAGGAGAGTCGGGGGGACACGCATCGGACCCGAGGAGATCGGCGCGCGGGTCCTCGGCGGTGACGCTGGTCCGCAGGCGCTCCACGAAGTGACGCAGGTCTCCACCCGTCTCGTCGAGGGCCTCGGCGTAGCAGGCCGTATCCGCTGCGTAGGTCGCAGTGAGGGCGAGACAGGCGTCGTTCAGGCGCAGCTTGTCTGCGTCCTCTCCGGGTCGCCCGGCGGCGCGCAGCAGCGTCGCGACCCGGTCGCGGGTCTCCTGCTCGAGGGTCTCGCGCCTCGCGGCCCGGGTCGGGTCTTCCGGGTCCGATGCGTAGAGAGCCTCGACACCCCGCCGTAGACGGAGCAGCTCTTCCCGAATGCTTCGCTGCTGCTCCACCCGAGCGCGCTCGCGCTCCGCGGCGGTGGGG
>CALDCK010000339.1 GCA_937937315.1 uncultured bacterium
ACCGGGAAGAGCTTCCTGGACAGGCCTGCCAGTGCTTCCTCGAGTAGGTCGGGCTTCTTGGTGAAATGAAGCGCCATGGCGGACGCCTGTTGTTCGTCAGGCAGATGCCCCAGTTCATGCAGGAACGCTGCGTCGCCGACGGCGAAGCGGAAGACATCGGCGCCACCGGATCGGCTTCGCGCGATCGCGTCCCCGGTGCGCCCCGCATGCGTGTCGGGGACGACTTCACTCACGGTTCGACTCTACAGCACCCCCGCCCGAGGAGCGCCCGCCGCCGAGTGAGCCGTTCGGCGCTGCTACGCTGGCCCGATGATCCGGATCTTCATCGACGCGGATGCCTGCCCGGTCAAGGACGAGGTCTACGTCGTCGCGACCCGTTACGGCGTGCCCGTCGACCTGGTCGCGAATTCCCGGATGTCAGTGCCCCACGGCCTCGGCGTCGAGATGGTCGTCGTGGACTCGGGCCCCGATGCGGCCGATGACTGGATCGCGGAGCACACGGAGCCCCACGACGTGGTCGTGACCGCCGACATCCCCCTCGCGGCCCGCTGTCTCGAGCGCGGCGCCCTGGTGCTCAGCGGCGACGGACGGCCCTTCACCGAAGACTCGATCGGGGGAGCCCTCGCGACGCGTGAGATCAAGGCGCATCTGCGCGAGTCGGGGGTCTCGACCGGCGGGCCGCGCCCGATCTCCGGTGCCGATCGTTCTCGCTTCCTCTCGAAGCTCGACGAGATGGTCCAGCGCGCGCTGCGGAACTACCGCGCCTGACCCGGCCGAAGGCCACCGAGGTCGAGCCCGCGCCATGGACCGACGGCAGGCGCCGTCGGTCGAGCTCACTTCGCCGAGGGGCGGGCGCCGCCAGACGAGCTCACCTCGCCGAGGTGAGCCGGGCGCATTCAGTCGAGCTCGCCCAGTGCCACCGCCAGGAGCGCCGCCTGCTCCCGCTTGTGGATTCGGGCCGACCCCACGGCGGGACTCGCGCTATCCGGGCGTCCCGCGTAGCGCAGCGTACGTCCCTCGCCCAGGAGCGCGCGCAGACGCTCGGCCACGAAGGAGAAGCCGCTCATGTTGGCGGGCTCCTCCTGGCACCACACGACGTCCGTCGCCCCCGGGTAGCGGGTGAGCTCCGAGACGAGATCCTCTTCGGGCCAGGGGTAGAGCTGCTCGATCCGCACGAGGGCGATGGGCAGGGACGCGTCTCCGTAGCGACGCAGCCGCTCCTCGAGGAGGTCGTAGTAGACCTTCCCGAAGCTGAAGACGATCCGCCGCACCGCCCCCGGCTGGGCCGCCGCCTCGGCGTCGCCGATCACCAGCTGGAATCGACCGGCGGCGAGGTCCTCGGGGCGCGACATCGCTCGCGGCAGCCGCAACAGGCTCTTCGGCGTGAAGATCACGAGGGGCGTGCGGAAGGGGCGAACCATCTGGCGCCGCAGCACGTGGAAGTACTGGGCCGGCGTCGTGCAGTTGACCACCTGGATGTTGTCGTCGGCGCAGGCCTGGAGATAGCGCTCGACCCGGGCGCTCGAGTGCTCGGGCCCCTGGCCCTCGAAGCCATGGGGCAGGAGCATCACGAGGCCACTCATCCGCTGCCACTTGTCGTGGGCCGAAGTGATGAACTGGTCGATGATCACCTGGGCACCGTTCGCGAAGTCTCCGAACTGCGCCTCCCAGATCGTCAGGGTGGTGGGATCGGCCACGCTGTAGCCGTACTCGAAGCCGAGCACTGCGGCCTCGGAGAGCAGGCTGTCGTAGACCTCGAAGCGGCCCTGGGTGGGCGAGAGGTGCGCGAGGGGCGCGTACTCCACGCCGGTCTGCTGATCCACCAGCGCCGCATGGCGGTGGCTGAAGGTTCCCCGCGTGCTGTCCTGTCCCGAGAGACGGACGCTGTGCCCCTCGAGCAGCAGCGAGCCGAAGGCCAGCGCCTCGGCGGTTCCCCAGTCGATCGCGGCGCCGTCGGACACGACCTTCCGCCGCTTGTCGATCAGCGCGCCGAGCTTGCGGTGGGGCTCGAAGCCCGGGGGCAGGGCCGCGATCCGCTCGGCGAGGCGCGCCAGCTCCTCGATCCGCACACCGGTCTCGGCCTCCTCGCCGGGCCGGGTCCGCGAGAAGCCGGTCCAGGGGCCACGCGGCTCGTAGGGCTCGTCGGGGCCCGGGGGTCGGGTCTCGATCACGTCGAGCGCGCGGTCGAGCTGACCGCTCAGATCGTCCTCGATCCGCTCCACGTCCTCCTGCCGGAGGATGCCGCGCTCGAGAAGCATCTCGGTGTAGGTCCTCCGGACCGACTCCATCCTGCGGATCCGCTCGTAGAGGAGCGGCTGGGTGAAGCTCGGCTCGTCGCCCTCGTTGTGACCGTGCCGCCGGTAGCAGATCATGTCGATCACCACGTCCTCGTGGAAGCGCTGCCGGTAGGCCATGGCCTCCCTCACGCAGTGCACGACGGCCTCGGGGTCGTCTCCGTTCACGTGGAAGATCGGGACCTGGATCATCTTCGCGACGTCGGTGCAGTAGAGCGTGGATCGCGCCTCCGCCGGCGAGGTGGTGAAGCCGATCTGGTTGTTCACGACCACGTGGATCGTGCCCCCGGTCGAGTAGCCGGCGAGCTTCGACAGGTTGAGGGTCTCCGCCACGATGCCCTGCCCGGCGAAGGCGGCATCGCCGTGGACCAGCACCGGGAGGATCCCCTCGCCCTCGAGGTCTCCGGAGCGCATCTGCTTCGCCCGGGTACGACCCTCGACCACCGGGTCTACCGCCTCGAGGTGGGAGGGATTCGCCGTGAGCGAGAGATGGATCCGCTCGCCGCTGAGAACGCGGCGATCGTTCGAGAACCCCTTGTGATACTTCACGTCGCCGGACCCGAAGGGACTGTCGATGAGGGGGCTGTCCTCGAACTCGGAGAACATCGACTCGAGGGACTTGCCGAGGATGTTCGAGAGGACGTTCAGACGGCCGCGATGGGCCATGCCGAGCACGATCTCGCGAACGCCATGGGCCGGCGCGTCCTCGACGATCGTGTCGAGGAGCGGGATCAGGCTCTCGGCCCCCTCCAGGGAGAAGCGCTTCTGCCCGAGGAACTTCGTGTGGAGGAAGCGCTCGAACAGCTCGGCCGCCGAGAGCCGCTCCAGGATGCGAAGGCGCTCGGCAGCATCGAGCGGGGTGACGTTCTGTCCCTCCTCGAGACGCGTCCGGAGCCAGTCCTTGTGACCCGGGTCCTGGATGTGGGTGAACTCGACCCCCACCTTTCGACAGTAGGTGGCCCTCAGGCGATCGAGGATCTGCTGAAGGGTCTGTACCGTCCCACCGGGAAGGTCCCCGGCGGCGTAGGTCCGGTCCAGGTCTTCGCTTCCGAAGCCGTAGTGGGCGGGATCGAGCTCGGGGAAGTAGGGAACCTTCGCGCTCAGGGGATCGGTGTCGGCGATGCGGTGACCGCGGGCGCGGTAGGCGTGGATCAACCGCAGCACCCGCGCATGCTTGTCTGCGAGCTGCGTCGCACGATCCGAGAGCTCCGCATCCCCGTCCCCGGACGACGGCGGACCCTCGGGCTCGAAGAGGCCGGTCCAGCTCTCGTGGACCGACGACGGGTCGACCTCGTAACGCTGCCGGATCTCCTCGACGAGTCCGGCGTTCACCCCGAATCCCGAGAGGACCGGATCGACCGGGTCGCGTTCCTCGTCGGAATCCGACGCGCGAGACGAACGGGGCGCTGGGCGGGAGGGTCCCTCGGATTCCATGACCTTCGCAATCGCTCCTGAAGCTCGGCTTGTAGGAAGGATACTACTGCTCGTCGGCCGGCGGCCAGCAGTCCTGAACCCGACTCCGCCACCGAAGTGGCCGTCGGGCGCGGCGCCTACTCGGGTACTGCCATGCCGCGGATCACCGCGGGACGCGAGGCGATCCGCTCGAGCCACGCCACCACCCGTGGCAGGGCCATGAGCGGCGGCGCCTTCAGGGCCAGGGCGAGGTGCAGCCAGGGGTAGTGCATGATGTCGCCGATCGAGTAGTCGCCGGCCAGATAGGGGCGATCGTCGGCGAGGATGCGATCGAGCACTCCCAGCAGCCGGACCATCTCGGCGCCGAAGATCTGGACGATCTCGGCGTTGCGCTCCGCCTCGGGGCGGCGGAGCTGGGCGCCCAGGCGACCGAGAGTCGGCCCGATGCCCCCGGTCTGGAAGAAGGCGTACTGGATCGCAGCGATTCGT
>CALDCK010000340.1 GCA_937937315.1 uncultured bacterium
CCGCCGGGGAACCCGCTCCTGGAGCAGGAGGCCCACCGCCTGCACGCGGGCGTTCGCCTCGAAGCGCCTCACCAGCGCGTCGCCGCACAGGAGGTTGTCGATGGCAGCGAGGATCATCCCCTGGTGGTGGGACATGTGGGAGGCGACGATCGCATGGTCCCGCCCCTCCGGAAGTCGGCTGGGGGTGAAATCGATCGCCTCGTAGAAGCCGTAGCTTCCGAGCATTCCCAGGTCGCGAAGGCGCCTCAAGTTCTGGACCGCGGACGACGGAAACAACGGGAGGGCGAGGGCGGTCGCGTAGGGAGCGATGACGCGATCCTCGTCGAGCCCGCGCTTGCGCCCGAGGCCCTGCACGCCGAACGCACGGTACTGATAGATGTGATTCGCATCGAAGGCCGCGAATCCCGATTCGGACACCCCCCACGGCAGGCCGAGGCGTTCGCCGTCCGCCTTCTGCTCCGCCACGGCTGCACGCTCGCTCTCGGCCAACAACGTACCCGGATAGCTGTGGACCAGGAGCGGGGGCATCAGGTACTCGAACATCGTGCCGCCCCAGGAGAGCAGCGCGACCGTGCCCCCCGTCCGCGTCAGCGGGCGATCGAGCGAGAACCAGTGCTCCGCCGGGACGTCGCCCTTCGCGATCGCAACGAGACTCGCCAGCCGCGCCTCCGAGGCAAGCAGGTCGTAGTGGTGCGAGTCCATCTGGTCGGCGGTGACGTTGTAACCGATGAAGAGGTGTCGCACGTGGGGGTCGTAGAGGAGGCCGAAGTCCATCCCGAGGGCCTCGCGTTCCGCCTGGGTGGCCAGATGCGCGAGATCTTCCGCTAGCTGCTTCGCATTGCCGGCCCCCGCTGCGACGGCCTTCTCGAGGTCGGCGAGCCACGCGGCGATCCCCAGCTCCACGTCGCCGTCTTTCTGCTCGCTGAAGAGCTGCTCACGCGCCCTGGCGATCACGGTCAAGCCTTGTTCGCAACGAAGCGCCAGCATGCCCAGCGGAGCCGACGGGGCGAGCAGGTCGGCGAGCTCTGTGCGGGTGCGCATCAGATCCGGCGCGCAACGATGGCCTCGGGGAAGGAGGGGTGTCGCATCCAGCACCCCGAGCCAGGGGGCGAGGGATTCGATCTCGTGCTGCATGCCGCGAACGTGGTCGTGCACGCGTGCCAGCCAGAGCCGAACCTCGCGCAGCGCGGTCGGGTCGACCGACCCCCGGCGATTCGCAACCGTGTCGAGCAGGATGCTCTCGAGCTCGGCGCGCGGCGCCTCAATCGACTGAAGCGTGCGGGCCCACGCGTCCGGCTTGTCTCGAACGTCGAGCGCAAGAGCGCGCATCGCCACCAGGCGCTTCTCGATGTCGGAAATCTGCGATGCGTCGCTCTCCCGGAGGAGCCCCGAGAGGTGGTCCTGCAGGAGAGCGATCGTATCCGCAAGGCCCCGCCAGCGTTCGGGGCGCAGGCAGGGCACGCCTACCATTTCCGCGCAGCCCGCTTCGACGGCAAGCAACGCCGCCGCCAGATTCCCGCTGTCGACGGTAGAGACATAGCGGGGCGGTAGGGGCTCGAGTGTGCGCGTGTGATACCAGTTGAACAGGTGGCCGCGATAGTGCTCGAGGCGTGTGAGCGTGAGCAGCGTGCTGCGCAGACGGACGGTGAGCTGCTCGAGGCCGAGGTACCCGAGATCGCTTGCCGCGAGCGTCGAAAGCAGGAGCATGCCGATGTTGGTGGGCGAGGTCCGGGGGGCGACCTCGCGGTCCGGGGCCTCCTGGTAGTTGTCCGGCGGGAGCCAGTGGCCATCGGGGCCGACGAAGGACTCGAAGAAGAGCCAGGTGCGGCGCGCGAGACCGCGGAGGAAAGCCACGTCGTCGGCTTCGAGCGGCTCGCGCAGCGCGGGAGTAGGCCGGCTGATTCGCCGAGCGATCTCGGGCGATACGGCCCACAGAGCCAGGAAGGGAGCTGCGAACGGGAACGCACCGGGGCGCCAATGCAGCAGCGCCGCTGCCGTACCCAATGCTGCGAGAGGCGCGATCGCCATCTCGCTCCAGTAGAGCGCCACCGGGTGGCGCTGCGCGATGGCCGCCGCCGCGTGTGCGGAGCTGGTCCACTCGAGCAGATGGCGCTTCGTGAGCGCGACGCGGATCAGCGTGCGGACGATGGCATCGGCCGTCACTGCCGCCTGGTGGGGAAGGAACACGAGGAGCAGGAGCCAGCGCCCGACACCTTCCGACAGGGTGCGAGAGACGTCTCGAGAGAGCCGCCATCGCTCGCGCGCCAGACCGGTCGCAAAGTCGATGAAGAGGTGGCCGGTCGGCGCCAGGATCGCGAACAGCGTCCAGACGAGTGGGTGCCCCGGCAGCCATGTCCAGCCCGAGACGATCAACAAGAGAAGGATCGGAGGCAGGAGACTGCGCCGGAGGTTGTCGAGAACCTTCCAGCGGTCGATCCACGCGAAGCGATTTGGCAGGTAGTCAAAGTGAGCGCCCGGGACGCGGCGGCCGAGCCACGGGAGGAGCTGCCAGTCGCCGCGCACCCAGCGGTGGAGCCGGCGCGCAAACGCCAGATAGCTCGGCGGATAGTCCTCGTAGAGGACGATGTCGGTCGCCAGCGCGGCCCGGCCGTGGATTCCCTCGAAGAGATC
>CALDCK010000341.1 GCA_937937315.1 uncultured bacterium
ACCGCGGGAGCCCCCATGCGGTGCATGCCCGTGTCGACCTCGACCTGGACGCTCACGGGACGTGAGCGGCCGCCCGCCGCGAGTGCCAGGCGCTCGACATCTGCGTTGGCGTGGATCACCGGGGTGAGCCCCCGCGCGACCGCGACCTCGGCCTCCTCGGCGTCCCGAACGCCTCCGAACACGAGGATGGGCGCAGCGATGTCCGCATCGCGCAACGCGACGCCCTCCTCCGCGTTTGCCACGGCAAAACGGGTGCAGCCGGCGGCGACGAGAGCGCGGGTCACATCGAGGACGCCGTGGCCGTAGGCGTCGGCCTTCACCACTGCGAAGACCTCCCGGTCGCCGGCACGGCGACTGGCCTCGGCGAAATTCTCACGCAGTGCGGCGAGGTCGATCAACGCCTCGCTCGCGCCCCGCTGGTCCCCCCGGATCACCCCATCACCTCCCCGCCTCGATCCCGGCGCCGGCGACCCCTTTCCGGAAGCCGAGGCGCGCCCATAAGGTATCGAAACTGCGCGAGAAAACCGCCCATCGCGTTTGACACGCCGCGACCCCCTCCGGTAGCCTCCGCCCCACTCCGACGGGTCGCAGACGGCGACCCCGAAGGCGACGCGGCGCCGCCCGAAAGGCTCTGGCTCGCGACGCCGGATGAACTTTCGCGGGTGATCCGTGCCCCCCAAGCCGAGCTCCGACCCCCACCCCGAGACCCCCGGGAACGACGTCCTCGCGCTCGTCGTGAACGGCGACGCGCAGACCGTGCCCTGTCCCTGTACCGTGGCGACTCTACTGGTCCAACTCGGGCTCGAATCCCGGCGGGTCGCCGTCGCGATCGATCGCGACGTGATCCCGAGATCGTCGTTCGCCACCCATCGGCTCGCGGCCGGGGATCGCATCGAGATCCTCGAGGCCGTCGGCGGAGGCTAGACATGTCCGACACCTATCGACTCGGCGCCCACGAGCTCCGCTCGCGACTCATCATCGGTAGTGGGAAGTACGCCTCCTTCGAGCAGAACCGCGTATGCGCCGACGAGAGCGGGGCCGAGATGGTCACCGTCGCCCTGCGCCGGACGAAGCTCGACGCACCGAAGGGCGAGGGCCTGCTCGACTTCCTTCCCTCGGACCGATTCAAGATCCTGCCCAACACCGCCGGCTGCTACACCGTCGAGGACGCCCTCACCACCGCCCGCATGGGGCGGGAGCTGCTGGGCACCGACCTCGTGAAGCTCGAGGTCATCGGCGACGAGCGCACCCTCTTTCCCGACACGCCGGCCACCCTGGAAGCGGCGCGCATCCTGGTCGACGAGGGCTTCACGGTGCTGCCCTACATCGGCGACGATCCGGTGGCGTGTCAGAGGCTGGCGGCCCTCGGCTGTGCGGCGGTCATGCCCCTGGCCGCCCCCATCGGATCCGGTCTCGGGATCCGCAATCCAGCGAACCTGCGCATCATCCTCGAAACCGTGGAGGTGCCCGTCATCGTGGATGCCGGCGTCGGAACCGCGAGCGACGCGGCGATCGCGATGGAACTGGGAGCCACGGCGGTGCTCATGAACACCGGGATCGCCCTCGCCAAGGATCCGGTGCGGATGGCGCGTGCCATGGGGAAGGCCGTCGAGGCCGGACGCCTCGCCTACGAAGCAGGACGAATGCCGCGGAGACTCTACGCCGCGGCCTCGAGCCCCCTCGACGGGCTCGCAACGTTCTGAGCGACGCGACCCCCGCCATCCTCGCCCTGGTGCTCGACCGCAGACTCATCGGTCGTCGCCTCGAGCCCATCGTGGAGGCCGCCGTGGAGGGTGGCGTGGACTGGCTCCAGGTCCGCGATCGCGACCTGGAGGGCGCCGCCCTGCTGGACCTCACCGAAACGGTTCGCGGGTCGGCGAGGCGTGGTGCCGCGAAACGCGGCGGGGTGGCCCGGGTGCTCGTAAATCGACGCGCCGACGTGGCGATGGCAGCGGGCGCCGACGGCGTCCACCTGGGCTTCGACGCCATGGCTCCGACAGACGCCAGGGCGTTGCTCGGACCCGACGCGCTGATCGGGACCTCGGCCCACGCGCCCGAGGAGATCGACGCGGAGAGCGGCGCCTCCTACGCGCACCTGGCCCCGATCGCCCCCCCCCTGTCGAAGGACGCCGAGCGCCCAGCCCTGGGAATGGGGGCGTTGCGCGAGGCCGCGTGTCGGGGCCTGCCGGTGATCGCCCAGGGCGGCGTCGACGTCGGCAACGCGAGAGCCGCCCTCGAGGCCGGCGCCAGCGGCATCGCAGTGACCGGTGCGATCCTGCTCGCCGACGATCCGGGACGCAGGGCCCGAGCCCTGCGCGAGGCGCTCGATGCCTAGGCCCCATCGACGCTTCCTGCAGAGCGCCGGCCTCGCGACAGCTCTCGTCGCCTGCGCAGCCGGAGCGCGCGCCCCCCACGAGCAGCTCGAGGGACGCATCGTCGAGGTCGCCGAGAGGATCCGCCCCTCGGTCGTCCACATCGAGGCCATCGTCAAGTTCAACGACCGTCGCAACCAGGTCACGGGCTCCGGCGTGATCGTCACTGCCGACGGCTCGATCCTGACCAACGAACACGTGGTCGACGATGCGGAGAAGGTGACCGTCACGGTTCCCGGATGGAAGCGGAAGTTTCCGGCACGC
>CALDCK010000342.1 GCA_937937315.1 uncultured bacterium
AGGGGGCGTTCCTTCGGCTCGGATCCAGAATGCCGCGCCTCCTCCGCAGACGAGAAGCAGCGCAAGAAGGACCAGAAGTCCCGACGTATTCACAGTCCATACCCCCCAAAACCCCGCCGGAGGGCATGGTAACGCAGGCTCGCTCGCATTGACGCCGCGGGCCCTCTCCCCCATCTTCGGCCCCCGTTCCCATTTCATTGGAGGTCGTCATGTCCCAGGCGGGGAAGCTGCGCCGGATCGTGCTGCTGCGTCACGGTGATACCGTCGGCAACTCGAAGGCGCGCTATCACGGCAGTGGCGACGTGGCCCTCTCGGACGAGGGACGCGCACAGATGCGGGAGGCCTCCCGCGGTCTGGCCCGGGAGGTCTTCGACCTCGTGGTGGCGAGCCCGCTTCGACGCTCCTGGGAGAGCGCCTGGATCGTCGCCGGCGGGGCTCCGGTGCGGCTGGAGGACGCCTTCCGCGAGATCCACTTCGGTCGCTGGGAGGGGATGACCGCCGAGGAGATCGAAGCGGCGGATCCGGTCCACTACGCCGAATGGCAGGAGCGCCGCGCGGAGTTCGAGTTTCCCTCGGGCGAGCCGCGCGGAGAGTTCCGTGCGCGGGTGCTCGAGGGCCTGGGTCGCCTCGAGACGAGCGGCGCGGCGAACGCCCTGGTCGTCGCCCACAAGGGCGTGGCGCGCACCATCGCGGAGCATCTGCTGGGCGAGGCGCTGGCCGACGGCGATCCGCCCCTGGCGGGCGCGGTCTCGCTCACCCGCCGCGCCGACCAGTGGTTTGCAGGCCGTCGTGGGAGCGATCCCGAGGGGCTCGACGAGTTCGCCGCTTAGGCGCCGTGGGCGTCTGGGAGGTTCCCATGGCGGAAGGACAGCACGCGGGCCGGGTCGCACTGGTGACGGGCGGAGGCTCGGGGATCGGCCGGGCGACGGCCGAGCGCCTCGGAGCCGAAGGCGCCCGGGTCGTCATCGCAGATCTCGACAGCGCCGCCGCCGAGTCGGTCGCGAAGCAGATCGTCGAGGCCGGGGGCGAGGCCTTCGCCTGCAGCGTGGACGTCAGTCGCGCGGCGGACAACGATCGCATGGTGGAGGAGACGGTCTCCCGCTACGGCGCCCTGCACCTCGTGCACCTGAACGCCGGCATCGCCCGCTTCTCGACGATCGTCGACGGGGACGTCGAGGTCTGGAACGCGGTGGTGAACGTCAATCTCACCGGGGTCTATCTCGGGCTGCGCGCGGTGGCGAAGCCGATCCAGCAGGCCGGCGGTGGATCGATCGTGGCCACGGCGTCGATCGCCGGCCTGATGGGCGGCCTCGGCATGCCGTCCTACTACGCAACGAAGCACGGCGTGGTGGGGTTGGTGAAGTCCGCCGCCGCCGAGTTCGCCCCGCTGGGAATCCGCGTGAACGCGGTCTGCCCCGGCGTGATCGACACGCCCATCCTGGGGCCGGCCCACGGCGTTCCGGAGATCACCGACATCCTCGCCCGCGGCCACCTGCTCCAGCGCTGCGGCCGGCCGGAAGAGGTCGCAGAGGTGGTGTCGTTCCTGCTGAGCGAGCGGGCCAGCTTCGCGACGGGCGTGGCCTGGCCCGTCGACGGAGGACTGGTCGCGACGATCGGCACTCCCGGCGACGGCGACGAGACGAGGACACAGCTCGAGAACATCCTGGGCTCCTGAGCTCGCCGGCCGCCTCTGGGCCCCCCCCGGAGTCAGCCCTCGTCCGAGTCCCGGAGCTTCGCCAGCACGCTGTAGTCCTCGAGGGTGCTGGTGTCGCCCACCTGCTCCCGCCCCGCGGCGATGTCTCGCAGCAGGCGTCGCATGATCTTTCCCGAGCGCGTCTTCGGCAGCGCGTCGGTGAAGCGGATCTCCTTCGGCTTGGCGATCGCACCGATCTGCCGGGTGACGTGGTTGCGCAGCGCCACCTTCAGGGCGTCGGAAGGCGTGGCGTTGCCCTTCGGAGTGACGAAGGCGACGATGGCGGTGCCGGTGATCTCGTCGTCGCGGCCGATCACCGCCGCCTCGGCCACCTCGTCGTGGGAGACCAGCGCGCTCTCCACCTCCATGGTGCCGATGCGGTGCCCGGAGATGTTCATCACATCGTCCACGCGGCCCATGATCCAGAAGTAGCCGTCCCCGTCCCGGTGGGCGCCGTCGCCGGCGAAGTAGGTCTTCGGAAACTTGCTCCAGTACTGCTCGCGATAGCGCTTCGGGTCTCCCCAGATGCCGCGCAGCATGCCGGGCCAGGGCTTGCGCAGCACCAGGAGGCCCCCGTTCGGCGGCTCCACCGGCTCGCCGTCCTCGCCGAGCACCTCGGCGTCGATGCCGGGGAAGGGGAGCGTCGCAGAGCCGGGCTTCGTCGCCACCGCCCCCGGCAGGGGAGTGATGGCGATTCCGCCGGTCTCGGTCTGCCACCAGGTATCGACGATCGGACAGCGCTTGCCGCCGATCACCCGGTGGTACCACATCCACGCCTCCGGATTGATGGGCTCGCCCACCGTGCCGAGCAGGCGCAGCGACGAGAGGTCGTGCTTCTTCGGGTGCTCGTCACCCAGGCGGATGAAGGTCCGGATGGCCGTTGGTGCGGTGTAGAAGATCGATACGCGGTGGCGCTCGATGATGTCCCAGAAGCGGTCCGGTCCGGGGTGGGTCGGCACACCCTCGTACATCAGCGTCGTCGCGCCGTTTGCCAGGATGCCGTAGACGACGTAGGAGTGGCCGGTGATCCAGCCGCAGTCCGCGGTGCACCAGTAGGTGTCGTCTTCCTTCAGGTCGAAGATCGCCTTCGACGTGGTCGTGACGTGGGTCAGATAGCCGCCGGTCGTGTGGAGGATGCCCTTCGGCTTCCCGGTCGATCCGCTGGTGTAGAGCACGAAGAGCGGGTGCTCGGCGTCGAGCTTTGCGGGCTTGCAGTCGGCGCTGGCGTCCTCCATCAGCTCGTGCCACCAGCGGTCGCGGCCGGCGACGAAGTTGGTGGGCTGGCCCGTGCGCTGGACCATCACGACGCTCTCGACGCCCTTGCAGCCGCGCAGCGCCTCGTCCACCGCCGGCTTCAGGGCGTAGGCCTCACCGCGGCGGTAGCCGCCATCGGCGGTCACGACGAGCTTCGCCCCCACATCGTTGATCCTCTCCCGCAGCGCCTCGGCGGAGAAGCCGCCGAAGACCACGCTGTGGGGGGCCCCGATTCGTGTGCAGGCGAGCATCGCGATGGCGAGCTCGGGGATCATCGGCATGTAGATGGCGACCCGGTCGCCCTTCTTCACGCCCTGGGACTTGAGGACGTTCGCGAACTTGCAGACCTCCCGGTGGAGCTGGCCGAAGGTGAGCACGCGCTGGTCGCCGGGCTCTCCCTCCCAGATGATTGCCGCCTTGTTGCGTCGCCACCCGTGCTCGCCCTCGAGGTGTCGGTCGAGGCAGTTGTAGGAGACGTTGGTCTTGCCGCCGACGAACCACTTCGCGAAGGGGGGCTTCCAGACGAGCACCTTCTTCCAGGGCGAGAACCAGCTGACATGCTCGCGCGCCATCTTCGCCCAGAATCGCTGGGGGTCGCGCTCTCCGAGGCGTCGATGGGCGTCGACGGTCTTGCGGTTCCAGTTGGCGGCGCGCGCGGCCGCCGGGTCCGGCTTGAAGACGCGCTTCTCCTTCAGCAGTGACTCGATGTCGGGCATGGAACTCTCCCTCGCTCTTCTCGGTTGGGGCGGATTCGCGAGGGTCAGTTGCCCGCGACCATCGCCTCGACTTCGTCGGGATCCTTGGGGATCTCCGACGTCAGGTTCTCGTGGCCATTCTCGGTGATCGCCACGTCGTCCTCGATGCGCACGCCGATACCGTGAAACCGCTGGTCCACGCCTTCGGTATCCGGCGCCACGTAGATCCCCGGCTCGACTGTGAACACGACCCCCTCCTCGAGGGGCCGGGGCTCACCACCCTGCTTGTACGCGCCGACGTCGTGGACGTCGAGCCCGAGCCAGTGGCTGGTGCCGTGCATGTAGTAGGGGCGGTGGGCCTCGCGGGCGGCGAGCTCCGCCGGATCTCCCTCGAGCACGCCGAGCTCCACGAGTCCCTCCACGATCACCTTCACGGCGGCGTCGTGGATCGCGGGCAGCGTCGCGCCGGGTGCGCATAGTTCGAGGGCCGCGTGCTGAGCGGCGAGCACGACTTCATAGATCGCGCGCCCCGGGCCGCTGAAGCGGCCGCCGACCGGCCAGGTGCGGGTCACGTCCGAGGCGTAGCCCTCGAGCTCGCAGCCGGCGTCGATCAGCACCAGCTCTTCCTGGCGCAGCTTCTGGTCGTTCCGCACGTAGTGGAGCACCGTGGCGTTCGCGCCCCCGCCCACGATGGTGGTGTAGGCCGCTCCCCGGGCGCCGCGCCGGCGGAAGGCGTACTCGATGGCCGCCTCGAGCTCGTACTCATGGGTGCCCGCCTGGGCCAGTCGCGCCCCCTCGGCGTGGGCCTCGCGGCTGATGTCGGCGGCGCGGCGCATGATGTCGAGCTCGACGGGCGCCTTGATCCACCGCATGACGTGGGTGATCGCGCGCGGGTCGACGATTGCCTCGGCGGGCTCGATCCCCTGGCGAGAGCGCAGGCGCAACTCTTCGATGGTTCGGGTGATGGCGCCGTCGACCTTCGGGTCGCGGCCCAACACGTGGTAGATGCGCTTCGCGCCGGAGATCAGCCTCGGAAGTCGCTCGCCGAACTCGGTGCTCGGGTAGGAGTCGTCGGCCTCGTAGTCGCGCTTCGCGCCCTCGACGCCCGGGCGGTAGCCCGTCCAGGTCTCGAGATCCCGGTCGCGCGGCTCGACAAAGAGCGTGTAGGGGGGACCGTCGTCGCTGCGGATCACTGCGATGGCGTTCGGGTGATCGAAGCCGGTCAGGTACCAGAAGTCGCTGTCCTGGCGGAAGGGGTACTCGGTGTCGCGCGACCGGGTGACCATCCCGGTCCCGAGCAGGATCGCGACCGAGCCCGGCTCCATCGCCTCTCGAAATCGCTGGCGGCGCTCGGCGAACACGGCCGCATATTACCGCAGACCTCGGCGGGGTCGGGCGCGCGGTGGGGCTCAGGGGGCGTCGACGCAGACGACCGTGACGCCGGCGCAGTAGCTCACGCAGAGGCGGTCAGCGTGGATCACCCCGCTGTAGTAGAGGCCCTCCGGATCGAGACGCGGGAGGTGCAGGGTCGCGACCCCGCCGTCGTCGTCGACGACGTGCACGGTCCCACTCCAGCGGGTCACCACGATCCGGCCGTCGGCGCCGGGCTTCACGTCCTGCACGAAGTCCACCACGCCGGGGAAGTCCGGATCGAGGCGGACGCGGCGCTCGCCCGGCGACGCACCCGCTGGCGCCACGCTGTGGAGCCAGAGCTCCCGATCCGCCTCGGCGCGATGGAGGGTTCCGTCGGGGCCGACGGCCACGAACTGGATCTCCGGCTGCTCGATGCGCCGCAGGTCGCCTCCTTCGCGGGCGACGACGTAGGCGTCGTGGCGGGTCGCACCCTCCTCGAGCGCGAAGAGATCCGTGGTGGTCCAGAGGGCGCCGCGGGAGGCTTCCCAGGCGGGGGTCTTCGGCGCCACGCGAAAGCCGCTCGGCGCGGGCAGGGGGAAGCGCTCCAGCACCGCGCCGCTTGGGTCGAGGGTCAGCAGCTCGCCGTCCCCGACCTCATCGAGCCCCGATCCGTACCGCGAGACCAGGACCGAGCCCTCTGGCCCCGATGCGAGCTCGTTGAGCCCGCGGCCCGCGCTCGTGAACTCCACCACCCGTCCGGTCTCGAGGTCGACCTGCCCCGCGTCCTCGAAGAAGGTGGTGAAGTAGAGCAGTCCGTCCTGGGGATGGACGTCCCAGACCCCCGAAGGACTGTCCGGGGGGCCGACCGCCAGGGGCGGGAGCCACCGCTCGCGGGCGAGGTCGAAGCGGCCGATGTGACGGGGGCCGGGTCGGTCGAGGTCCGCGTCCGCGACTCCGCCGGCCGAACGCATGGTCGACCAGAAGGCGGCCTCCCCGACGTAGAGCACGCCGTCCTCGGCGGCGCCGTACCAGGCGCAGTAGCGCTCCTCGGCGCTGGGATCCGGCGCGGTCACCACGTGGAGCCCGCGTGCGGAGGGCCAACCCGTGCAGGCGGTTGCCGCGAGTGCCCCCAGCAGAAGCAATCCGCCCGCGAGCAGGTGCCGCCTGGGGCTGCACTGCCGCAGAGGGGCTCGAACCGGGCAAGGCCGCGCAGAGCATCGGCCTTTTTGCGGGGAGGGAGGCCGGCGGGCGTCGATCGACGGGTCTACCGCCGCGATTCGATGCGCCCGGTTCTTCGCCGGCTCTCGCGCAAGTGCGCGAAATCCGGGGCACTCCCGGGCGCCCGGCGGCGCGCCTCGACTGGCACGCTTCCTGCTCATGAAGGGTGCGTCAATCTGGTAGGGGTCGGTCGGACGGAAGCGGGCGCGCACGTTCGACACAGACTCCACCCGGGGGCGCTCCGGAAACGGTTGAGGCGCTTTCCCCAGAACGGCACCCCGCCTCCCCTGGGTACCCCGGGCTCCAGATCGAGACGTCCCCCCGATTCGGATGGTCCGATCGGGGGGATGTTTCGTTCTGGCTCCCGCATGGGGATCGACGTCGACGCTAGTCCTTGTCGGTGTCCGCGGCCTGGCAGGCCTCGGTGGCCTCGGCGGCGAACTCGCGCACGAACCAGCGCTTCAGCTCCGGGAGGTCCGTCAGCTCCCGAGGGCTCGAGGGCGCCTTCCAGGCGATCGCCTCCAGGGCCGAGTTCGGGCAGAGGACCCCCGGGTCCATATCGAGCTCCGTGGCGCGCCGGGTCCTCCACTTCTTGAGGCCCTGGAGCCGACGCTCCCCGGCCTGGTCCATACGCCGGCGCCCGGTGGAGGGAAGCTTCGGGATCGGGCCGTGGTCCTCCCGGCGCCCCGCCCGCACCGCCCGCATCACGACGCTTCCGATTCGGCGGATGAGCAGATCCGTGATGCCCTTGATCTCGGCCAGGTCCGACAGCTTCGTCGGCTTGCGCTCGGCAATGTCGAGGAGGGTGCGGTTGCCGAGGATCTTGAAGGGCGGCCGGTCCATCTCCCGCGCGCGCTGGTCGCGCATCATGAACAGCTCCCGCAGGATCGCCAGGCCCTTCGGGTCGAGCTTGCGCGCGCCCTTGATGCGGAGGTAGCCGAGGTTGTCGAACTCGCGTTCCGGCCACTGGCGCTGGGTCAGCGTCTCGAACTCCTCCTTCGCCCAGCGGTAGCGCTTGCGCTCTCGCAGCTCCCTCGCGAGCAGAGTCGCCAGCTCGATCAGGTAGAGGACGTCGGCGGCGGCGTAGCTCTGCTGCTTCGCCGACAGCGGCCGCCGCGACCAGTCCGAGCGCTGCTCGTCCTTCGGGAGGTTCACACCGAAGTGGCGCTCCGCCAGGCTCGCCAGCCCCACCGACGGATAGCCGAGGAGCTGGGCGCTGATCATCGTGTCGAAGAGGTTCGTGAACTCGAAGCCGCAGTCGCGCTTGAGCACGAAGATGTCGTACTCGGCGGCGTGGAAGATCTTGCGGATGTCGGGAGAGGCGAAGATCGGAGCGAGGGGCGCAAGCTCCGCCGGTCCGCCCAGCGCCAGGGGATCGACGAGGAAGATCTCGCGACCGGTGGCGATCTGCACCAGGCAGGTCTTGTCGTAGTAGTGGTAGAAGCTGTCCGCCTCGGTATCGATGGCGAGCACCTTCTCACCGAGAAGATCCTGCGCGAGCGCATCGAGATCCGCTCGGGTCTCGATCAATTCGTAGTCAGCCAATCGGACCCTCACTCGGAATGGACCAGCGTTGGTTCGCTCAACCAGGGGGCCGGTGGGCGCTCCGGACACGCATCGGGTGATGCGCGGGACGCCGAGGAGGGTCTCAGGGCGGCGCCTCTCCGCATCCTAGCCGAGGCGCCACCCCGCCGAAAGCCGGGTGTTGAACCTGGGCCGTGGTTACCCTCGCCGGGCCATGATTCGAGCCGGCGTTGGCCTATCCATCGATCCCGATCCCGTGAAGGCAGCCGAGGAGGCCGCCTCCGGCGCGCTGAGCCGAGCGGGCCGGGCCGACGCGGCCCTGCTGCTGGCCACGCCGGGCTACGGCGAGGGCATGCCGGGCCTGCTCGAGGCGGCGATCGGGACCCTGGGCACCCGCCGCCTGGCCGGGGTCACCTGCCATGGCGTGATCGGCCTCGGACGGGAGGAGGAGGCCGCGGTGGTGGTCCTCGCCGTATCGGGCCTCGACGTGGAGACCTTCCTGCTCGAAGAGCTCGATCCCTTCGAGCCGCGGGTCGGGGAGGAGCTGCGCGCCCGCCTCGGCGGAGAGGCCCGGGCCGAGGATCTGGTGGTGTTGATGCCGGACCCCCGAGGTGTTCCCCTCCTGGCCACCCTGAACGAGGTTCGCGAGGCCCTGGCGCCTGCACTCGTGGTGGGCGCCGGCGCGGCCGATCCCGTCTGGGACCGGCCCCAGCAGTGGTGCGGTCGGGAGATCACCAGCGGTGGGCTGGCGGGCATGGTGCTGCGGGGAGCGCGACCGCCTCGCGTGGGGGTGACCCAGGCGTGCCGTCCCCTGTGCGACCCACTCCCGGTCACCCGCACCCAGGGCCACTGGATCCTCGAGCTCGACGGGCGCCCGGCACTCGACGTCTATCGCGAGGCCGCGCGCGGGCCGCTCGGTGAGGACCTGCGCCGCGCCGCCGGATTCGTGTTGGCGGCCCTCCCGAAGGCCGACGAAGGTCCGCTCGAGCCCGGCGGCTACCTGGTGCGGAACGTCGCCGGCTTCGCCCTGGAGGAGAAGGCCTTCGCCATTCCCGAGGCGCTCAAGCCCGGCGAGCTGCTGGGCCTGGTAGTACGCGAGCCCGAGGCGGCCCGGGAGGATCTGAAGGCCATGCTCGCCGGTCTGGAGGGGGGCGACCCGGCCCTCGGCCTCTACTTCGATTGCTGCGCTCGGGGAGCGGCGCTCTTCGGTGTGCCGGGCCTCGAGTCGGGCTACCTGGAACAGTCCCTGGGCGGGACCCCCCTGGCCGGGATGTTCGGCTCCTGCGAGATCGGTCCCGTCGGCGGCCGAGCCGAGCTGCTCACCTACACCGGCGTCCTGGCGCTGATCGATCGGTAGCCGGCTCGGTGGGGCCCGAATCCGGATCGGCTCGGGCGAATCCCCTGGCCTCGGGGGAGAGGCGCGTGCTAGCTTCGGTTCCGAATAACAGTATATCGTTCCAATTAAAGGAACACTTGATCCCAGGCAGGCCCCATGACGCGCATTGCGGAATCCCTCGGCACCGTGGACAAGGCAATCGACATCCTGCTCGCCCTGGCGTCGGCGCCGGCGGCTCAGGGTGTGACGGCCCTCGGCCGCTCCCTGAACCAGCCGAAGTCCAGCACCCACCGGCTGCTCGCCACCCTGACCCGGCGCGGGCTCGTGGAGCGCGACGAGGGCGGCCGTTACCGACCGGGCATGGCGTTGGTGGCACTGGGCGTCGGGGCCCTCGAGCGCGATCCCCTGTGGGTCGCTGCCCGACCCGTCCTCGAGGAGGAGGCCCGGTCTCTGGGCGAGACCGTCTTCCTCGTCGCCGCCCGCGCGGGACGGCTGGTGGTGCTCGACAAGGTCGAGGGCACGGGCTTCCTGCGGGCGGCGCCGCAGGTCGGATCCGACGTTCCGGTCCACGCGACCGCAGTGGGCAAGCTCTTCCTGGCCTTCGCCCCGGACCGGGTGGCGCCGGATCCGGACCGGCCGAGGTTTACCGACCGCACTCTGTCGAAACGCGATCTGGCGGCGGCGGTTGCCGAGGCCCGGGAGCGCGCCTGCGCGGAGAATCGGGACGAGTGGATCGAGGGCCTCTCGGTGGTGGCGGCCCCGATCACCTGTCGGGGCGATTTCCACGGGGCCCTCGCCGTGGCGGCCTCCACACCGCGACTGCGCGAGCTCGGGACGGAACGCGTGATCCGGTGCGCCCAGGCTGCGGCTGCCCGGGTCGGGGCGCGACTCGAGGGTCGCACCGAGGTGGCCTCATGAGCGGGCCCACTGCGAAGGTCTGGATCGACGGCGCGGTGATCGAAGCCACCGAAGCCCGCGTCCCGGTCACGGATCACGGCCTGCTCTACGGAGATGGTGTCTTCGAGGGGATCCGCATCTATCGCGGGGGTCTCTTTCGCCTGGACCGTCACCTCGCCCGGCTCGAGGTCGGGCTCAAGGCCCTGGCCCTCGAGCCCGCGGGCGGCGTCGCGGCGATGCGTGACATCGTGCTCGCCACCGCCCGGGCCTACGGTGAGAGAGAGGCCTACACGCGGCTCGTGGTAACCCGGGGCGAGGGCGCCCTCGGCGTCGATCCCACCACCTGCGGCGAGCCCCGCGTCTTCTGCCTCGTGGATCGGGTCGCGATCTACCCCGAGTCGCGTCTGCGCGACGGCATCGACCTGGCGACCTCGAGCTTCCGGCGCCCCTCGCCGGACGTTCTCGATCCTCGGGTGAAGAGCTTGAACTACCTGAACAACGCCCTGGCGAAGCTCGAGGCCAGGCGTGCTGGAGCCGACGAGGCACTGCTCCTGAATGCGGCGGGCCAGGTGGCCGAGGCGAGCGTCGCCAACCTGTTCGCGGTCTGCGACGGCGCCCTGCTCACACCCTCCGTGAGCGACGGCGCCCTCGAAGGGATCACCCGGGGCACCCTGCTCGAGCTGGCCGAGGGCCTCGGGATCTCCGCCGGGCCGCGCACCCTGGGCCGCTTCGATCTCCTGGCGGCGAGCGAGGTGTTCCTCTCGGGCAGCGGTGCCGGCCTCGTGCCCGTGCGCAGTCTGGACGGGCGCGCGATCGGCCGGGAGGTGCCGGGTCCGATCTTCGAGCGCCTGCGCGACGCCTTCCACGCCGCGCTTCCGGACCTCGTCATCCCCTTCGCCGAGGGCTCTGGATAGCTCCCGCCGAGCGGGGAGAGGCGCTTCTCTGATAGGTTCTCCCACCCGAAGGAGGGGAGAAACAACCGTGCGCTGGTCCAACGCGTTCATTCCGACCCTGCGCGACGACCCCGCTGACGCCGAGGCCACGAGCCACAAGCTCCTGGTGCGTGCGGGCTTCGTGCGTCAGCTCATGGCGGGCTCGTACTCACTGCTCCCTCTGGGGCAGCGGGTGTGCCAGAAGATCACCGGAATCGTCCGCCGCGAAATGGACGAGATCGGAGGCCAGGAGTTCAAGCTCCCGACGCTCCATCCCGCCGAGGTCTGGCAGCGCAGCGGTCGCTGGGAGTCGATGGGCGACGAGATGTTCCGCTTCGTCGATCGCAAGGGCGCCGACGTCGGACTCGGCATGACCGCCGAGGAGATCTTCACCACCCTGGCCCTGGAGCTGCGCAGCTACAAGCAGCTCCCGCAGATCTGGTATCAGATCCACACGAAGTTCCGCGACGAGCCCAGGCCGAAGTCCGGAGTGCTGCGCGTTCGCGAGTTCACCATGAAGGATTCCTACTCTCTCGACCTGGACGACGCCGGACTCGACCAGTCCTTCCAGAGACACTTCGAAGCGTATCGGCGCATCTTTGCCCGGTGCGGCGTCGACACCCTCGCGGTGGAGGCGTCGGTGGGCGCCATGGGCGGGAGCGAGTCGATCGAGTTCATGGTCCGGAGCGCGGCCGGCGAGGACCACGTGGCCTTCTGCGAGACCTGTGGCTACGCGGCCAACGTCGAAAAGGCGACCTCCGGACTGCCGGCCCTGGAGGACGGTCCCGGCGGCGCCGGGCCCGAGCGCTTCGCCACCCCCGGCGTCCATACCATCGACGACCTGGTGGGCTTCGAGGGCGGAGCGCCGGCGGATCGCCAGATCAAGACCCTCGTCTACGTCGTGGACGAGGGGCCGATTCTGGTGCTGCTGCGCGGCGATCACGCGCTGTCGGAGCAGAAGCTCGCCGATGCCACGGGGGCCACGGCGCTGCGCGCTGCGAACGAGGCCGAGATCCGGAGCGCCCTCGGTGCATCCGCCGGGAGCCTGGGAGCGGTCGGCGTGTGCGGCGTGACCGTCTTCGCCGACGCCGCTCTCGAAGGGCGGCGCGAGATGGTGACTGGCGCCAACGAAGACGGCTTCCACCTGCGGGGGGTCGACGTAGCCCGGGACGTCACGGTCTCCCACTGGCTCGACCTTCGCGAGGTCCAGGCGGGGGAGGCCTGTCCGATGTGCGACGCACCCCTCGCCGTCGAGAAGGCCATCGAGCTCGGGCACATCTTCAAGCTGGGAACCCGCTACGCCGACGCCCTTGGAGCGGTGGTCCAGAGCGAAGCCGGCGAGTCCCGACCCGTCGTGATGGGCTCCTACGGGATCGGGATCGAGCGGGCGATGGCGGCGGTGGTCGAGCGCTGTCACGACGACGACGGCATCGTCTGGCCCCTCGCGATCGCGCCCTTCGAGGTGGTGGTCACGGTCGTGAATCCGAAGAAGCTCGAGACCGCCGAGGCCGGGGCCGCCCTCTACGAGGCGCTCCGGGGCCAGGGCATCGACGTGCTGCTCGACGACCGCGAGGAGCGTCCGGGGGTCAAGTTCAAGGACGCCGATCTGATCGGCATTCCCTACCGGGTGACCGTCGGCCCGAAGGGCCTCGCCGACGGGAAGGTCGAGGTGAGTCGGCGCAAGACCCGCAAGTCCCGGGAGGTGGACGTGCAGAAGGCGGCCGCCAGCGTCACCGAGTCGATCCTCGAGGAGCGCGGCTTCGCACCCGACGTGTAGCGCCCTTCGAGCGTAGAGCCGGGATCCAGCTCCGCGGGGCAAGCTCTCCCCTCTCGATCAGCGCGATGCTCATCGAGAACGCTGCGTCTCTCCCGGACCCCGCGGAGTCGTCGGCGTGCGGCGGGTCTCGATGCCACGCCGGCCGACGATCTGGGGCGAATGGTCGCAGCGCTCCGGGCGCGGTGTCCTCTGGCGGCCGGGGAACGGGAATTGCACTCTCGTCGAACCGGTGTATTGCATCGAAGCGCATGGAGGCAGGGGACCATGACCGATCCGCGAATCGTCTTCACCGACGCCAATCTGATCGACGGTGAGCATCCCGCCCGCGCGGGGATGAACGTCGTGGTCGAAGGCGAGCGGATCGAGAGTGTCAGCGAGGCGCCGCCGGTCGCGCGCCCCGGTGACCGTCTCGTCCCCCTCGGCGGTCGCACCCTGATGCCGGGCATGGTGCAGGCCCACTTCCACTCCCATTTCGGCGCCTTCGGCGAGGGCGTGACCGCGCCGGCTCTGGGCCTGGAGGCCGCCCCGCCCTTCCTCTCCATGCTCGCTGCGGTGAACGCGAGGACGGCGCTGCACTGCGGATTCACCGGCGCCCTGGGGTCGAGCAGCGGCCACGGCATCGACGTCTGTCTGAAGGAGGCGATCCTGCTCGGCCTGGTCGAGGGGCCGCGATACCGGGCCTGCACCCGCGAGCTGGTGACGACGGGCGAGTCCTCGGACTATCCAAACAACCGCACCTGGTTCATGGAGCTCGGCAACAAGGGGCTCACCTACGAGGTCGACGGCGCCGATGCCTGGCGCCACGCCACCCGGGCCGAGCTCGGCCGCGGCGCCGACGTGGTGAAGATCTCCGCGAGTCCGGGGCACGGATCCGTCCCGGCCCGGGACGTGATGTACCTCACCCGTGAGGAGCTCCGAGCCTGCGTCGACACGGCCCATACCCTGGGGAAGAAGGTGCGTGCCCACGTGGCCTCCCGCATCGGCGTCCTCGAGTGCGCGCGCGCCGGGGTGGACGTGATCGACCACGCCGACCGGCTCGACGAGGAGTGCATCGAGGCGATCCTCGAGGCCGGGAGCTTCGTCGTTCCGAGCATGCTCTGGACCGTCCGCTTCCTCGAGATCGCCGAGAACTGGGATCACGCCGAGAAGCCGCTTCCCATCAGTGAGGGCTATCCCGAGGAGCTGGCGACGACCCTGGAGCGGATCCGCGGCGTTCGAGAGGACTTCGAGTACACGGCCCGCATGATGCCCGAGGCGAATCGAGCCGGCGTGAAGATGGTGGTCGGCGACGACTTCGGGACGCCGGTCATGCCTCACGGCACCTATGTCGACGAGCTCGAGCTCTACGTGAAGCAGCTCGGCTTCTCCGCCCTGGACGTGATCCGCTGGGCGACGAAGAACGGCGCCGAGCTTCTCGACCTCGGGGACGAGGCCGGCACGATCGAGCCCGGAAAGCTGGCGGATCTGCTCGTCGTGGACGGCGATCCCCTGACGGACATCAACTGCCTGCGCGAGGCGAACCTTCTGGCGATCCTGAAGGGCGGCGCATTCGTGAAGGATGCGCTGCCCGGTGCATGACACCGGGCGGAGCCCGGCCCGGATCGCACCCCGCACCCGGGGCGCGTAGCGTTCGGACCGTGCCTCGCGCTCCGGGCGCGTAGTCGCAGTCAGGCGGCGCTTCGCCGCGCCTCCGGGGTGAAGCTCACCTTCATCTCCGCACAGGTCCGGACCAGCGCCGAAGGGATGAGCAGCGGTCCGCCGTGGCTGTACTGCATGTCCGGCATGCGCCGCAGGATCTCTTCGAAGGCCACTCGCATCTCCATGCGCGCCAGGTTGGCGCCCATGCAGAAGTGGCTGCCGATGCCGAATCCCACGTGGTGCGGATTGCGCTCGAGCACGAATCGGTCCGGATCCTCGAACTCGTTCTCGTCCCGGTTCGCCGACGGGTAGAGCAGGAGCACCTGTTGCCCCGCCTGGAGGGACTTGCCCCGCAGCACGGTGTCACGGGTGACGG
>CALDCK010000343.1 GCA_937937315.1 uncultured bacterium
CCGGAGGCCCACGAGGGTATGGGCCTCGACGAGATCGACTTCGTGCTGCTCTGCGAGGAGGTGGGCCGCGCAGGACTCGCGGAGCCCGTGATCGAGACCTGTGCCGTCGCCGCCCCGCTGCTCGCCGAGCTCGGGGGAGAGCTGGCGGAGCGTTGGCTGAAGCCCCTCGCCCTCGGCGAGGCGATCGTGGCAGTGGGTCACGCCGCCAACGCCTTCGTGAGCGACGCCCACGTAGCGGAGCTGCTCCTGCTTCCCGACGGAGATGCCATCCACGCGGTCCTCGCCGCCGACGCGCGCCTGGAGCGGCAGCGCGCCAACGACCCGGCGCGGCGCATCTACCGGGTGGACTTCTCCGCGGACACCTCGACCCGGATCGTCGAGGGCGACGTCGGGGCGCGACTCCAGGCAGCAGCCCTCGATCGGGGCGCCCTGGCGGCGGCCGCTCAGCAGATTGGCGTCGCGGACCGGATGATCCGCCTGGCCGTCGACTACGCCTCGCAGCGCGAGCAGTTCGGCCAGCCCATCGGTTCGTTCCAGGCGGTCAAGCATCAGCTCGCGAATGCGAAGGTGAAGCTCGAGTACGCCCGGCCCCGGGTGTATCGCGCCGCCCACTCGGTGGCGCGCGACGTGGCGGCTCGCGGAGTCCACGTCTCCATGGCGGCGGTCGCGGCGAGCGAGGCGGCGAACCTCGCCGCCCGGACCGCCCTTCAGGTCCACGGGGCCATCGGTTACACCTGGGAGCAGGATCTGCACATCTGGATGCGGCGGACCTGGTCCCTCGACGCAGCCTGGGGCCTGCCTCGCTTCCACCGGGAGCGCATGGCGGACTTCGCCCTGGGCGCCGGCGCTCCGCTGGGCGCCGGTCGGACCTTCCGCTGAGCGAGAAACCATCGAGGAGAGCACGCATGGCCGAGGCATACATCGTCGACGCAGTCCGGACGCCCGTTGGGAAGCGGGGAGGGGGACTCTCGACCGCCCACTCCGCGGATCTCGGGGCCCACGTGATCAAGGCCGTGATGGATCGGTCCGGGGCCGATCCGGCAACAGTGGAGGACGTGATCTTCGGCTGCTGCGACACGATCGGCTCCCAGGCCGGAGACATCGCGCGCACCTGCTGGCTCGCCGCAGGACTTCCGGAACACGTGCCGGGGGTGACCATCGATCGGCAGTGCGGGTCCTCGCAGCAGTCGGTCCACTTCGCGGCCCAGGCCGTGATGAGTGGGACGAGCGATCTCGTGGTCGCCGGCGGTGTGCAGAACATGAGCCAGATCCCGATCTCGTCGGCGATGACCGTCGCCGAGCCGCTCGGCTTTACCGATCCCTTCTCCGGCTCCCAGGGCTGGGTCGAGCGCTACGGCACCCAGGAGGTCTCTCAGTTCCGTGGCGCCGAGATGATCGCCGACCGGTGGGACCTCTCTCGCGAGGACATGGAGCGCTTCGCCCTGACCAGCCACGAGCGGGCGCTGCGGGCCATGGACGAGGGCCGGTTCGACGGCGAGATCGCGCCCTACGGAGACGTCCTGGCAGACGAAGGCCCGCGTCGCGGCACCACCCTGGAGAAGATGTCGAGCCTTCCGCTCCTCGAGGGCTCGAAGAAGCTGACCGCCGCGGTGGCGAGCCAGATCTCCGACGGTGCGTCCTGCGTCCTCATCGCGTCGGAGAAGGCGGTGAAGGAGCAGGGCCTCTCGCCCCGAGCTCGGGTCCACCACATCAGCGTCCGGGCGGACGATCCCATCTTCATGCTGACGGCGCCGATTCCGGCCACTCGCTTCGCCCTCGAGAAGGCCGGCATGACGCTGGACCAGATCGACGTGGTCGAGATCAACGAGGCATTTGCGTCGGTGGTGCTGGCCTGGGAGAAGGAGCTGCGCCCGGACATGGAGAAGGTGAATCCGAACGGCGGGGCGATCGCCCTGGGCCACCCGATCGGCGCCACCGGGACCCGCCTGATGACGACGCTCCTCGCGGAGCTCGAGCGGGTCGGCGGGCGCTATGGACTCCAGACCATGTGCGAGGGCGGCGGCCAGGCGAACGTCACCATCCTGGAGAGGCTCTGAGATGAGCGGACTCTGCGAAGGACGCGTCGTCATCGTGACTGGCGCCGGCCGCGGGATCGGCCGCGCCCACGCCCTGGCCTTCGCCCGGGCGGGTGCGAAGGTGGTGGTCAACGACCTGGGCGTCTCGCTCCAGGGCGAGAGCAGCGCCGAGAGCCCGGCCGAGCAGGTGGTGCGCGAGATCTCCGAGGCCGGCGGTGAGGCCGTGGCGAACGGCGCAGACGTCGCCGACTTCGCCCAGGCCGGGGAGCTGGTGAAGACGGCCATCGACCGCTTCGGCGGGCTCGACGCCGTGGTCAACAACGCCGGCTTCGTTCGCGACCGGATGTTCGTGAGCACCTCCGAGGAGGAGTGGGATGCCGTCGTTCGCGTCCACCTGAAGGGCCACTTCGCGGTCGCGAACAATGCCTGCGCCTGGTGGCGGGAGCGGTCGAAGGCGGGCGAGCCGGTGGATGCCCGCATCATCAACACCAGCTCCGGCGCAGGGCTCCAGGGAAGCGTGGGGCAGAGCGCCTACTCCGCCGCGAAGGCGGGAATCGCGGCGCTCACCCTCGTCCAGGCGGCGGAGCTCGGGCGCTATGGCATCACCGCGAATGCAATCGCTCCGTCGGCGCGGACGCGAATGACCGAGGAGGTCTTCGAAGACATGATGCGAAAGCCCGAGAGCGGCTTCGACGCCATGGCCCCGGAGAACGTCTCGCCGCTGGTCGTGTGGCTCGGCAGTGCGGAGTCGCGCGACGTCACCGGGCGGGTATTCGAGATCGCCGGCGGCAAGCTCTCCCTGGCCGATGGCTGGCGGGAGGGGCCGGTGCTCGACAAGGGCGCGCGCTACGAGCCGGACGAGCTCGGCGCGATCGTCCACGACCTGCTCGCGAAGTCGGTGGCCCCCCAGAAGGTGTACGGGACCTGACGGAGGGCCGGGATGAATTTCGTCTTCACCGAGGAGCAGGAGGAGCTGCGTTCTGCGGCGCGCGCCTTCCTGGCCGACCACTCGGGCTCCGAGCAGGTGCGCCGCGCCATGGAGAGCGAGGGCGGTTTCGACCCCGAGGTGTGGAAGCGGGTGGGCGCTGAGCTCGGCTGGACGGCAGTCGCGATCCCCGAGGACTTCGGCGGCATCGGGCTCGGCGACGTGGAGCTCGTCGCGCTGATGGAGGGGATGGGCGAGTTCCTCTTCTGCGCACCGTTCTTCTCGACGGTCTGTCTTGGCGCCGGAGCGCTACTGGCGGCGGGCAGCGCGCAGCAGAAGGAGGAGCACCTGCCGGGGATCGCCGAAGGGGCGACCCTCGCGACGCTCGCCTGGGCCGAGGCCGGAAGCGGCTCCGAGCCCACCGACTTCGCGATGGTGGCGGAGCGGGCAGGGGGAGGGTTCGTCCTGCGTGGCGCGAAGCGCTTCGTGGTCGACGGCGCGAGGGCGGAGCTCCTGGTGGTCGCAGCACGGGAGCCCGGGACCCGGGGCGACGACGGCGTCGGCCTCTTCGTCGTGCCGGCGGGCGCGAAGGGGCTTCGGACGATCCCGCTCCCGACCATGGATCCGACCCGGCGTCAGGCGGAGATCGTCTTCGAGGGCGTGGAGGTGCCGGCCTCGGCCCGACTGGAGGCGCCCCAGGGCGGCGCCGCGGCTCTGGGTGAGGCCCTCGACCGCGCAGCGATCGCCCTGGCCGCCGAGCAGGTGGGGGGCGCCCAGCGCTGTCTCGACCTCTCCGTCGCCTACGCGAAGGAGCGGGTCCAGTTCGGCCGGCCGATCGGCTCGTTCCAGGCGATCAAGCACAAGTGCGCCGACATGATGGTGCGCGTCGAGTCCGCTCGCTCGGCCGCCTACTACGCCGCATGCGTCGCGGCCGAAGGCGCACCGGAGCTGGCCCGGGCCGCTTCCCTGGCCAGGGCGTACTGCTCCGAGGCCTTCTTCCACTGTGCGGCCGCGTCGATCCAGATTCACGGCGGGGTGGGCTTCACCTGGGAGTACGACCCTCACCTCTACTTCAAGCGTGCCCAGGCCTCGGAGCTGCTCCTCGGCGATCCGACCCATCATCGCGAGCGGATCGCCCGCGAGCTGTGCTCCGTCTCTTGAGTCGCTCCATCGACATGACCGGCCGCACGGCGATCGTCACCGGCGGTGGACGCGGAGTGGGGCGTGGCATCAGCGAGTCGTTCCTCGGCGCGGGCGCAGAGGTGCGGCTATGGTATCGTTGACACTTGCGGTGCCGTCAGATCGCCCGCTTCGGCTGGTGTGCT
>CALDCK010000344.1 GCA_937937315.1 uncultured bacterium
CTGTCACACGAGACCCTGCCTTCACGGTCTGCCCACACCGTCGCGAGGCGCCGCCGCCTCGACCTCCCTAGACTGTCGGCGTGTCTGGCAATCGAGGAGGGATCCGCGTGTCGATTCGAGTTCTGTGGCTGATCATGGGCATCGCTGCCCTTGGCTGCAACGGCCCGACGGGGCTCCTGCCCGGCGGCGGCCTCGAGGGCGAGGCCCGACCTGCGCCGTCGGACTGGTCCTTCGCCGGCGACTACGACACGGCCCAGATCGAGACGCGTCCCCAGGATCCGTATTCGGTGAATCTCGTCTTCACGATCCTGGACGGCGGCCTCTACGTGAACGCAGGCGACACCGAGACCCAGTGGGTAAAGAACATGACCGAGGACCCGCGGGTGCGGCTGCGCGTCGATGGTGTGCTCTACGAGCTGCGCGCCGAGCGCGTGACCGACGCCGACGAGATCAGCGCCTTCGGCGAGGCCTGGACGAGCCAGTCGATGTTCCGTCGGGACCCGGCCGGCTACGACGAGGTGTTCATATACCGACTCGTGGCCCGATAGGGGCCGGAGGCCTCACCACTCGACGGGCAGCTCCTCGAGGCCATCGATCAACGCGCTCGGCGTGGGGACGGGCCGCCCGTTCTCGGCGAGGCGGATGCCCGGCAGGCGCTTCAGGATGCGGCGCAGCACGGTGCGGATCTCCATGCGGGCGAGGTTCGCGCCCAGGCAGTAGTGCGGCCCGAAGCCGAAGGCCAGGTGCTCGTTCGGGCTGCGGTCGACGCGGAAGAGGTGGGGCTCGTCGAAGACGGCCTCGTCCCGGTTCGCCGACGCGTAGACCATCACCACCGACTGGCCCTCGAGGATCTTCCGGTCGCGGAGGGAGGTGTCCCGGAGCGCCACCCGCCGCATCGCCCGGACCGGGGAGGTCCAGCGCAGGATCTCGTCGGGTGCGGTCTTCCAGAGGGTATCGTCGGCAGCGAGGCGCTGCTGCTCCTCCGGGTGCTCGAAGAGCGCGAGCATCCCCTGGGAGATGCCGTTGCGGGTGGTCTCGTTGCCCGCCACCAGCAGGAAGAGCGCGAAGTCCCGGACCTCGTCGCCCTCGAGGTGGAGCAGCCGCTGGGAGTCGTCGAGCACGCCAGCCTCCGCCGCCTGGATGATGCGCGAGAGGACGTCGTCTCCCGGATGGGCTCGCCGCGCCTCGACGGTCTCGGTGAGATAGGCGAGGAAGTCGGCCATGAGGTGGTGGGTCTCGTCGAGCACCTCCTCCTCGGCGTGGCCGCCACCGGCGATGATCAGCGCGTCGCTCCACCTCCGGAACTGCTCGAGGTCGCCGTCGGCGACGCCGAGCATGTCGGCGATGATCCGCAAGGGCACGGGCACCGCGAGGTCGCTGACGAACTCCGCCGAACGCCGCCCGGCCAGGGCGTCGATGGCCTCGTCGGCATAGCGCTCGGCGCGCTCGGTCAGTGTCGACACGAGACGCGGCGTGAAGGCCCGGCTCACGACGTTGCGATGTCGGTGGTGGCGCTCCCCGTCCATGGCCTGCATGGAGAAGTGGTACTCGAAGACATGCCACGGCCCGCGGGGCTCGGAGGAGAACAGCTCCGGTCTGCGGGAAATCTCGCGGACGTCCTCGTGTCGCGTCACGAGCCACCACTGGTTCTGCGAATCCCAGTGGATCGGATCCTCGCGGCGTAGCAGGGAGAGCGCTGCGTCGCGCTCGGTGCTCGACGCATGAAACGGAGCCATCACGTCGTAGGGGGTTTCCATGACATCCTCTCGTCGACTTCCGATCCCGACTCCGAGGCGACGGGACCGGGGGATCGCCTTCAGTGGCCGAAGAATCGGCGGATCGCTGCCACGCGCTCCTGGAAGATGGCCCCCGCCGTGGGGCTGCCCTCGACCTGGTCGTAGCCGTGGATCGCGCCCTTTACCTCGTGGAGATCGACCGGCACCCCCGCCGCCAGGAGGGCCCGGGCGTATTGGCGTCCCTCGTCGAGGAGTGGGTCGAACTCTGCGACCTCCACCCACGCGGGCGGCAGTGCGTCGAAGCGCTTGCGGTGTAGGGGCGCCGCGTAGGGAGGGATCGGCGTGCGGCCCCCGTCCTGCGCGTACTCGCTGTCGCGCAGGTAGACCTTCCACATGTTGCGGTTCGAGGAGGTCCTCCAGAAGGGCGTATCCGTGAAGCGCTGTGCCGAGTCCGTCTTCGTTTCGTGATCGGTGACGGGGTAGACGAGGATCTGCGCACAGAGCGGGTTCTCCCTTCGGTCCAGGGCCTTCTGCGCGACGCCGGCAGCGAGGGCGCCCCCGGCGCTGTCGCCGAGCACGGCCACCCGCTGCGGATCGACCCCGAGTTCGGTCGCGGTGGCGTGAACCCAGGAGAGCGTCGCGTAGCAGTCGTCGAATCCGGCCGGAAACGGATGGTCGACCGACAGCCGGTAGTCGGGGAAGAAGACGCGACAGCGACCTTCCAGGGCGTAACGCTCGGCGGCGGTGAGGTGGAGCCCCGCGTAGGTGAGGAAGAAGCCGCCGCCGTGGTAGTCGATCAGGGCCGGCGCCGCTCCCGAGAGGTCCTTCGGCGCGATCTCGAAGACCCGGAAGGGGCTGCCGTCCTTGCTGAGCAGCGTGTGGGTGCGCACGGCGACGTCGTCGCTCCAGGCGAAGCGGCGCCGTTGGAGCCGCAGGAGCAGCCCGAGGCCGCGGAGTGCCAGGCGGTTCGCCGGGATCGTGAAGCTGGGCTGAGACGCGAACTCGGGGGCCAGAGCGTAGGGCTCGCTCATCGGAGATCCCTCCAGCGCGGTGGGCGCGCCACAGTCTGCCAGGATCGGCGGATCCGGGCGACTCCGGGGCGGTGCCTTGCTCAACCCGAGCCGGCGGGTGCGCCGGCGCCCGCCCTTCGCGAGACTTCGGGGTCATGAAGGCACTCCCCAGACTTCCCTTCGCCGGCGCCGTGGACGGCGACGGCCACGTCCTCGAGCCGCCGGATCTGTGGGAGCGCTACCTCGAGCCGCGCTACCGGAAGCGCGCCGCGCGGATTCGCCCCGACGACGCGGGGCTCGAGTTCCTCGAGATCGACGGTCGGATGTCGAAGATCGTGAGGGGCGGCATGCCGGCGGGGCTGGGAGCGATGGATCGCGTCGGCGGTCACGTCTACGAGCGCGAGACGAAGACCGGGCTCCAGTACGTCGACGCGGCCCCGCTCGGCGCCATGGATCCGGAGGAGCGGCTCGCGCGGCTCGATCAGGAGAACCTCGCCCGGGTGTTCCTGTACCCGACGCTCACCCTCTTCTGGATCGCCGAGTGCGAGGACGAGGACCTCACCCAGGCCCACATCCGCGCCTACAACCGCTGGATCGTTGACTTCTGCTCCGACTCGGGGGGACGCCTGCTTCCCGTGGCCCAGCTCTCGCTGGGCGATCCCGAAGCGGCCGAGCGCGAGCTGAGGCGCGTCGCCGGGGACGGGGTGGCCGGCGTCTTCATCCCGCCCTTCCAGTGGAGTCGCAAGCCTCCCGGCGACCCCTCCCACGACCGCGTCTTCGCCGCGGCGGAGGAGTGCGGCCTCACCCTCGGCATCCATCCGTCCCTCGAGCCGAAGTGGACCGCGCCGGGGCGCTACGGCGAGTACACGAGCGGGCGCTACTCGTTCTTCCTCAACGTCACGTCCGCGGACGCGGTGCGCCACGCCTTCACGTCGCTCTTCCAGTACGGCGTGTTCGAGAAGTTTCCGAAGCTGCGCGTGGCGGTGCTCGAGTCCGGCGCGGGCTGGATCGGCTATTGGCTCGATCGCATGGACACGGTCTACGATTCTCCCCAGGGCATTCCGGCGCGTCAGGTGCTGCCCGAGAAGCCGAGCTTCTACTTCCGGCGTCAGTGCTGGATCTCCGGGGACCCGGACGAGCAGTCGCTCGCCGCCATCATCCCCGTCGTCGGTGCCGACCGTTTCTTCTGGGCCTCGGACTTCCCCCACCCGGACCACCCGCCGGACTACGTCCCCGAGGTCACGCGCCTCGCCCGGAGCCTGCCCGAGTCCGCCCGTCCGGGCTTCCTGGGCGAGAACGTGCTCCGCGCCTTCGGGATCGAGGACTGACGACTCGCGCCGATGCCGCTCCAGCACCCGTCCTTCTTCGTCTTCGGCCCCGAGCGGTCGGGGACCACGTTGCTGACGTTTCTCTTGAGCGGCCAGCCGGGTGTCTTCGTACTGAACGACAGCTGCGTCTTCGATCGCTACGTCGAATGGGCCCTTCTGGGCGGTGGCCACCGAGGCGCTGCTCGAACGAGGAGGATCGCGAGACTTGCAGCGAGCCTGGCACCGAATGTTCGGCTCCACTCCATCGAGGATCTACGCTCCTGGCGGCGCCCCTACTACGCGGCTCGCGCCCGCTACGCACGGAAGCTCGATCCGGACCGCGTCCTGTCCGTCTCCGAGATCCGCGGGTACCACGAGACCTTGAAGGCGCGCTACCGGGTGAGCCTCTCCCACGGTCGGGAGAGCTTTCTGAACGAGTACGTCGGCGGGTTGGTGGCGCCCGATCGAGAGCTCACGCTGCGAGAGACGCTGAGCCACGCGATCGGCTCGGTCAGTGCCCTCTTCACCGACCCCCTGGGGCTGACCCTCGCAGAGAAGACGCCCATCCACACGCCCTATGCGAGCTGGATGATGGGTCTCTACCCGGAGGCAAAGGCCATCCTGATGGTTCGGAATCCGGTCTCGAACGTGGCCTCGATCTTCAGGCGCTACGGCGACTTCGGGCGGTCCCTGGATGCCTATCACATCTACGCCGAGTCACTGATCGCCCTTGCAGAGAACGAGCGCGTCATGACCGTGCGCCACGAGGAGGTGATCGCGTCGACGAGATCCGTCGTGCAGGGCATCCTCCGGTTCGTCGATCCCGCCCTGTCCTTCGATCCCGCCTGCCCGGTCCGATCGTATACGAAGAGCGAGTACACCGGGAACGCCGTCGACGCTTCGCGGGTGGCCACACCGCCGGACACCCTCAGTCGAGAGCAGGAGCGGGAGATCAGGACCCGCTTCGGCGAGGTGGAGCGCCGGTTCTACTAGGCTCCGCGCTGTCCCGGCTCGTCCTCGCGGCGCTCCTGCTCCAGGATGTCACGGGTATCCCTCAGGAAGAATCCGAAGAACAGGACGGCCCTGTCCCCGAGCCCCACGGACGCCCCCCCCCCGTGAAGAGATCCCACCCGTTCATCCGATGACCCCGGCGGCCGTGGGGGACGGGCCGTCGCGTCCGACCCAGCTCCCGATCGGAAACCCGACGAAGCTCATCGGGAGCGTGAAGAACAGCGCG
>CALDCK010000345.1 GCA_937937315.1 uncultured bacterium
GCCGCGCTGCGCTACGTGGCCTGCATTGCGCTGCCGGTGGGCGCGGGTCTGATTGCGAGGGTGATCGCGCGCTGAGGCTGTCGCGCGCCAGGGCTCACTTCGTCGGAGGCGGAGGGGTGGAGCCGGCGGAGGGCGCGATCACGACGATGGCCTCGGCGATCGCAGTGACGGAGGAGCGCGCCAGAAAGGGGGCCCGCAAGCCGTCCCTGGTCTCGCTGAAGACGGAGATGGCCTGCAGCGGGGGCAGCTGCACGATCAGTCGGGCGATGCGGCTGCCGATGTGGAGCAGGGCCGGTCGCAGGTCCGCATCGAGGTCGGGGGGATCCTCTTCGAGCGCGAGATCGTGATCCGCCACGGCGTCGCGCTGGATCTGCTTCGCCGCGTCGAGCTGGATGCGGAAGAAACGCTGGATGAGCAGATAGGAGGGCGGCACCACGTCCCGCTTGCTGGCCGCTTCCAGCACGCCGGTCGCCGCCGCCTCGATCACCACGCTCTCCCGCTCCGGCACCTCGAGGGGCACGCCCGTGGCGCGCTTTACCATCGCGACCGTCGGCATCAGGGAGAGACGTTCGTCGATCGCTGCGAGCAGGGCGGGGAAGGGCCTCGCGACCTCGGACCAGGGCCCGTCGCCGAGGTGTTCGCGGCGAAGCGCGGCGAGGGTTCCGTCGCGCTCCCGCTCCACGAGCCAGTCGTCGAGGTCCGCGGCGAGCTCGGGACGGCGACGACTCACGAGCAGGGCCTTGCGATCCCGGGTCAGGGGGTCGAGCTGCACCAGCTCCGGGTGCCGGGCGCGCCAGATCGGCGCCTCCGCGCTGTCGGTGATGACGGCCTGCACCGCGTCATCGATCAGCGCATTCAGGACCGACGCGTTGTCGGGGATCGCGACGTGGGTGGCGCGGGGAAGGTGGCGCTGCGCGACGCGTTCGAGGTGCCCGCCCGCATTGACGCCGATGCGGATCCGCTGGCGGTCGAGCTGGTCGACGCTGGTCCAGGTCTCGGGCTTCACCAGCACCACGGCGCCGGTCTCGACGACCGGGACCGTGAAGATGCCCCTCGCAACGCGCTCCGGCCGGATCGTCACCCCGGACATCGCCACGTCGAAGTGGTCGGCCTCGAGGTCGGCGACGAGCCCCGGCCAGCGAAAACGAACGATCTCGAGGGTGAGACCCCGGTCCGCGGCGTAGCGGCGGGCGAGCTCCAGGGAGAATCCCGTGTACTCGCCCGGATCCCCCTCGGCACTGAAGGGCGCGTAGTCCCCGCTGGTGCCGACCCGCAGGGTCTCGGCCCCGGCGGCGACGAACGAGCCGGCGATGGCGAAGCTCGAGAGGGCGAGCGAGAGCAGGCGTCGTAGCGGATGGCTCAGGGGGGAGCGCAGTGCGGCGGTTCTCATCGATCCCTCGGGGGGAGCAGCATAGCGTCCGGTGGGATCGAAGCGCGTCGTTTGACCGGCTCGGGGCGATGCCCTAACCTGCGGGTTCCCCTAGGTTTCTGCCTCGATCACGGAGCGGCACTTCCGGAACCCGCACCGTGACTGCGGTGTCTCTCTTCCGCCCGCGGGATCCCATAGCTCCCGCGCGGGGGGACACGTCCGGGGGCGTCCAGGGAGATCGGGGATTGCGGCCGGTGTGCCGCGAGCGAGGTCCGCCGCCATGCTGTCGATGGAAGAGATCGAGACGGGCACTACCGTCATCCACAAGAACACGAGCCTTCGCTACTCCGTCGTGGATGTCGGAGACGACGAGGTTCTGTTGAGCCCGATGTCGGATCCCGACATGCAGGATCTGATGGTTCCCCTCCCCTTGTTTCGCGAGGAGTTCGCCTCGGGTGACCGGTACAGCGGTCCTCGCCGGGGTCGCGGGCGCTCCCGCGGCCGACGTCAGGCGGCGACACGCACGGTGCCGAGCGGGCCGAAGGTGAAGGGCCGGGTGAAGAAGCTCGTTCCGGAGCGTGGCTTCGGCTTCGTCCGCGGTGAGGACGGGAAGGAAGTGTTCTTCCACCGCTCGGGCCTTGGCACCAACGACTACGATTCCCTCTCCGAGGGTGATGTGGTCGAGTACGTCGTGCAGGAAGGCCCCCGGGGCCCGCGTGCGGAGAACGTCCGGGCCGTTGGCGCGGAGGCGGTCTAGGGCTTCGCCCTCGCTGCGCGCGTCAGTCCGGGCGGCTACGCCGCCCTACGGCGCTTGCGCGGTCGAGGCGACCATTTCGGTCGCTCCCGGCAAGCCGTCGCGCTTGGAGAGCCGCGCCCCGCTCGTCGCGGCAGGGGCGTGCGCACAGCCGGATTCGCGGCGCCGACGCTTCGCTCATACGCTGCTCACAGACGCCCTTTGGGACCATGATCCGAGCGGGCTGCGCGGAGCCCGAGCGAAGGATCAGAGTCCGTAGCGGTGCACGATGGGGAGGCGGCGGCCGGAGCCGAAGGCCTTCGGTGAGGTGCGCAGCACCAGGGGCGACTGCCGTCGCTTGTACTCGTTGCGATCGAGGCGTGCGACGACCTCCCGTACGGTCTCGGCCGTCGCTCCCGGCGGCGGCTCGATGGCGTCGGCGGTGGCTTGACCTTCGATCGCCCGCTCCAGGATCGCGTCGAGCACGCCGTAGTCGGGCAGATCGTCCGAGTCGAGCTGCTCCGGGGCCAGCTCGGCGGAGGGCGGCTTCTCGATCGTATTGGGGGGGATGCGATCCCCGCCTTCGTTCGCGCGCACCGCGAGAGCGTAGACATCGCGCTTGTAGACGTCGCCCAGGACCGCGAGCCCACCGACCGTGTCGCCGTAGAGCGTGCAGTAGCCGACCGAGAGCTCGCTCTTGTTCCCCGTAGCCAGCACCAGCCGGTTCTCCGCGTTCGAGATCGCCATCAGAATGGCACCGCGGATGCGGGACTGGATGTTCTGCTGTGCGAGCCCGAAGTCGTTGCGCTCTCCGAGGAGGTTCCGGAAGACCGAGAGATAGGCTTCGTAGATCGGGCGGATGTCGACCTGCCGCACCTCGATCCCGAGGTTTCGGCCGAGGGCGAGGGCGTCCTCGACGCTGTGCTCCGACGAGAACGGGCCGGGCATGGCGATTCCGAGCACCCGGTCCGCGCCCAGGGCGAGGGTTGCGAGGTGTGCGGTCACGGCCGAATCGATCCCGCCCGAGAGGCCGATGACCGCGCCGGGCGGCAGCCCCTGCTTGCGGAAGTAGTCGCGTATCCCGAGCTCCAGGCCTGCTTCGAGCTGCGCGGCGTAGTGGGGATCGACGACTTCGCCCGGACCGACGCCCTCCTCGGTGCCGATCTCCACGACCCCGAAGGCCGAGTCGAAGAGAGGCAGGGCACCGTGGATTCGACCGCGCGCGTCGGCGACGAAGGAGCCGCCGTCGAAGATCAGCTCGTCGTTCCCCCCGACCTGATTCACGAATACGATCGGCAGGCCGTGCTGCTGGGCCAGAGTCGCGAGCATCTCGCGTCGCTCCACCGCCTTCCCCACGTGCCACGGAGAGCAGGAAGGATTGAGGACGATCGAGGCTCCGGCCGCCGCCAGCTCCGCGACCGGGTCGAGGGCATAGCCCAGAGGCTCGACCCACGTGTCCTCGCAGACGGTCAGGCCGACGAGTCCTTCGCCCAGGGTGACAGGCTCGCGAGAAATGGCGGGCGCGAAGTAGCGGCGCTCGTCGAATACGTCGTAGCTGGGAAGCAGGGACTTTGCGCGCGCTCCAACCCGTTTCCCCCGATCGAGGAGGACTGCGGCGTTCTGCAGTCGCGCCGGTCCGGCGCCCTCGCCCGGCAACACGGCACCGAGGGCGATGGCCACGGACTTCGAGGCCGGCAGCAGGGCGTCGAGCTCCCGGAGCTGATCCCGGACGAAGCCGTCCCGCTCGAGCAGGTCCATCGGCGGGTAGCCGGTGAGGACCATCTCCGAGAGCACCACGACGTCGGCGCGCTCTCCGGCGGCCTTCGCGGCGGCTTCCTCCACCAGCCGCCGATTCCCCGAGAGGTCGCCGACGGTCGGGTTCACCTGTGCGAGCGCGACCTTCATGGGCCGAGGATCGGCGGGTGGCGTCGCGACGTCAAGCGGAGCGACGTCACTGCGTCGCGGCTCCAGTTTCGGGGTTCACAGACTTCGCCTCCCGTGCGAAGCTTCCCCGCCCGCGTGGGCGATGAGGAGAACCGATGGAGAATCGCGCAATGGGCTTCGGGTCGATCGGCCGAGATCACGGATGGAGGCGAGGCGTCATCGTGCTCGTCGCACTCGCATCGTGGGCCTTCCCCGGCGCGGGCCTTGCCGAGGAAGAGGAGGAGGAGACGCCGAAATGGGAGGCGCGCGCGGCCGCGGGATTCGCTCTGCGCGGTGGCGACACGAATCAGTTCAGTCTGAGCGGTGACACCCGGGTGCGTCGAAACTTCACCGACGACTCCCTCACCTTCCGCGCCCTCGCCGACTGGGGGAAGACGGGAGGCACAGTGGATTCTGAGAACTACGGCGGGTTCCTGGATTGGCGTCACGACTTCACCTCGCGCTTCTTCTGGCTCTCGACGACCGGAGTGAGCGCCGACCCGGTCCAGGATCGGAACATCCGGATCCAGGCCTCCTCCGGACCGGGCTATCGGGTATGGCAGGAGAGCGACAAGGAGTTCTTCGACGTGAACAGCGGCGTGGGCTACCGCCACGAGCAGTTCCGGAAGGGCAAGGACGACAACAACTTCGTCGACCTGATCGGGGGCTACGACTATCACGACATGATCGGCGAGACCCTCGAGGTGGTGCACACGACCCGGCTGGCGATGCCCGCGAACGAGACGAAGAGCTGGCTGGCGACTTCCGAGCTCACGCTGTCGATTCCGCTCGTCGGCTCGATCCACTTCCGCAACAACGCGCGCTACGAGTACGTGAACGACCCCGCCGACGACAGCAAGAAGTCGAACTACTGGCTCACCATCGGGCTCGAGTACCGTCTTTGAGGAAGGGCTCGTCCGATCAGGCGAAGTAGGCGTAGTGGACCCGGGCGGTCATGGCCGGATCGTCGGCCCCTTCCACCTCGAAGTGGACGTCGAAGGTGAGGCGCACGCCGTCTCCCGGGAAGGTGCGCGCTCGCGCGAGCGAGCCGCCCAGCCGCACCCGTGAGCCGACGAGCGCCGGCGCGCCGAACTCGCACCGGTCGACGCCGGCATTGATGGCCGTTCGCCAGCCGATCAGGACGACTAGGCGGGGGAGGAGGTCCGGGACGAGGGAGAGCAGGAGGTAACCGGGGACCACGGTTCCCTTCCAGGGCGACTCGCGAGCCGCCCGCTCCGGGTCGCAGTGGATCCAGTTCGAGTCGCCGGCGGCGGTGGCGAAGCGATCTACCCGGGCCTGGTCGATCACGAGCCATTCGGTCGCTCCGAGTGATGCGCCGACGTAGTACTTCGCGGCCGCGAAGCCCGGCATCACGACCGGCAGGGCCAATCGGGTCTCCTCCCGTGGGGAGGCCGCCTGGCTCGCGGTCCTCCGGCCACCGCCCGAGACTAGCAGCCCACCCGTCGTCGAACCGCCGGCGCGCCCTTGAGGCGCGTCGCTCGCGCCGGTCAGCCGAGCAGGCCCCCCGACCCCGTTGGAGCCTCGACGGCGGCCGTGTGCCTATACTGGGCGGCACCCTCACCACGTAGAGGAGACCGCCATGTTCAGGAGTTCCGCCCGGATCGCAGTGTTCGTGCTCGCAATTGCGCTCGTCGTAGGCTTCGCGGTCTCCGGCGCATTCATCTACGACTCCTTCATCGGCCTCGATCCTTCGGCCTTCCCGCTGGGTCCGGCGATTCAGGACATCGCGCGGGCATTCGCGCCAGATCTGAACCGGACCGTCGGCGGAGCCGTCCTCGCCGTGGGCGCGCTCCTGCTGGTGGCGATCGTCGGCTTCGTCCTGATGCGGAGCGCCGTCCGCGCTCGTGTCGCCGAGGTGGATCCCGGACGAAGGCGCTTTCTGACCGGCGCCGGATCCGGAGCGGGAGTCGCGCTCGGCTCCCTCGCCGTCGGCGGGCTGGCGGCTGCCGGTCGCACCTTCTACGGCGTGGGCGAGGGCGGAGACGGCTGGGCGAACGTCGGCGGCAAGATCATGGATCGGGAAGTGGCCTTCACGCATCCCGAGTGGAAGGAGACGTGGAAGGGAAGCCGGGTCGAGAACTATCGGCGCTTCGGCCGCACGGAGTGGAACGTCTCGGACATCGTGCTCGGCACCGGTCGGATCCGGGGGGAGGACGGCGAGCGCATTGCCAGGCTCGCGCTCGATCGGGGCGTGAACTACTTCGACACGTCTCCCGACTACTCGGGGTCCGGAAGCGAGCAGGCGATGGGGCGTGCGATTCGAGGCGTTCGCGACCGGCTCTTCATCGCGACGAAGTTCTGCACGCCGACGGGGCACCTTCCGGCCGGTGCTCCCGTCGGAAGCTACGTAGAGGCCGTCGAGGGCAGCCTGCGTCGCCTCGGCACCGATTA
>CALDCK010000346.1 GCA_937937315.1 uncultured bacterium
CAGCATGCCCGCGCGCCCGGCGACCTCCCCGAGCAGTGCGTACATCCCCGCGCCGACCGTCGTGCCCAGGCCGTAGAGCACGAGGGCGGGGAAGGTCACGCGGCGTGCGAGTGTCCCACCTTCCATCGCCGCTCCCCCTCCGGTGGGAGCCGCCTCCCCTCCCTGGGAGAATAGGCCGCATTCCCGGCCGACCGAGGCGCTTCCGCGGTACTCTCTGAGCGTCTCGGGAGGCCCAGATGTTCGCGCTTCGCAGGATCACGGTCGGCCTCGATGCGGAGCCCGGCGTACCGCGCCTGACCGCGGGCTGTTTCCAGGCGCTGGAGTGGGCGCGCTGGCTCGCGACCTCCGCCAATGGGGAGGTGACGCTCGTCCATTCGACGGCGCACGACGAGGCCTGGGACGAGCGTTCCGGCGGCTACACCACCGTGTCGACGGAGCCGGGCGGGGCGCCCTTCGAGGCGGCCCTCGAGGGGCTACGCGGGGCGGGCGTCGAGGCGCGTCTCGTGTTCTCGGAGGAGTCGCCGTGGCTGGCCCTGGCGCGGCAGGCGTCGAAGGACGGCAGTGACCTCGTGCTGGTCGGCAAGCGGGCGGCCCCGTTCCTTCATGGGCCGCTGCTCGGCAGCGTGTCGGCGAAGCTGGTGCGCCGCTGTCCCTGCCCGGTCTGGGTGGCGAAGCCCGGCGCATCGTCGCCTCCGCCGCGCGTCATCCTCGCGGCCACGGACCTGAGCCCCGTAGGCGATCGGGTGCTCGATGCGGCCTGCGATCTGGCGGGTCGGAGCGGCGCAGCGCTCCACGTCGTGCACACCTTCCAGCTCTCCATGTCGGTGCAGATGGGTCGGGACGAGGATCCCGAGGCCTTCGCGAAGCGAACGCGCAGCGAGCGCACGGACCGGCTGCGCGCGCAGCTGGAAGCCGCCGGCGCGCCGGCAGAGGTCTCGCTGCACGTGGCGCTCTCCTCGCCGACCCACGTCGTGCTCGAGTGCGAGAAGCGCCATTCGCCGGATCTCATCGTGATGGGAACGATCTCGCGCGGGGGAGTGGCGGGCGTCCTGCTGGGGAACACGGCCGAGCGCCTGCTGGGCCGGCTCGACACCTCCATTCTGACGATCAAGCCCGAGGACTTCGTCGGACCCGTCCTGTGAGCGGGCCCCGGTCGAGGTCGGAATGGGCGGAGGGCCGGAGCGCCGAGCCGCAAGCCGGGGCTCGACTTGTGCCGTGATCCAGTTGCGGAGCTCGAGTCCCCGCCCGCGGTGCCGCCGGCTGCCCGCAGGGCGTCACGACCCGCCAGCGGATAGGCGACGAGCACCAGGAGTCGCACGGGCTCAGAAGGGGCGATCGCCCGAGATCGTGACGCGGAGCATCACCCGCTCGAACTCGTGGTAGTCGTCCATGGCGTAGTGCTGCACGCAGCGGTTGTCCCAGAAGGCGAGGGAGTTGGGGCGCCAGCGGAAGCGGCAGGTCAGCTCGGGGCGTGTTGCGTGGGACTGGAGGAAGCCGAGAAGGGCGTCGCTCTCGGCGCCGTGCAGACCGTCGATCCTCAGGGTGAACATGGGGTTCACGAACAGCCCCTTGCGGCCGGTCTCCGGGTGGGTGCGCACCACGGGGTGCCGCACCTCCTTCCCGATCGCGTCGGAGTGGCGGTAGCGGATCGGCGCGTCGCCGCGATACTTCGCCTCTCCGGTCACGGCCGGGTCGTAGGCGCGTGCGGCGCTGTGCACCGCGACGAGGCCGTCGAGCATCTCCTTCATGCCATCGGAGAGCGCGTCGTAGGCGCGGGTCATGCTGGCGAAGAGGGTGTCTCCCCCGTACGGGGGAATCGCCAGCCCGTAGAGGATGGTGCCCAGGCTCGGCGCCTCGAAGAAGGTGTTGTCCGTGTGCCAGCCCGTGCCGAAGCTCGCCGACTCTCCGGCCGGCTTCCTCACCCGGACGATCTCCGGATGCTCGGGCAGGCCCTCCACGATGGGATGTACGTCGAGCTCTCCGAAATGCCGGGCCAGTGCGATCTGGGCCTCCGGGGTAAGGGTCTGATCGCGGAAGAAGAGCACCGCATGCTCGAGCAGCGCCGCGCGAATCGCGGCGACGCTCTGCCCTGGGAGAGGGTGGCCGAGATCGATCCCCGAGACCTCGGCGCCGAGCGCTCCCGAGATGGGCTCGACCTGGATGGGAGTGGATGCAGACGCGGCGCTCATGGGCACCCTCCGGAGAGGGAAGGATACCAGGGACGCGGCCCGTGCCCGCCGGCGATTCCCCGCCAGGGGCCGGGAGCGATCGGATAAGCTGGTCGCACATCGAGGAGATCCGCCATGTCACGATCCGACGAGACGCCGCTTCGCTTCGAGCCTCTCGCCGGCGCCCTCGGTGCCGAGGTCACCGGGCTGGATCTTGCGCATCCCCTGTCTCCGCCCCGCTTCAAGGAGCTTCACGACGGTTGGATGCTTCACCAGGTGCTCTTCTTTCGCGACCAGGACGTGACGATCGACCAGCACAAGGAGTTTGCCCGCCAGTTCGGCGAGCTGCACGTCCACCCCGTGCTCCAGCAGATGGCGGGTCGGGGACACCCGGAGGTGGTCGTGCTCGAGAGCGGCGAGAAGATGCGCTTCGTCGCTGAGCGGTGGCACAGCGACGTGACCTTCCAGAAGGAGCCGCCCCTCGGCTCGGTGCTGCGGGCGGTGGTCGTGCCGGAAGCCGGTGGCGACACGATGTGGTCGAGCATGTACGCGGCCTACGACGCGCTTTCGGATGCGATGCAGCGGCTCCTCTCGGAGCTCCGCGCGCTGCACCACGGCGGCGGATTCCGCTACATCGCGAAGGAGGAGCAGAAGGAAGATCTCGAGAGCAACCTGTCGGCCGCGCACCCGGTGATCCGCACGCATCCGGTCACGGGGCGGAAGGCGATCTTCGTCAAAGCGACCTTCACGAAGGAGATCGTCGGCATGAAGCCGGAGGAGAGCCGGGCGCTGCTGCGCTTCCTCACCGAGCACGTGGCCCGCCCCGAGTTCACCTGCCGCTTCCGATGGCGCCCGAACTCCGTCGCGATGTGGGACAACCGCTGTACGCAGCATGCCGTCATCTCGGACAATCTCGATGGCCACCGCCGCATGGAGCGCATCACGATCATGGGCGACGCTCCCCGCTAGCACTCTGCGCGTCGGAACCGCCGATCCCGGGATGGGGGTGCTTGCGTCGAGCCGGTGCGCGGCCCATATTGCGCGGCCCATCGGGAGGAGACCACATGGATCGTTGGCTGCGAGACGGCGCGTTCGAGGGGGAGACCCACATCGTGACCGGGGCGGCCCAGGGGATCGGCCGCTGCGTCGCTCGCGGCCTCGCGGCCCACGGCGCCCAGGTGACGCTCGTGGACGTCGACCCGGCGAAGCTCGAAGCCGTGCGCGACGAGATCGCAGGGGAGGGCGCGCCGCGTCCGATCGTGGCGGCGGCCGACGTGACCGACGAGGACGCCGTGGGCCGGGTCGTCGCAGAGACCCTCGAGGCCTCGGGCTGTATCAACGGGGTGGTGAACGTCGCCGGGATCACCCGGGACGCCCGGATCACGAAGAAGAGCTACGCGGACTTCAAGGCGGTCATGGCGGTGCACCTCCACGGGACCTTCCTCTTCACCCGAGAGGTCGCGGTGCAGCACTGGCATCCGCTCTTCAAGGCGAACGGGAACGAGCCCCTCGATGACGGGGTGAACCGCTTCATCGTGAACTTCTCGTCCGTGAGCGCGCGCAACGGCAACATCGGGCAATTCGACTACACCGCGGCAAAGGGCGCCATCGAGTCGGCGACCAAGACCACTGCCCGGGAGTTCGCCGGATACCGCGTGCGCGTGAACGCCATCGCACCGGGCCCCGTGAATACGCCGATGCTGGCCGCCGTGGGAGAGGCCGGAGTCGCGGCCATGGGCCGGTCGACGCTGGTGGGCCGGATCGCCGAGCCCGAGGAGATGGCGGCGACGGTATGCGCCATCGCCGACCCGAAGCTCTTCGGCTACACGACGGGCCAGATCTTCGCCGCCAACGGCGGCCTCTACCTGGACTGAGCGAAGGCGGCCCCGCGGCGGGGTCGCGCTTCCGTTCTCACAGGGGGTCGTCGGCGCGGTCGACGGCGGCGAGGACGTTCTGGAAGCGGTGCTCGAGGACGGCGCGCAGGTCCGAGTGGGTGAAGATGTAGAACGCGCCCTCGCGAATGCCGCGGAGGGTGCGGCGGCCGACCTCGAGGGGATCCATTCCCGTCGCCATCCCCGATGTGATCGCTTCCATCTTCGCCGGAGCGGTGCCGAGCTCGTCGGGCCGGTTGCGTGCGGCGTCGGCGAGCTTCGTGTCGGTCCAGCCTGGACAGAGCACCGAGACGCCGATGTCGTGGTGCGCGACGTCCTGGGCGAGGGACTCGGTGTAGCCCACCACGGCGTACTTCGAGGTGCTGTACATCCCGAGCTCGCCGCCGGTCACGAAGCCCCCGATCGATGCGGTGTTCACGATGTGGGCAGGACCCTCCTGACGCGCCATCCGCGGCACGAACTCGCGACAGCCGTGGATCACGCCGAAGAGGTTGACGCCGAGGAGCCAGCGCCAGTCAGCGTCACTCATCTCCTGGATGGGTCCGCCCTGGCAGACCCCGGCGTTGTTGCACAGGACGTTCACCGCGCCGAGCTCGGCGTACACGCGCTCGGCCAGCGCCTCGATCTCGGCCGGGCGCGTGACGTCGGTGGGCACAGCCAGCGCCTCGACGCCCCGGGCCCGGAGGGATGCGCACACCGACTCCAGGGGCCCCGCCTCCACATCGGCCAGGGCGACCCGCATCCCCGCCTCTCCGAAGGCTCGGGCGAGCCCGGCCCCGATTCCGCTCGCCGCCCCGGTGACCACGGCCACCGCTCCCTCGAGATTCCGCATTCCGTCTCCTGGATCGGTGCTCGCGCACCATGGCGCGGCGTGGGGTGCTGCGCCACGTCCCCCATTCGAGGGGTGGTGGGGCGAGGCGATCGAACATACGTTCGGAACGCCCGTTCGAGTCCGCCCCGGCTCGAACGTGATCCGGAGAGATGGTGACTGTCCCCCGCCCCCTCCCGGCTGCCCCTGTCGAGGGCACCGGCTCCCCTGCGTCGACGAAGGACCGGCTCCTGACGGCAGCCGCGAACCTGCTGGCCGAGCATGGCTACGAGGCCGTGTCGATTCGCGCCGTGACCCAGGCTGCCGGTGCGAGTGTCTCGGCCGCCCACTACCACTTCGGGTCGAAGGAGGCGCTGGTCCGCGAGACCCTGCGAAGCCGGATCCAGCCCATGAACACCCGGCGGCTGGCGCTGCTCGGAGCACTCGAGGCAGAGGGGGAGCCCTCGGTTCGGGAGATCGTGGAGGCCTTCCTGCGCCCGGCCCTGGAGCTCAGCGCCGGGAGCGACGAGGCGGCGCTCACCTATCGCAGGCTGCCCGCGAGCCTCCACTTCATGCCCCTCGAGCGGGTCCGCGGTCTCTATCAGGAGATCTTTGGCGAGGTCGCGAAGCGCTTCCTGGCCGCGCTGGAGCGCGCGCTGCCGGGGCGCAGCCACGCCTCCCTGCCCCTCGCGTTCCAGCTCGGGATCGGTGCCATGGTGCACGCCACGGGAGGGCACGCCGAGAGCATCCTCGGGATCGAGGACCCGATCGAGGGCGACGAGATGCTCGCCGCTCTCGCGCGCTTCGTCTCCCAGGGCATCCTCGCGAGCTGTCCGCTGCTCGAGCTCGAGGGCGGGGCCGACGGGCCTCGGAGGCGACCGTGAGGGGTCGGAAGCAGTGGGTCGCCCTGGGAATCCTGGGGGTCGGTGCGCTCGCCAGTGCTCTCCTCGTGTGGCTGCGGCCGCAGGCGGAGCTCGAGACGCCTGCTCCGGTGGCGCCCCTGATCCGAATCCAGTCGGTGACGCGGGCGCCGATCGAGTTCGTGGTCCGGGCCCACGGCACCGTGGTGCCGCGCACCGAGACGGATCTGGTGGCCCAGGTGGCGGGAGAGATCGTCTGGGTTGCCCCGGAGCTCGTCGCCGGTGGCTTCTTCGCGAAGGGGGATCCGCTGCTGCGGATCGAGCCCGCCGACTACGAGGCTGCCCTCGAGAGCGCACGCGCCGGACTGGCGCGTGCAAAGAGCGAGCACGCCCGGGCGAGCAAGGATCTCGCGCGCCAACGCCAGCTCGCGGACCAATCCATCGCCGCCGAGTCACGCATCGACGACGCCGAGAATGCCTTCGCCGTAGGGGAGGCAGGTCTTCGCGAGGCCCGGGCGAAGCTCACCCAGGCGCGTCTCGATCTCGAGCGGACGGAGATCCGCGCGCCCTATGACGGCCGCGTCCGGGAGGAGAGCGTCGACATCGGGAGGTTCGTGACCCGCGGCGTCGCCGTCGGCACGGTCTACGCGGTGGACTATGCCGAGGTGCGTCTCCCGGTGCCGGATCGCGAGCTCTCCTTTCTCGATCTGCACCTGGGCTTCCAGGGCGATGCGGCGGGGGAGGGGCCGGCGGTCCGGCTCGCCGCCGACTTCGCCGGCGGCGCCCAGAGCTGGCAGGGGCGCATCGTCCGCACCGAAGGCGAGATCGATCCGAGAAGCCGAACGGTGAGCGTTGTGGCGCGGATAGAGGACCCCTACGGGCGGAACGCCCAGGGCCGGGTCGTTCCCCTCGCCGTGGGGCTCTTCGTCGAAGCGGAGATTCGCGGCCGGAGCGTCCCCGACGCGGTCCTTCTGCCGCGCAGCGCCCTCCATGACGGCGATCGCGTGCTCGTCCTCGACGCGGAGAGCCGGCTTCGCTTCCGGTCCGTGGACGTGCTCCGGGTGCAGGGGGACGAGGTGGTGATCGGCGAGGGGCTCAGCGACGGTGAGCGCGTGTGCGTGTCGCCGCTGGCCGCACCGGTCGAGGGCATGTCCGTCCGCGTGCTCGACGACGCGCCGGAGCTCGCGAGGGCCGGGTCGTGAAGTCGGCCATCGCCTGGTTCGCAAGGAACCCCGTGGCGGCGAATCTGCTCATGGTGCTCCTCGTGATGGCCGGCCTCGCCGCGCTTCCGTCGATCAACCAGAAGTCCTTCCCCGACTTCGAGATCGAGATGATCCAGATCGGCGTTCCCTACCCGGGTGCGGCGCCCGAGGAGGTCGAGCTTTCGATCTGCGTGCGGATCGAGGAGGAGATCCAGGGGATCGAGGGCATCGATCGCATCAGCTCTACCGCGAGTGAAGGCGCCTGTGGGGTCACCGCCGAGCTCATCAGCGGCTACCCGATCGATCGCGCGCTCTCGGAGATCAAGAACGCCGTCGACAGCATCGACACCTTCCCCGAGGACGCCGAGAAGCCGATCGTCAGTCACGTCTCGCAGCGTCGCCAGGCGATCCAGCTGGCCCTCTCGGGTCCGGCCTCGGAGCGCTCGCTGAAGGTCTACGGCGAGCGACTGCGCGACGACATCTCCTCCCTCGAGGGCATCACCCAGGTCGAGCTCACGAGCACCCGGGCCTACGAGATCTCCATCGAGGTGCCCGAGGAGTCCCTTCGCCGGTTCGGGCTGACCTTCGACCAGGTGGCGGCGGCCGTGAAACGGGGCTCCCTGGACCGACCCGGAGGCACGATCCGCGCCCGGGACGGCGAAGTGCTGCTGCGGGCGAAGGGCCAGGCCTATACCGGCGAGGAGTTCGAGCGCCTCGTCGTGGAGACCCGCGAGGACGGGACCCGGGTGCTGGTGGGCGACGTGGCCCGGGTGGTCGACGGCTTTGCCGAGGACGCACGCTACGCGCGCTTCGACGGCGATCCCGCGGTGATGATCCACGTCTATCGCATCGGGGACCAGCAGGTGCTCGATCTGGTCGAGACCGTGAAGGCCTACGTCGCCGGTGCCTCTCCGGCGATTCCCGGTGAGCTCAACGTCGATGTCTGGCGCGATGGGGCGCAGTACCTGCGCGACCGCCTCGACATCCTGCTGCGGAGCGGCCGGGCCGGCTTCGTGCTGGTCTTCGTGCTGCTCGCGCTCTTTCTCCGACTCAGACTGGCCTTCTGGGTGAGCATCGGCGTGCCGATCGCCTTCCTCGCGGCCCTCTCGATGTTCCCCATCCTCGACTACTCGATAGACGTGATCTCGCTCTTCGCCTTCATTCTGGTGCTGGGTCTGCTCGTCGACGACGCGATCGTCGTGGGCGAGAACGTGCACCGCCACCAGGAGCGCAACGAGGAGCCCCTCGAGGCCGCGATTCGGGGCGCCCAGGAGGTCTCGGTCCCGGTGGTGTTCGGCGTGCTCACCACCGTCGCCGCATTCCTGCCGATGATCGCGTCACCCGGCCCGCTGGGGAACGTCTTCGGCGCGATCGGCATCGTGGTGATCTGTTGCCTGCTCTTCTCGGTGATCGAGTCCCAGTGGATCCTGCCGGCGCACCTCGGCCACATGAAGATCGAGTCGACCTCCGCGGACCCCAACGACGGCGCCATCTCGGCCCAGTGGAAGCGCATTCAGCGGTTCTGTGCCGATGGATTCGAGCGTCTCGCCGAGCGCCGCTATCGGCCGGCTCTCGCGCGCGTCGTGGAGTGGCGCTACGCGGCGGTGGCGGTCGGCGCGGTGCTGCTGATGATCACGGTGACCTCGATCGCGACGGGCCACCTCCGCTTCAGCTTCTTCCCCCCGGTCGAGAACGACTACATCTCGGCGAAGCTCACGATGCCCCTGGGCACACCCGAGGAGGTCACGTCCGAGGTCGTCGCCGAGCTCGAGCGTTCGGCGCAGCGCTTGCGCGAGGAGCTCGATCGGGAGTTCGGGGACGAGACCGGTTCGCTGGTAAAGCACGTGCTGGCGGCCGTCGGCGAGCATCCGGGTGGAGGACCGCGGCCGCCCGGGCGACTGGAAGACGCGGCCGCCGCGACGCATCTGGGCGAGGTGACCATCGAGCTCCGGAGTGCCGACGATCGGCCGATCGCGGCGGAGATCATCGCCCAGCGCTGGCGCGAGCTCACTCCCGCGGTGCCGGAAGCGGAGGAGCTGGTCTTCCGCTCGGCGCTCTTCTCCGCCGGCGATCCGATCAATCTCGAGCTCCGGGCCGTCGAAATCGACCTGCTGCGCAATACCTCGGAGGCCTTGAAGGCGAAGCTCTCCGAGTACCCCGGGCTGGTCGACATCAACGACTCGTTCCTCGAGGGCAAGCAGGAGATCAAGCTCTCGATCCTGCCCGAGGCGGAGGCTCTGGGCCTGACCCTCGACGACCTGGCGAGGCAGGTCCGCCAGGCCTTCTACGGCGAGGAGGCCCAGCGGATCCAGCGCGGGCGCGACGACGTGAAGGTGATGGTCCGCTACCCGATCGCCCAGCGTCGCTCCATCTCAGACCTCGAGAACCTGCGCATCCGCACGCCCGAAGGCGGTGAGGTCCCATTCTACGCGGTGGCCCGGGCGGACATGGGGCGCGGCTACGCGAGCATCCGACGCAGCGATCGCCAGCGCGTGGTGCGCGTGACGGCGGACATCGACCGGAAGCGCGCCAACGCGGCCGAGGTCCTGCGCGATCTCGAGGCCAGCTTCCTGCCCCAGCTCGTCGCGGACAACCCGGGGCTGTCCTACTCCCTGGAAGGCGAGCAGAGCGAGCAGCGGGACACCCTGAGCTCGCTGCTCCGAAGCTACGCCTTCGCCCTCGTCCTGATCTACGCGCTGCTGGCCATTCCCCTGCGCTCCTACGCGCAGCCGCTGATCATCATGGCGGTCATTCCCTTCGGCCTGGTGGGTGCGATCCTCGGCCACTTCATCATGGGACTGTTCGGGAGCATCACCTTCAACATGATGTCGGTGTTCGGGGTAGTGGCGCTGTCGGGTGTCGTCGTGAACGCGAGCCTCATCCTGGTCCACTACGTGAACGCCTGCCGCGATCGCGGTCAGCCCCTCGAGGAGGCGGTCCGTGAGGCCGGGTGTGCGCGCTTCCGGCCGGTCGTGCTCACCTCCCTCACGACCTTCGCGGGCCTGCTTCCGCTGCTCGCGGAGCGGAGCGTCTCGGCCCAGTTCCTGATCCCCATGGCCACCTCCCTCGCCTTCGGCGTGATCTTTGCCACGGGGATCTCCCTCTTCCTCGTACCGGCCAGCTACGTGATCCTGGAAGATCTGAAATCCCTCGGTCGCCGGACGCCTCCGCGGCCGGTGCTGGCGACGATCGAGCCCCTGCGCGGTGAGCGGGTCCGCGCTGGGGGCGACGGGCGCTGAGTCTCCCCTCCGAGGACCACGTCGTGCGGATCTACGTCACCCGGGCGATTCCCGATGCAGCCCTGCGCAGGATCGCGAACGCGCTTCCCGCGGCGAGGCTCGAGGTCAATCCGGAGGATCGCACCCTGAGCGCCGTGGAGCTGCGCGAGCACGCGCGAGGCGCCGATGCCCTCGTATGCACCCTCGCGGACCGGATCGACCGCGCTCTGCTCGAGACCCTCGCCCCCCGGCTTCGCGTCGTCGCGACCTTTGCGGTCGGGTACGAGAACATCGATCTGGAGGCCGCACGGACACTCGGTGTGCGCGTGACCCACACGCCGGGGGTGCTCACCGAGGCGACTGCCGAGATCGCTGTGGCGTTGCTGATGGCCTGCGCCCGTCGGATCGTAGAGGGCGACCGGCTGATCCGGGCCGGGGAGTTCCGGGGCTGGAAGCCCCTCGGCGCCCTGGGCCACAGCGTCTACGGCGCAACCGTGGGCGTGGTGGGCGCCGGTCGCATCGGGCGGCGCGTGGCCGAGACCCTGCGGCGAGGCTTCGGCTGTGATCTGCTCGTGTACTCCCGCTCCCGCCGCCCTGACTGGGAGGAAGAGCTCGGCGCGCGCTTCGTCGATCTCGACGCGATGCTCGAGGGGGCGGACTTCGTGACGCTGCACTGCCCTCTCGTCGACGAGACCCGTCATCTGATCGACGCGGCGGCGCTGGCGCGAATGAAGCCGACCGCGAGCCTCGTGAATACCTCCCGGGGCGCGGTCCTGGACGAGGTCGCTCTGGTCGACGCGCTGCGCAGGGGAGAGATCGCCGCCGCCGGGCTCGACGTCTACGAGCGGGAGCCGCGCCTCGCCGAGGGCCTGGCCGAGCTGCCGAACGCCGTGCTCCTGCCCCACATCGGCAGCGCGACCCACCAGGCTCGGAACGCCATGGGACGGCTGTGCGCGGAGGCGGTAATCGCGGTGCTCGCCGGGCGAGAGCCGGCCCACGCCCTCGTCTGAGAGCGGGTCGGGCCAGGAGACGCCGTCAGCTCGGGGCGCCCTCGAAGCCCGGTGGAGTCCACCGCCCGGGAGGCTCCCAGGCCCCGTCGTCGTTCTGGACGGTCAGGACCCGCACCCCGTCCGAGGTGACCTCGAGGGTGTGCTCGTACTGGGCCGACAGGCGACGGTCGGCGGTGAGCGCCGTCCAGCCGTCCTCCTGGATCTCCACGTCGGGCACCCCGGCATTGATCATGGGCTCCACCGTGAAAGTCATGCCCGGCTGGAGGCGGAGGCCCCGGCCCGGCGTGCCGTAGTGGGGGATCTGGGGCGCCTCGTGGAACCCGCGGCCGATGCCGTGCCCGACGAAGTCCCGGACGATCGAGAAGCCCGCGGGCTCGGCCACCTGCTGGATGGCGTGACCGATGTCGCCGACGCGCGCCCCGGGGCGGACCGCCTCGATGCCGGCCCGCTGGGCCTCGAGAGTGGCGCGCATCAGGGCGGCGGCCTCCTCGCTCGGCTGGCCGACCGCGATCGTGGTGGCGTTGTCGCCGTGGAACTTCTCCACGATCAGCGTCACGTCGATGCCGATGATGTCGCCGTCCTTCAGCACGACGTTGCGGCTGGGGATGCCGTGACAGATCACCTCGTTGGGCGAGGTGCAGATGCTGCGGGGAAAGCCCCGGTAGCCGCGAGGGGCCGGGACGACGCCGTGGCGCTCCGCGAACTGGACCTGGAGGTCGTCGATCTCCAGGGTGCTCATCCCCGGAACGACCTGGGCGACGATCCAGGCCAGGCACTCCGAGGCGAGCCGTCCCGCCTGCCGCATGGTCGCCAGGTTGCGCTCGTTCTTGATCTGGAGAGGCCCATCGCGCGGCGTGAAGAGCACCGCAGGAGCGTACCCGATCGGAGTGCGTGCTTGCGACGCCTGGCCGGAGCACTTCGCGCGAGTACCCTACGCACCCCACCTTCCCGGGGAGATGATGACCGCCGAGAAGCCGCGCGTCGTCCACCGCGCCGACTACCGCCCGCCCGACTACCGGATCGAGACCGTCGATCTCTCCTTCGACCTGGGAGCGGAGCGGACCCTCGTGGAGGCACGGCTCGCGATCGTGCGCAGCGAGGTCCTCGAGGGCGACGTCCCCCCGCTCGTCCTCGATGGAGAGTCGCTGACGCTTCGGAGCGTCGCGCTGGACGGCCGCCCGCTGGGAAGGGGCGAGTACCAGGTCGACGACGAGGGCCTCACGATCGAGGCGCCGCCGGCTCGCTTCGAGCTCCACACCGTGGTGGAGATCCATCCCGGCAAGAACACGGAGCTCTCGGGCCTCTACGAGAGCGGCGGAACGTTCTGCACCCAGTGCGAGGCCCACGGCTTCCGACGCATCACCTACTTCCTCGACCGCCCCGACGTGATGGCGCGCTTCACCACCCACATCGAGGCCGACCGCACCCAGCATCCCGTGCTGCTCTCGAATGGCAACCGGGTCGAGTCGGTGGAGCTGCCCGAGGGGCGTCACCGCGTGACCTGGGAGGATCCCTTTCCGAAGCCCAGCTATCTCTTCGCTCTCGTCGCGGGAGACCTCCGCTGCCATGGTGGGAGCTTCACGACGCGCTCGGGTCGGGAGGTGCGTCTCGAGATCTGGGTCGAGCCCGTCAACGCCGATCGCTGCGAGCACGCCCTCGAGTCCCTGATCCGGGCCATGCGCTGGGACGAGGAGCGCTTCGGACTGGAGTACGACCTCGACATCTACATGATCGTCGCCGTGAACGACTTCAACATGGGAGCGATGGAGAACAAGGGCCTCAACGTCTTCAACTCGAAGTACGTGCTCGCGCTGCCGGAGACGGCGACCGACGACGAGTACGAGGACATCGAGGGCGTGATCGGCCACGAGTACTTCCACAACTGGACCGGCAATCGGGTGACCTGCCGCGACTGGTTCCAGCTCACCCTGAAGGAGGGGCTCACGGTCTTTCGCGATCAGGAGTTCAGCTCCGACGTGAGGTCGCGTCCCGTGAAGCGCATCCAGGAGGTGAAGGTCCTGCGGGCCGCCCAGCTTCCCGAGGATGCGGGCCCGCTGGCCCACCCGATCCGTCCCGAGTCCTACATCTCGATGGACAACTTCTACACCGCGACGGTCTACAACAAGGGCGCCGAGGTGGTCCGCCTCTACGACACCCTGCTGGGTCGGGAGGGCTTCCGCCGCGGCATGGATCGCTACTTCGAGCGGCACGACGGCCAGGCGGTCACCTGTGACGACTTCCGCGCAGCCATGGCGGACGCGAACGACGCGGATCTGTCGTCCCTCGAGCGTTGGTACTCCCAGGCCGGCACGCCCCTGCTCGACGCATCCTGCGCCTTCGATCCAGACGCGCGGACCTGCGCCCTCACCCTGCGCCAGTCCTATCCGGAGATCGAGGGCGAGGACTCGCGCCTCCCGGTGCCGATCCCGGTGCGCCTCGGCCTGCTCGGGGCGGACGGCGGCGAGCTTCCCCTGCGCCTGGCCGGCGAGCCGGAGGGCGCGGCGTCCACCGAGCGCGTCCTCCTGCTCGAGGGGGCGGAGCGACGCTTCGTCTTCGAGGAGATCGACGAGCGCCCGGTGCCCTCGCTCCTTCGGGACTACTCGGCTCCGGTGAAGCTGCGGGTCGAACGCGAGGCGGGGGACCTGGCCTTCCTGATGGCCCATGACCGCGACGCCTTCAACCGCTGGGAAGCGGGGCAGCAGCTGGCCAGCCAGGTGCTCCTGGGTCTGGCCGACGACGCGGCGGCGGGTCGTTCCCTCGCCCTCGATGCGGACTTCTCCCGTGCCTTCGGTCACGTGCTCGCGGATCCGGACCTCGACGGCTCCCTGAAGTCGCTGGCGCTCACCCTGCCCGACGAGCGGGTGCTCGGGCAGGAGCAGTCCGTGATCGACGTCGATGCGCTCCACGCCGCCCGGCGCTTCGCGATCGAGGCGCTGACAGTCGCGCACCGGGCGGGGCTCGCCGAGGCCTACGAGGAGGCGAGCGCCGCGGGCCCCTACACGAAGGACAAGCCCGCGATCGACGCCCGACGTCTCAAGAATACGGCCCTGCGCTACCTCGCGGCCCCGGCGGATCCGGCCTGGGTCGCCCGCGCGCACCGACAGTTCGAAGAGGCGGACAACATGACCGACCGCCAGGCGGCGCTCTCGGTGCTCTCGGGGCTCGCCGTGCCCGAGCGCGAGGCGGCGCTCGCGGCGTTCTACGAAGCCTGGCGCCACGATCCCCTGGTCCTCGACAAGTGGTTCGCCCTTCAGGCGGTCTCCCCCCTCCCGGACACCCTGGAGCGGGTTCGCGCGCTCTATCACCACCGGGACTTCTCCCTGCGAAACCCGAATCGGGTGCGGGCGCTGGTCGGCACCTTCGCGGCCGGAAATCCGGTGCGCTTCCATCAGGCGAGCGGGGAGGGCTACCGCTTCCTCGCCGACGTCACCCTTGCCCTGGATGCCATGAATCCCCAGGTGGCGGCGCGGATGGTGTCGCTCTTCAGCCAGTGGCGTCGCTACGACGAGGTTCGCCAGCAGGGGATGCGGGAGGAGCTCGAGCGCATCGCTGCGGCGCCGCAGCTCTCGAAGGATGTGTTCGAGAACGTCGGTCGCGCCCTGGGGCGCTGAGACCGGCGTCGACCGCGACGGCGGCCTGTGGAAGAATCGATTCCTTCGCGACGGCGGCCTGTGGAAGAACCGATTCATTCGCGAGGGCCCGTGACCCACGCCCCTGCGCCCCGGACCTGCGAGCTCCGCCTCGACCCCGCGTCGGAGGGGACCCTCGTGCTGCGTCTGGCTGGAGACTGGACGATCCGCTCGGTCATCCCCGGGACCGCCGATGTCGAGGCCGCTGCGGCCGCCGGGCACGTCCGGGTGATCGCCTTCGACGCGAGCCCCCTCACGGCCTGGGACAGCGCCCTCCTCACCTTCCTGATCCGCCTGCGGGAGCGCTGCAATGGGGCGGGCCTCGCCTTCGATCTGGCGGGTCTGCCCGAGGGCGTGTCGCGGCTGCTCGACCTGGCCGCGGCCGTTCCGGAGCGCGAGGATGCGCGCCGAGAATCGGCCAGGGCGCCGCTTCTCGCCCGGGTGGGGCAGACCGCGATCGATCTCGCCGGCGGCGCGCGTGAGATCCTCGAGTTCGTGGGCGAGACGACCCTCGCCGTGGGGCGGCTGCTGCGGGGGAGGGCCCAGTACCGCCGGGTGGACCTGTGGCGGCTGGTGCAGGAGTGCGGCGCCAACGCCCTGCCCATCGTGACCCTGATCAGCGTGCTCGTCGGGATGATCCTCGCCTTCGTGGGGGCGGTTCAGCTCGAGCAGTTCGGCGCGGAGATCTACGTCGCAAACCTCGTCGGCCTCGCCATGGCGCGGGAGATGGGGGCGATGATGACGGCCATCATCCTGGCCGGGCGCACCGGGGCGTCCTTCGCAGCGCAGATCGGCACGATGAAGGTGAACGAGGAGATCGACGCCCTGGCCACCTTCGACTTCTCGGCCATCGACTTCCTGGTGCTGCCGCGCATGCTGGCCCTGGCGATCATGATGCCGCTGCTCACGGTCTATGC
>CALDCK010000347.1 GCA_937937315.1 uncultured bacterium
GATGGCGGTCTACCTGAACCGGCGCGACGGAGTTCCCGGCTGGCAGGTCGGCTCGAGCATGCTCTTCATCATGTTCTGCGAGTTCTACTACCTGCTCTCCTGGGGAACCCTGGGCACCTGGCTCCAGTGGGATCGCATCGATCCGGTCTTCCGCAACATCCCCATCGTTGCGGTCGTGGCGGCCGTCTTCTTCGCGTTCTGGATCCTGTTCTTCAGAGGCAGCCTGCTGCCCGAGGCGAAGCTCCGCGACCGGCAACTCCTCCTCGCCTTCCGCAAGGCCAGGCCCTGGCAGTACCTCACGATCATCGCGATGCGCTCCCCCGCTCTCCTCGCGGCGGTCTTCATCTACAAGCAAGCCATCGGCCTGTTCGGTGTCGAGGTGAGCTACGGCGAGATGCTGGGCTACCTGCCGATCATCTTCTTCGGCGCCGCCATCCCCGGCCCCTTCCGCGCCGTCGCCGTTGCGATGTGGCCCGTGCTCTATCCGGACCGGGCGGCCGAGATGACCGCCTTCGGACTGGTGCAGCACAACTTCTTCATCTTCTTCAACGCCGCCATCGGGCTGCTCTTCCTGCGTCGCGCCAACCGGGAGCTGCTGGGCGGCTGAGGCCTCTTCGTCGCTCCGAGGAGCGAATGCCTCGACCGCTCTTGATTGCGCCGAGTCGATCAAAGATGATGGCTTCGACTTCGAAGCCTCCCGCACCAGAGGACGAATCCGAGGCGCACATCGGAAAGGGGTCGCACGCATGGCGAAGGCAGTCGACGATTACGAAATGGTCTCGGTCTACAACCTGGAGGATGAGGATCGGGAAGCGCTCCTCTCCTCCCATGCCGAGTGCACCTTCAACTGGTCCACCCGAGAGGGCTGGCCCATGGGTGTGATCATGTCCTTCCTCTGGAAGGACGGGCGCTTCTGGCTCACCGCCGGGGCCCACCGACACCGCATCTCCGCGGTTCGCCGCGATCCGCGGGTTTCGATCGTCGTCACCAGCACCGGAACGAAGCTGGGAGCCGGGCGCAGCGTCACCGCGAAGGGTCGCTGCATCATCCACGAGGATCGGGAGACGAAGCAGTGGTTCTATCCCGCTTTCTCGTCCCACCTCCACCGAGACCCGAAGGCGGCGGCAGACTTCCAGGAGTTCCTCGACTCCCCCCTGCGCGTGGTCCTGGAGATCGTGCCGGAGAAATGGATCACCTACGACGGGACGAAGATGTTCCTCGACTCGGTCGGGAAGCTCCCCGAGGAGCGCAAGGGGCCCCCGCTGAGCTCCGACAGCGAGCGCCTTGCCCGTGAGAAGCAGCGCCGGGGCGTCGAGTAGCGGCGCGAGGGCCGGATTGACGCACTACGACGTGCTCATCACCGGTGGCACGGTCGTCGACGGTCTGCGCACACCGCGCTTCACCGCCGACGTCGGGATCCGGGACGGCCGGATCGCACTCATCGGCGACGCTGGCCCCGCCGAAGCGGATCGCGTGATCGACGCTCGTGGACTCGTCGTCTGCCCGGGCTTCGTCGACCTCCACACCCACTTCGACTCCCAGGTCTTCTGGGACCCCTACTGCACCATCTCCGGCTGGCACGGCGTAACCTCGGTGGTGATCGGCAACTGCGGCTTCGGCTTCGCTCCGGTCAAGCCCGCCGATCGTGAGCGCGCGATGCTGACCATGGAGCGCAACGAGGCGGTCCGGGCGACGACCATGGCCGCCGGAATGCCCTGGGACTGGGAGACCTACCCGGAGTTCCTCGACAGCCTCGAGCGGACGCCGAAGGGCCTCAACCTGCTGAGCTATGTCGGCCTCAACCCGCTCATGAGCTACGTCATGGGGCTCGAAGCCGCGAAGAGCCGCCCGGCGAACCCGGCGGAGCGCGAGGAGATGGCCCGCATCCTGGGCGAGGCCCTCGACGCCGGCGGCTGCGGATTCTCGGCCCAGTTGCTCGGACCGAATACCGTGCAGCGCGATTACGACGGCACGCCGATGATCACCGACACGATGTCCCACGACGACCTCGTGTTCTTCGCCGAGGTGCTGCGCAGCAAGGGACGAGGGTTCATCCAGGTGATCGGCGCCGATCGGGAGCTGACCGAAAGGCTCTGCGAGGCCAGTGGCCGGCCCGTCATCTGGAACGCCCTGGTCCTCGCCGCCGATCAGCACGGGCACACCTACGGCGAGTACCGCGACGTGATCCGCTGGATCGACGAGGCGAATGCCTGCGGCCATCGGATCTTCGCCCAGGCCCTGACCTGCCAGAACAACTACGAGTTCTCCCTGGACGAGTGGAATCTCTTCGACTCGATCCCGGCCTGGCGCGAAGTCACGATGGGAACGGCGGCGGAGCGCATGGAGAAGATGCGCGACCCGGCCCATCGCAGTGCACTCAAGGCCTCGTTCAACCCCAGGCGCACGGTCGTCGGCGCGACGGTGACGGCGATTCCCGACCTGGTGGTGGCGGAGGTCGGGCGCGTCGATCTCGAGGAGCACGTCGGGTTCTCGATCGCAGAGATCGCCGAACGCCTCGAAGCCCATCCGATCGACGCCATGCTCGACATCGCGGTGTCCGACGAGCTGCGAACCCGCTTCGTGACCCCGCCCCAGAAGATCGACATGGAGGCGATGCGGGAGGTCGTGAACTCGCGCTTCGCCCTGCCCGGAGTGTCGGACGGCGGCGCCCACATGAAGTTCGTAACCCTTGGCCGCTACCCCACGGAATTCCTTTCCCTGCTCGTGCGCGACAACGAGCTGATGGACCTGGAGCAGGCCCACTGGCGCCTCTCGGCCTACCCGGCCATGGCCGCCGGCATACGTGACCGCGGCTTCCTGAAGGAGGGAGCGCCCGCGGACGTGCTCGTCTACGACCTCGATCGCCTGCGGGTGCTGCCCTCGGAGCGGCTCCACGACTTCCCCGCCGGCGACTGGCGACTCGCCTGCAAGGCCGAGGGCTACCGCACCGTGGTGGTGAACGGCGAGATCACCTTCGAGGACGGGGTGTGCACCGGCGCTACCCCGGGCCGGCTGCTCCGGCACGGTCAGTCGACCTGAAGCACCCACCGCGGGTCCGGAGACGGCAGCGGCGGGTAGCGCTGCGGCCGCGCCGCAACCTCCGCATGGCGGGCGAATCGCCCCACCTTCGAGCCATCCCGCCCCAGGGCCAGCCGGAGGAGAAGTTGCCGGGCTTGCGCGCCGGCTCGCGTGTAAATCGCTGTAGTTGCTGGACTCTTTGCCCATTCTCCGCGATTTCGTCGGGTCGGCACGCGTCTTGCGCTCGGATGGGGCGCAACCCTCTCATTCAATCGAAGGGACCATGGTCGAATACCATCCGTACTCCGATGCCATCCTCGACGACCCCTATCCGGTCTACCGCAGCCTTCGCGACGAGCAGCCCGCCTGCTACGTCGAGGAGTTCGACGCCTGGTTCCTCTCCCGCTTCGAGGACATCTGGCGCGTCAACATGAACTTCAAGGCTCTGAGCTCCGAGAACGGGACGACTCCGGGACACCTGCTGGCCCAGGACACTCCGGTCAATACGAGCCTCGCCTCGATGGATGGGAAGCGTCACTCGGCCCACCGTGGACTCATCAGCCCCACGTTCAAGCCGGGAGCGGTGAAGGGCCTCGAACCCACGATCCAGGGATTCGCCACGTCGACGATCGAGTCGCTGCTGGCGCGGGGCGAGTTCGACGTGGTGCAGGACTACGCCGCCCAGATCGCGATCCGCACCGTGTGCACGGTGGGAGGGTTCCCGCTGGAGGACGCCGAGCAGCTGCTGTCCTGGGTGAATCCGATCTTCGAGCGCGTCCCGGGCGAGCGCGGCATGCCCAAAGCCGGCCACCAAGCCGCTCGCGAGATGTACCTCTACTTCCTCGATCTGGTGAAGGAGTTCAAGGGCGATCCCGCGCGGGCCGGGGGCCTGGTCCAGCTGCTGCTCACGACCGACCTCGAGGGCGGCATCTCGGACCTCGACATCGCAGCCTACTGCTCCCTGCTGCTGATCGGGGGGACCGACACCTTCCCGAAGAGCTTCGCCAACACCGTGCTTCGCATGCACGAGTACCCGGACCAGGGCGTCCGAGTGCGGGAGGACCCGGCGCTCATCACGGACTTCTTCCACGAGTCCCTGCGCTACACCACGCCGACCCAGCTGCTCGGTCGCACCCTGGTCGGCGACATCGAGATCCACGGGGAGACCATGCGCGCCGGGCAGAAGGTGATGTTCCTCTTCGCCTCGGCGAATCGCGACGACCGGGAGTTCGAGAACCCGGACGTCTTCGACTTCGAGCGCCGCCCGCCGCGCTTCCTCGCCTTCGGCTGCGGACCCCACCTCTGCCTCGGGATGCACGTTGCCCGCCTCGAGGCCCGGCTCGGGCTCGAGGCCTTCTTCTCGCGGGTGCGCGATTTCGAGGTCGATGTGGAAGGCGCCGAACGCCTCCGCACCGAGTTCGTCCAGGGCTTCAAATCGCTGCCGGTACGCTTCCAGGCCGCCTGACCGCGCGGTTCGCTCCGGGTAGAGCGCCAACCCCTCGATGGGGCTCAGGTTTCTTTGTGCTTGACCGAAGAAACTAACGAGCGCTAGTTTGTGAGCCTGATGACCCATCCGACGCCCATCGCCGGCCCCAGCCCGGGTCCGCCCCGCCGCAAGGGGGAGCAGACCGCCGAGCGGATCCTCGATTCCGCCGAGATCCTCTTCGCCGAGCACGGCTACGCGGGCACGACCCTGCGCGACGTCGCCACGGCGGTCGACCTGCGCATTCCGAGCCTCTACAACCACTTCGACAGCAAGGAGCAGCTCTACGCCGCCGTCCTCGATCGGGGCATCGGGCCGGTGATCGAGCTGCTCTCGGAGCTCGTCGAGGCCCCCACCTCCCAGCGCGCCGACCCAGCCGCGATCCTCCAGCGGATCATGGACCTGCTGGCGGAGCACCCGCACCTGCCGCAGCTCCTGCTGCACGAGAGCCTGGGCCGCGGCCAGCGCCTCACACCCATGCTCCGCGACCGCATCGCGCCGATCTTCGCCAAGGCCCAGACGATCGTGGAGAGCCGCGAAGGCACGCATCGCTGGGAGCGCGACCAGCTCCCGCTGCTCGTGCTCGCCCTCTACAACACGGTGGTCGGCTTCCACGGCATCGCGCCCCTCTACGAGGCGCTCACCGGCGCGAACCTGATGAGCCCCGAGCTTCGCGCGCGCCAGACGCGCTTCATGACCGAGATGGTGGAGATCCTCCTGCCGGAGCCTCCCGTACCCGCCGAAGGAGATTGAAGGTGGTCGACGTCGACGTTGCATTCCTCGATTCGAAGAGCTGGGAAGAGGAACCGATGCGAGAGCGGATGCGCTGGCTCCGCCAGAACGACCCCGTCCACTGGTCCGAGAAGGACGGGCTGTGGCTGGTCTCGCGCTACGAGGACGTCGTGGAGGTCTCGAAGGATCAGGGCGTCTTCACCTCGGGCGAGGGCGTCCGACCGGGGAACGCCATCAAGATCGGACTCATCGACGAGGAAGAGCCGCGTCACGGCCAGCTCCGCAACCTGATCAACCGCGGCTTCACCCCTCGCATGGTCAAGCAGCTCGAGGTGACCTTCCGCAGGATCGTGACGGAGGCGATCGATAGCGTCGTGGCCCGGGGAGAGTGCGACTTCGTGGACAGCATCGCCGTCCCGCTCCCGCTGCGCCTCATCGCGGCAATGATCGGCATTCGGGACGAGGACTACGACCACTTCCACGCCTGGTCCGACGCCATGATCGCCGCCGAAGGCCGGACCGACGACCCCGAGGTCATGGGAAAGGCCGGCGCGGCCTATGTGCAGTACGCCGCCTACGTCACAGAGATCATCGAGGACCGGAAGAAGAGCCCGAAGGACGACCTCGTGAGCATCCTCATCGGCGCGAAGGATGCGGGCCTGCTGAAGATGTACGACGAGGTCGGGAACGAGCGCACCGCCCCGGGCATCAGCGCAGAGCTCCACAACGACGAACTCATCAAGCTGCTCGTGATCCTGATGGTCGCCGGCAACGAAACGACGCGAAACGGCATCTCCGGTGGAATGCAGCTCCTCATCGAACACCCGGAGGCGCGCCAGCGCCTGATCGAAGACCCGTCCCTGATCGGCGTCGCCGTGGAGGAGATGGTGCGGGTGACCTCACCCGTCCTCTCCTTCGGTCGCACCGTCACCCGTGACACCG
>CALDCK010000348.1 GCA_937937315.1 uncultured bacterium
GGCCTGGCGCGAGCGGCAGGGGTACCGGACCTCGCGCTCGCCCGGGCGATGCGCGCCGCCCTGACTTCGGATCTCGACGCCGTGGTGTTCGCCGTGTCCGTGGCGGGCGGTGTCCGTCTCGCACGCACGGCCTCGCCCGGAGCCGTGCTCCGGCGCTCCCGTCCCGAAGGCCGCTTCGAGTCCGTGGAGCTCGGCGACGCCGTCCTCACCTCGCCGTGGATCGGCGTGAACGAGGGTGGGCTCGCGGTCGCAGTCGTCGCGGGGGCAGAGGGAGAGGGGTCGTGCGCCGCATCGGGAGCGCTGCTCGCCCGCGATTGTCTCGAGCGCTTCGACTCGGTCGAGTCCGCTCTCGCCTGGTGCCTGGGCCGACCGGTGGCGCCGGGCGGATCGATCGCGCTCGCCGATGCAGCGGGTGGGATGGTCGGTGTCGCGCTCGAGGCGAAGGGTCGGCGCGTCCTGCGAACCGAGGATGGGGCTCTGGTGCTCGCGGGCCGTCACGACCCGGCGTCCCTCCAGAAGTCCCTCACGGCGAGCTCGATGGATGGTGAGGACCTCGCCGCGGTCCTCACCCGTGCGCTCGGGAGCGAGGCTGCGAGCACCGTCGCCGTGGCGGATCCCGTCAGGCGGAGTCTTCGACCCGCACCGGACGCTCCAACGATCCGGGCCTGCGCAGACTGACCCCCGCGTAGTCCCCGGCGGGGCAGGGCTCAGGAGGTGAGCGGCGGCTCCTCGCTCCGGCGCTTTCGGCCGCGTCCGCCTCCGCCTCCGCCGCCCCCGCGGCGGCTGCGGCCGCGCCCCCCGCCGCCTTCCGAGCGGCGCGGTCTCGGCGGGCGCTCTTCGAACTCGGGCTCCCGGACCGTCGTCTCGGGCCGATGCTCCTGCAAGTAGAAGGCGCAGATGGCGGCGAGGTCGCGTCGCCCGTCTTCGCTGCTGGCGAGGCGGCCGACGATCGCCGTGAAACGGTCGATCAGGGGCCCGCGGTCGCGCTCGGGCAGGGCGCGCAGCTCCTGTTCGACCTTCACTGCGAGCCGCTCGCCGATGCGGTCGGCGATGTCGTCGTCGCTGGGCACCCTGCGCTCGGTGATCTGGATCTTGTTCATCTGCTGGAGGTGACGGAAGTTGCCGATGTCGAGGCCCGAGACCAGGGAGATCGCGGTTCCCGCCTTCCCCGCCCGTCCGGTGCGCCCCGTGCGGTGCACGTAGACGTCGGGTGATTCGGGCGCCGAGTAGCCGATCACGTGGGTCAGGTCGCTGATGTCGATTCCCCGGGCGGCGACGTCGGTGGCGATCAGGAAACGCAGCTCCCCGCCCTTGATGCGGCGCATCGCCTCCTCCCGAGCGGCCTGGGAGAGATCTCCAGAGATCTGGTCCGCGTCGAACCCGCGACGCTGGAGGAAGGCGGTCAGGAAGCGTACGTCGCCCTTCGTATTGCAGAAGATGATCGCGCTCTCCGGGTCCTCGTACTCGAGCAGGCGAACGAGGGTCGTCTCCTTCTCCTGCGCGGTCGTGACCACGAAGAAGTGCTCGATCTGCTGGGGCGCGATCTGATCCTCGCTGAGGGAGACGTACTTCGGGTCGTCGAGAAAGAAGCGCGAGAGCGACCGCACCTTCTCGGGAATCGTCGCCGAGAAGAGACAGGACTGGCGCCCGTCGGGCAGATGCTTGTTGATCTCGCGCATGTCGGGCCAGAAGCCGAGCGAGAGCATCTCGTCCGCCTCGTCGAGGATCAGGATGCGCACCGAGGCGAAGGAGAGACGCCCGGAGTTCAGGTGGTCGAGGATGCGTCCTGGAGTTCCCACGATGACGTGGTGACCCGCCGCGATCCCCTCGAGCTGCTGCGCATAGCCGACGCCGCCGTAGACCGGGAGACACTTGATGCCCTTTGCCCGTCCCAGCACCTCGATCTCGTGGGCGACCTGACCCGCGAGCTCTCGGGTCGGGAGCATCACGAGGGCCTGGCACGCCTTCTGCTCCGGGTCCAGCGCCCGGACGATGGGGATGCCGAAGGCTCCGGTCTTCCCGCTACCGGTCTGCGCCTGGACGATGAGGTCACCGCCCTCGAGCATCGCGGGCAGTACCCGCGCCTGCACCGGCATGGGCTCCTTCCAGCCGAGGTCGTGGATGCCCAGCTGGATGTCTTCCGGGAGCTGGTCGAAGAGGTTGTCGCTCATTGCGTTGGTTGATCCTGCGTGCGCGGCGCCGGTGCGGCGTTCGTCGTCGCTCGCGGTAGGGCGCGTTGGGGTTGCGCCGTCGTTGCCCCGGGGAACGGATGCGGGGCGGCTTCGGCCATCGACCACGCTATCTCCGGCGCCAGTCCGCCGCAACGGCCGTGCTACCGTGCGACGATGGCGGGGATCACGCGCGAGGAGGTAGAGCGCGTCGTCGCGCTGGCCCGGCTGTCGCTCTCCCCGGAGGAGACGGATCGGATGTCCCGGGAGCTGGGTGCGATTCTCGGTTACGTGGAGACTCTCGAGCGCTTGGACACGACCGACGTTCCGCCGACATCCCACGTCCTGCCGCTGGCGACGCCGCTCCGCGACGACGTGCCGAGCGAGCCGATCGATCCCGGCCTCGCCGTGTCGAACGCGCCGCGGCACGAGGGCTCGGCCTTCGTCGTTCCGAAGGTGATCGAGGGCGAGGAGGAGGGGTAGGTGTCGGGGCCCCTCGGGACCCTGAGCGAGCTTCGCGATGCGCTCGATGCCGGGGAGCTCACTTCGTCGGCGCTCGTGGCGGCCAGCCTCGAGCGGGCGGCGACGCTGGGCGCCTCCCTGGGAGCCTTCATCCGCCTGCGCGAACCGGAGGCTCGCGCCGAGGCCGAGGCGGCGGACGCCCGGCGCCGCGCCGGCCGGGTGCTTTCGCCCCTCGACGGCATTCCGATCGCGATCAAGGACAACCTGGTCCGGGCGGGGGAGGTCACGACCTGCGCCTCCAGGATCCTCGAGGACTTCGTCTCGCCCTACAGCGCCGGCGTGGTGGAGCGCCTCGACGCAGCCGGTGCGATCGTCGTCGGGCGCACGAACATGGACGAGTTCGCCATGGGCTCGTCGAGCGAGCACTCGATCTTCGGCGCCGTCCGCAACCCCTGGGATTCGACGCGAACACCGGGCGGATCCTCCGGGGGCTCGGCGGTGGCGGTCGCGGCGGGCATCGTGCCCGTGTCGATCGGCAGCGACACCGGCGGATCGATCCGTCAGCCTGCGAGCTTCTGCGGAGTCGTCGGGCTCAAGCCGACCTACGGGCGGGTCTCTCGTTGGGGGCTCGTCGCCTACGCATCGTCCCTCGATCAGATCGGGGCGTTCGGGCGCAGCGCCGCCGACGTGGCGACGGTGCTCGAGGTGATCGCCGGTCACGACCCCCGAGACTCGACTTCGCTTCCCGAGCCGTCGCCTCCCTGTGTCGAGGCGCTCGAGGCGGACCTCTCCGGTCGGGTCGTGGGGCTCCCCCGGGAGTACTTCGTCGAGGACGGCATGGCGCCGGAGGTGAGGACTGCCGTCCGTGCCGCGGTCGCAGAGCTCGAGGCCGCGGGGGCGAAGATTCTCGAGGTCTCGCTCCCCCACAGCGAGTTCGCCGTCGCCGCCTACTACCTGATCGCGACTGCCGAGGCGTCGAGCAACCTGGCCCGCTACGACGGCGTCCGCTACGGCCACCGCGCCTCCGGCGTCTCGGATCTCTCGGATCTCTACGATCGATCGCGCTCCGAGGGCTTCGGCGACGAGGTGAAACGGCGAATCGTCCTCGGCACCTACGTGCTCTCCGCCGGCTACTACGACGCCTACTACCGCAAGGCGCAGCAGGTCCGGACTCTCCTCCGGCGCGACTTCGATCGAGCCTTCTCCTCCTGCGACGTGATCGCGACCCCGACGGCTCCGGAGCTTCCCTTCCGACTGGGCGAGCGCGCGGCGGATCCGTTGCGCATGTACCTCGGCGACGTCTACACCGTGTCCGCGAACCTCGCCGGACTCCCGGGCGTGTCGATCCCCTGCGGGCTGGCCGACGGTGTCCCCGTCGGGCTCCAGCTCCTGGCCGCACCTCTCGAGGAGGCAAAGCTCCTGGGAGTGGCCGCTGCCTATCAGCGGCAGAGCGACCATCATCGCGCGCGTCCGCCGGAGGAAGCGTGAGCGGCGTCCCCCACCCGGACTACGAGGTCGTCATCGGTCTCGAGGTACACGCACAGCTTCGGACGCGTTCGAAGCTCTTCAGCCCCGCGCCGGTGAGCTATGGCCTGCCACCGAACCACAGCGTGCACCCGGTCTGCCTGGCCCTGCCCGGGGTCCTGCCGGTGCTCAACCGCCGGGCCGTCGAGCTGGCGATCCGGGCGGCCGTGGCGACGCACTGCACGGTGCATCCCCACTCCGTCTTCGCGCGCAAGAACTACTTCTACCCGGATCTGCCGAAGGGTTACCAGATCTCCCAGTACGAGGAGCCGATCGCCACCGGGGGGTGGCTCGACGTCCCGGTGCCCGACGGTGACGCGACGAGGATTTCGCGGGTGCGCCTCCACCGCATCCACATGGAGGAAGACGCGGGCAAGTCGATCCACGACCCCGCGGTCGTCGGCAGCGACGCGACCCACGTCGACCTGAATCGCGCCGGCGTCCCGCTCCTCGAGATCGTGACCGAGCCGGATCTCCGGTCTCCGGTGGAGGCGGTCGCCTATCTGCGGACCCTGCGCTCGGTCCTGCGCTACGTCGAGGTGTCCGACGCCGACATGGAGCGGGGCAACTTCCGCTGCGACGCCAACATCTCCCTGCGGCTCCACGGCGCCGAGGAGCTGGGCACGCGCACGGAGCTGAAGAACCTGAACTCCTTCCGCTCCATCGAGGCCGCCATCGAGGCGGAGATCGAGCGTCAGGCCGACGTGCTCGACTCGGGGGGCCGCGTCCAGCAGGCGACGATGGCCTACGACCCGGCGACCGGTCGCACCCGCGTCCTTCGGCTGAAGGAGAACGCGGACGACTACCGCTACTTCCCCGACCCGGACCTGGTTCCCCTCGTGATCCCGAGCGACGCCATCGAGGGGGTGCGGGCGTCCCTGCCCGAGCTCGCCGAGGCGCGCTGCGAGCGATTCCAGGTCGAGTTCGGTCTGGGCGAAGGGGACGCGCGGATCCTCACGGAGAGCCGCCCCCTGGCGGACTTCTTCGAGGCGGCGGCGCGGGAGCACGGTGCGGGGCAGAGCGTCGCCAACTGGATCCTGCGCGATCTGCTGCGCGCGTTGAAGGAGCGCGAGATCGAGGTCGACGGATCGGAGCTCTCGCCCCGGGCCTTCGCGAGACTGATCGGCCTGGTGGACGAAGGGGTCACGACGGTGAAGGCCGCCCGCGAGCTGGTCCCTCACCTCGTCGAGAGCGGGGGCGATCCCGAGGTGCTGATCCGGGAGCGGGGCCTCGAGGCCGTCTCCGATACGGACCTGATCGGTCGGGCCGTGGAAGAGGTGATCGCCGAGCACCCCGCCGACGTGGAGTCCTACCGGGGAGGCGAGAAGAAGATCCTCAACTTCCTGATGGGGCGCGTGATGCAGCGAACGGGCGGGAAAGCCGATCCCGGTGCGACCCGAGCCCTGCTGGCACGGCGCCTCGATGGCGAGGAGGGAGTATGAAGCTTGCGCTGCGACTCGCTGCGGGCGTCGCGCTACTGGTCGTCGGGCTCGTCGTGGCCGCCGCCCTGGCTCTGCCGCGGCTCGTGGAGAGCGACGAGGTGCGCCGCCGGATCGAGGCAGCGGCCCTCGGCGCGATCGGCCGCGAGCTTCGCTACGAGTCGCTCGACTTCGGCCTGCTCCCGCCGTCGCTTCGGGTGATGGGGCCGCGGATCTCCGGTGCGACTCCGTCGGAAGAGGCGCTCCTGGAGGCCGAGGCGATCTCGCTTCGGGTGGCGCTCCTCCCACTCCTCGCCCGGGCCGTCGTGATCGACTCCCTGGTAGTGGAGGGCGCCACCGTTCGTCTCGTGCGGGGGGCCGAGGGGCTCGAGCTGCCGGAGCCGCCCCGCGCCGAGCCGACTGATTCCGCCCCGTCCGGGCCCGACGACACCTCCGAGGCCGAGGGCGAAGACGCGGGCCCGGCGATCGATCTCGGCGTGCGCAGCGTGCAGCTTCGCGACGCGACTCTGCACCTGACCGATCGATCCCTCCGAGAGCCGGTGATCTGGGAGCTCGGCGAGCTCGAGCTGACCGCCGAAGGCCGTTCCCTCTCCGATCCGGTTGCCCTCGCGCTGCAGGGAGTGCTCGGAAGTGGCGGGGCGGTGAACGCCACGGGTACGGCGACCACCGCCGGTGTGCTGGATCTCGAGATCTCTCTCGAGGCGGTGGAGGTGTCGCCCCTCGCGGCCTACGTCGAGGACGACGTCGAGATGGGGGGGCCCCTGTCCGGTGACGTCTCGCTGCGCGGTCCGGCGGCGGACCTCGAACAGCTGTCGGCGCGACTGCGGAGCTCGAGCCTGCGCTTCGCGCGCGGCGACACGTCGCTCTCCGGCGCCGTCGAGCTGACGGCGGAGATCGCGGCTCCGAGCCGGTCCCCCAGCGGGTCCTTCGAGGTGGATGCGACCGGCGCCGCCCTGGGGCTGGGCGCCGGCTTCACGAAGCCGGCGGGGGTTCCGGCTCGGGTGAGCGGCCGCATCGCGGCGGGCTCCGGTGGAGGGCTCGCGATCGACGACGTGCGGCTGGTGATCCGAAACTTCGAGGCGGAGGGTCGGCTGAGCTCCCTCGCCCCCCTGCGTCTCGAGCTCTCGGCTCCCGCTTTCGACCTGGAGGGCTGGGACGAGCTGGTGCCGGCCCTCACGGATCTCCAGCCCTCGGGTCGCCTGGGGATCGAAGGGCTTCGCTTCGTCGCCGAGCCCCAGGATCTGCGCGGCGCGATCCAGCTCGAAGACGTGGTCCTCCACCCGCGAGGCGGCTCGGCGCTCACCCTGCGCGGCGCGCTCCTCGCCGAGGGCAGCGCGTTGCGCTCCGAGGGAGCGACCCTCGAAGTCGGCGGGCAGTCCTCGCAGCTCGCCCTGCGGATATCGGACCTCTTCACCACACCGCGCTATCGAGTCGGGCTCGTCGCCGAGGAGGCCGACTCGAACGAGCTCTTCACCCAGCTGCTCGCGAAGCCCGACACGCTCTACGGTCCTCTCGGTCTGGACCTCGAGCTCGACGGCGCGCTCACGGGAGATCCCATCGCATCGCTCCGGGGGCGTATCGACTTCGGCGTCGAGAAGGGGCGCCTGGTCGGGGTGTCGCTGCTGCGGGCCGTCTTCGACCGGATGGGATCCGCCGGATCGGCGGCCCTGAATCTGGGGCGGGCCTTTGGCGGGCGCGATCTGCAGCGCTTCTACGGGGACGAGTTCCAGCTCCTGCGCGGTGCGCTGCGGGTTCGGGACGGCGTCGCCCATGCGGACGATCTACGACTCGAGTACCAGGGCTACGCGGTGCGCCTCGAGGGCACACTCGGGCTGGCGGATCTGGCCCTCGACATGTCGGGCGAGCTCGGAATCGGGGAGGAGCTCGACGCGGCGATCGCCCGGGAGCTGCGCGTCGCGGACTACACGCCCCGGCAACGCGTCGTCCCCCTGACCCGGGTCCGCGGCACCCTGGATGAGCCGGAGGTCCGGGTGGACTCGAAGGTGGCGGCGGCCTTCGGGGCGGCCTACGCCAGCGACGCCTACGCCGGCAAGCTGCGTGAGAAGGCCGAGGAGAAGCTCGGCCCCGGCGCCGGAGACCTGCTGGACCGGGGCCTGGGCGCCCTCGAAGGCATCCTCGGCGGGCGGAGCGCACCGCGGCCGCCTCCCGAGAAGACTCCGTCCGAGCCCCAGGCGGCTCCTGAGAGCTGATCTCCCGAGAACGGGGCGCCGGATTGGGGCCTTTTCCCTTCAGGGCAGAGAACGGACGGGCGATAGGCGGGTCTCGGCAACTGCGAGGAATCCGCGGATGGCGTCGAGCATCCTGTACGTCGACGACGATCGAAACCTGTGTCATATCGTCGCCAAGGCCCTGCGGGAAGAGGGCTATCGCGTTCGGACTGCCTTCGACGGGGACGACGCGATCGCCCAGATCCAGGAGGAGGTCCCGGGCCTGCTCCTGCTCGACGTGCTGCTGCCCCGCCGCGACGGATTCGAGGTGCTGGCGGAGATCCGCGGCTTTACCGGCCCCGCCGCCGACCTCCCCTGTGTGCTCGTGACGGGCTGTACACCGACGCCGACCTACGCCCAGCGGGCGTCGGCTCTCGGGGCGCGCGACTTGCTGACGAAGCCGGTTCCCCTCGACGAGATCTTCGCGGTGGTGGCCCGGCATCTGGGCGAGGTGAAGCCCGTCCAGCAGGAGGACGGAGCTGGCCCGGCACCGTCTCGCCGACGCGCCGCCACCGCGGGGCGCTCGATCAGCGGGACCTTGGATCGCATTCCCTTCCCGGCGATCCTGCACAACCTGCACGGGCTCCGCGCCACGGGAGTGCTCCAGCTCAAGGCGCACAAGAAGCGCAAGTGGATCGAGTTCCGGGATGGGTATCCCGTCTCGGTCCATTCGAATCTGGTGCGTGAGACCCTCGGCCATCTACTGGTGCGCACGGGTCGCATCACCCGTGCGACCCTGGAGGAGTCGCGCCGCCAGATGAAGACCGAGGACCGCCGTCAGGGCGAGATCCTGGTGGCGATGGAGGTGCTTTCGGAGGAAGACGTTGGCGCCGCACTGCGCGAGCAGGCGGACGAGAAGCTGTTCGAGATCTTCTCCTGGACCGAGGGGCGGTTCAAGTTCGAGCGCGGCGCGAAGCTCCAGAAGGGCAATGCCGTAGGGCTCGGCCGCAGCCCGGCGAACCTGATCCTGCGCGGTGTCCGGACGTGCTTTCCCATCGAGCGCGTCGATCGCTACATCGCGCTGCAGGGCGGGCGTCTCGTCGCGCGCGGCGAGAGCCCCTTCTATCGCTTTCAGGAGATCAACGTCGAGCCGAGTGAAGAGGCGCTCCTCCGGGGCCTCGACGGGACCCAGACCCTGTCCGCCTTCGCCGAGGAGGAGGAGAGCCTGCGTCGCACCATCTACGGCCTGCTTGCGTCGGGTCTGCTCGAGCTGGGGGAGACCCGCGGTGCCCGGACAGCGGCGCGACCTCTCGCTCCGGAGGCGCCGACGCCTGCCGGAGCGCCGCCGGTCGCCGCGCCTTCGACCTCGGGCGAGGACTCGCACCTCGCAGAGCTCGGCGAGCTTGCGGCGCAACTGCGAGCGCACAGTCATTTCGAGGTGCTCGGCGTGGCGCCGACCGCCCCGGAGCCCGAGCTCCGCGCCGCCTACGAACGACTCTCGGCGCGTACGCATCCGGACCGCTTCAGCGGGGCGGGGCGAGCGGTCCGGAACCTCGCCAGCGAGGTCTTCGACCTGCTGCGAGAAGCCTACGAGACGCTCCGGGATCCCCGCCGGCGCCAGGAGTATCTCCTCTACCAGCATCGTGCACAGAAGGAAGCCGAGCAGCGAGGCCAGGCCGAGCTGGCCCTCGAGGCCGAGACCCACTTCCGCAAGGGGGAGGGCGCTCTGCGGGTGCGCGACTACGAGAGCGCGCTGGTCCACTTCGGCCGCGCCCTCGAGCTCTACCCCGACGAGGGCGATCACCACGCCCACTACGGCTGGGCGCTCTATCTATGTCACCCCGGAGACGCGTCGATCGTCACCGAGGCCCTGGAGCACGTGCGCAAGGGGCTCAAGCTGGCGAGCCACCGCGAGAAGCCCTACCTGTTCATGGGTCGCCTCTACAAGGCGATCGGACGCGCCGACGTGGCGGAGAAGATGTTCACGCGCGCCGTGCAGATCCACCCGGAGTGCGTGGAGGCGCTCCGCGAGCTTCGCCTCATCAACATGCGGCGCGAGAAGTCGAAGGGCCTGATCGGACGGCTCCTCCGTCGCTGAGCCCGACGGAGTCGATCGAAGATGGTTGCCGTAAGCGGTGAGAAGATCTGGCTGGACGGTCGCTTCGTCGACTGGTCCGACGCCCGGGTCCACGTCCTGACCCACACCCTCCACTACGGCCTCGGCGTGTTCGAGGGCATCCGCTGCTATCGCACCATCGACGAGCGCTCGGCCGTCTTCCGGCTGCCGGAGCACGTCCGTCGCCTCTACGACTCGGCGCGGATCAACCTGATCGAGGTGCCGGTCGCCGAGGAAGAGCTCGTGGAGGTCTGTCTCGAGACGCTGCGTCGCAACCACCTCGAGGAGGGCTATCTGCGTCCGATCGCATTCATCGGAGACGGTGAAATGGGACTCAACCCGGGGGACAATGCGATTCGCGTCGCGGTCGCCGCCTGGGCGTGGGGGAGCTACCTGGGCGACGAAGGCATGGAGCGCGGCATCAGCGCGAAGGTCTCGACCTTCAGCCGTCATCACGTGAACTCGAAGATGACGAAGGGCAAGACCTGCGGCGACTACGTGAACTCGATTCTCGCGAAGCG
>CALDCK010000349.1 GCA_937937315.1 uncultured bacterium
GCGCGGCCATCGCGGACGGCGAGAGCTGACCGAGACCGAGGAATCGCGGGTGCTGTGGATGCGCGCCGATGCAGACGAGTGAGAGGGTCGTCGGCCTCGCCTCGGCGCGGGCGAAGTGCTGGAGGTGGTGGATCAGACACAGCTGGTCGAAGAGATCGTGCTCGAACCACAGCAGCACCTCATCGAAGGCCGCAGCGCTCTCGAGCCCGGCGTCCCAGCGACGGAGCAGTGCCTCGGCGTCGGGTCGATCGGGGGGCAGAGGCACCAGGCTGGCGTAGTAGCGCGCACGCTCGGCGCGCCAGACCGACCGCGTCTCGAGACCGCGTACCGGGCCTTCGTGAAGCACCTCGGACCAGACCGCGTGGGCGCCGGGAAGGTCCGATCGCTCGAGCACGGCGCGTGCGGCGTCGCCGTTGTGGAGATGGAGGATTCGGCGATTCACCGTCGAGCTCGGCACCCTGAGCGAAAGCGGTGACGTAGATCACATCCGATTCCCGGACACGATGCCATAATCGATCTGGATTTCGGGGAAGAGAGGTTGGATGGTCGGAGCAGGGTCGAGTCGGCAGACTCGGTCACGCAGCTCGGCCTTCCGAGTTGAAGGTGGGCCGCCCCTGGTGGCATGGCATTGTGGGCCACGAACGCGAGCGGGGGCTTGCGCGATCGTGCCAGGGGCGGCCACTTCTTCTTCCTCCCGAGCTTGATCCTCACGACCGGATCCCGGTTTCGATCCGGGTGCCGATCGTGAGGCTCTGCAGCCTCCGAGGGACGGATTCCGAGGGCTGTGGCACCTTCGCGTCCGAGGAGCGCCGCGGTGGTGGGATCCGAGCCGAAGCAGCGCGCCCCCGAGCGGGTCCGCCGGGGGATCGATGCGCTGTGGCGGGCCGCCTACCGCGTGGCCTTCCGGCTCCAGCGCATCTATTGGCGTATTCGCCGGCCGGTCCTCCGGGGCTCCTACGTGGCGGTCTGGCACCAGGGCCGCGTGCTCTGCGTGCGCAACTCCTATCGCCGTCGGCTGACGCTTCCCGCCGGAGGGCTCGCCCGGGGCGAGGAGCCTCGGGATGCCGCCGTCCGCGAGCTGCGCGAAGAGGTGTCGATCGCGACGAGCCCCGCATCCCTCCACTACGCGGGGGAGATCGTGAGCCACGTCGGCCCCGCCGAGGATCGGGCCCACTTCTTCGAGCTCCATTGCGAGGCCCAGGCCCCGACGTTTCGGGTCGATCGCCGCGAGGTGGTGTGGGCCGGGTTCCTCTCCCCCGCTGAGGTGCTCGAGACCGAGGTGGTGGATGTCGTGCGCCAGTACCTGGGTCGTCTTGCGGAGGCCGCTTCGGAGTCGCCGGGATCGCACTAGCCACCTGCGTGGAGGTGGTGCGCATCTACCTTCACGCATTCCAGTGGCACTGTAGTCGTCTGCTCACATTGGACACGCGACTACACACCCCGGTTTCAGCAGCAGGCAGCTCCGCATCCGAAGTGCCGGAATTACGCGAAACGGGCGTCCGGCACGCTGGTTGCATTCCAGCCTCACTGGAACTTTCAAATCCCGGAGGTCTGGACATGCGGCGAACGCCGATCCTTTTGCAAGTGATGATGATGGTCGCGCTGTGGGCTGTGCCCGCTGGCGCAGCCAACGATTTCTACGACCGCGATGCTCTCGCGGAGATCCTGACACTCGACGAGCAGGCCCCCCTGGCCGACGCCGAGGAAGAGCTGGCGATGGCCGAAGAGGACCTCTCCGACGCCGAGGCCGTGCGCGACACGGCCCAGGGCGAGCTCGACTCGGCGAACGTCGTGCTGGCGGAAGCCGAGGCGGATCTCGTCCTGGCGAATGAAGCACTGGTTGCTGCCGAAGGGGCGAAGACCCTCGCGGACGCGGCTGTCGTGGCATCCGAAGCGGCCGTCACGGACGCCGAGGCCGACGTAGCCGCCGCCCAGGAGGCGCTCGACAACGCGACGACGCCCGAAGAGGAGCAGGCCGCCCAGGAAGCGCTCGATGCTGCGAACGCGGCGCTGTTGGCGGCGCAGGAGCAGCTCGCCCTCGACGTCGCAGCAGCCGCAGCGGCCGCCGAGGCGGTGGTCGTGGCCGAGGCCCAGGTGGTCGCCGCGGAGGGCGCAGTGGCTGTGGCCGAGGCCGAGGTGGCCGAGGCCGAGACGGTGCTGGCCGCGGCTCAGATGATCGTCGACGAGGCCCAGGTGGTGGTCGACGCCGCCCAGGCCGTGGTGGACGCCATCGTCGCCGAGATCGAGGGGACCGAGGAGTACGTGGAAAACCTCTCCGATGACGAGGTCTTCGCCTTCAACCGCTCCTTCAACAACGCGATCCAGACGGACCTGCTGCCCCTCGACATCGACCTCGACCTGCTGAACTTCCTGGCCGAGGGCGGTCTCAGCAACCGCGACATCCAGCTCGCGACGAACGGCTACGAGAGCGAGGCGCGCTTCATGCGCATCGCCAGCCGCTTCGAGGCGAAGGCCGAGAGCACGGGCAAGGACCACTTCTACGCCAAGGCGGATCGGGCCCGCGCGAAGGGTGTCGACCAGAGGGAGAAGTTCCTCGGGAAGATCGGTGCGGACGACCTGGCGTCGGATGCGGCGAAGTCGGCGGCCAAGGGTCAGGCCAAGCGGGCGGCGAAGGAGCAGGCCCGCCAG
>CALDCK010000350.1 GCA_937937315.1 uncultured bacterium
GGTCGGCCGCCGCGAAGCGCTCTGCGATGTCGCGGCTGTCGTCGCGGGATCCGTCGTCCACGATCACGCACTCGAAGCGCGGCTCGGTCTGGCGGGCGATGCTGGCGAGACAGGTCGGCAGCGTCGTCTCCCCGTCGAAGACCGGAAGCAGGATCGAGACGAGCGGATCGGACACGCGCGCATGCTACCGAAGGAACGGTCGGGCATCGGGGGGACGGGTCGGGTCGCAGCGTCGGGTTGCGCGGAGCGGTACGGTACGCGGGATGGAGATCCGCACCCTGCGCACTTCGGAGCTCGACGCCGCCTGGGAGCTCGACGCGGACTCCTTCCACATCGGGCCGGAGAAGCGCGAGCACTGGATGCGCTTCGTCGACCCGGAGCGGGTGCTCGGCGCCTTCGAGGGCGAGCGTCTGGTGGGAGTCGCCGAGGTGCTGCCCTTCGGTCAGTTCTTCGGCGGATGCGCCGTGGCGATGGGAGGCCTCTCCGGCGTGTCGGTCGCGCCGGACTTGCGGGGGAGCGGCCTCGCAAAGCGTCTCTGCACCGCGTGCCTCGAGACGATGCGCGAGCGGGGCGAGGTGATCTCGAGCCTCTACCCGGGGACCACGAGTCTCTACCGGGGCCTCGGCTGGGAGCTGGCGGGCAGCGTGGCGGTCCGGAAGATCGCACCCCGCAGTCTCCTCGCGCTTCCGCGCACCGAGCGCGGGCGCACGCGTCCGATGACCTCCGCGGACGTCGATTCCGTGCGCGCGTGCTATTGGCGCCTCGCCCAGCCGACCAACGGCTGCCTCGATCGAGCGGGCCCGCTCTGGGAGCGGCTCGAGGCGGCCTGGGAGGATCGGTCGGGCTTCGTCTTCGAGGGCGAGGCGGGGCGGGTGGCCGGGTATGTCGTCTATCACCAGATCGACGGCGAGTACAGCCATCTCGGAGGCGAGTTCGGCATCGTCCTGGACGAAATGGTGGCGACGACGCGGGATGCGGCCGTCGCGCTCTGGCGTCTGCTCGGCTCCTGGGGCTCCCAGGCGGATCAAGTGGTGTTCCGCGGCGCCGTCGAAGAGCCGGCGCTGTTGCTGCTGCCCGAGCAGGAGTCTTCGACCCTCGCCGACTTCCGCTGGATGACCCGGGTGGTCGACGCCGTCGGCGCCGTCGCGTCGCGCGGCTTTCCCCACGGCCTGAAGATCGAGGTGCCGCTCTCGCTGAGCGATCCGATCCTCGGTGCGAACCAGGGCGACTACGTGCTGTCCGTGCAGAAGGGTCGGGGCGAGCTCGCCCGTACCGGTGTCGGGTCGGGCCCCGTTTTCGGAATCGGCGCCTTCTCCTCCCTCTACACGGGTTGGGCGACGACCGCCCGACTCGGTGCCGCGGGTCTGCTGGCGGGGGGAACCAGCGAGCAGCGCGCGGCTCTCGACGCAGCCTTCGGCGGACCGACGCCGTGGATGCTCGACGAGTTCTGACCGCCCGCCCCGTGAAGTGCGTTCACCAGACCGCCGACCGCACCACGGCCCAGCTCCTGCGCGGCGCTCTGGAGTCCGAAGGCATCGCGATCGTCGTGCAGGGGGAGGATCTCGCCGGGGCGGCGGGGGAGCTTCCGGTGGGCGCTTCGGCGCTCTATCGCGTGTGCATCGTCGACGACGAGCAGCTGCCCCGGGCGGCTCGGCTCACCCGTGGATGGCTCGACGATCACGCCGCCGCCCTCGCCGCCGAGCCCTGGGTGTGCGCACACTGTGGCGAGCGACACGACCCCCAGTTCCGCTCCTGCTGGCGTTGCGGCGCAGAGGCCGAGTAGCCCCGGCGTCAGCGCTCCTCGGCGCAGAGCGCCTCGCAGGGGACGCCGTCCCCGTCGCCGTCCAGCGTGTCGACACCACACTTCGTGGCGTAGAAGCGGGCCTCGGCGCAGTCGGTCATCTCGCGACAGCGGCGTTTCTCACCACACCCGGGTGCGCGTTTCTCACGATTCGGCTTCGGGTCCTTGTCGTGCACCGAGGAATGGGTGCGTCGCCATTCCCAGGGTGGAGTCCGCTGTGCCTCGGAGAGTCCCCATAGACCCCGACCCGCGCGGCGCGCCTCGTCCTCCAGCTCGAGGATCACGGGATCCGGGTCGAAGCGGCGGTAGGCCCAGGCGTGGCCGCCCCGCACGAGCTCGCACCCCACGCAGACGTCGTCGGCGTAGACCTCGCCGATGGTTCGTCCGTAGACGTCGATCGTCACCGCGTTGATGCGAACCTCCCGATCGTCTACGCGCGCCTTCAGGGCTTCCTTGGACCGCCGGGACCAGGGCTGTCCCCGTTCCGGCGCATCGATCCCGGCGAGGCGAACGCGCAGGCGCTCGCCGTCCACCTCGACCAGGAGGCTGTCGCCGTCCTGCACCGCGATGACGCGACCCTCGAGAAAGGGCTCCGCCGTTCCCGTGCTCGGCGGGGTGCACGCAGCCGCGATCGACATGGCGAGGGCGGTGAGGGCGCTCAGCCGGTGTCCGCGGGCGCGCCGGCTCCATGCCGTCGGTCGGGTCGTCACCTCGTTGGCTCCTCGGGCGCCGCAGCCGAGGGCTTCGCGAGGGCCCGGTCGACCCGCCGGCAGAGCTCCACCGCCTGGGAGCTGTCGCCCGCCAGCTCGAGCAGCGGCGCGCAGGTTGCCCGGGCTTCGTCCAGGCGGCCTTGATTGGCGAGGATGAGGACCTGATTGAAGTGGGCCAGCACGTGGTCCGGGTGGGCGTCGATCACCCGCTGGGTCTCGGACGCCGCCTCGGGTTTGCGGCCGAGGTTGGCCAGCAGCATTGCGTAGGTGAGACGGATCTCCACGGCCTGGGGACGTTGGGCCAGGAGTTCCTCGAGTGCATCCAGGGCCAGCGCCTGCTCGCCCCGGGCGGACAGCGCGCGCACGAGCGCCTCGTGGGCATCCGGGAGCTCCGGTTCTGCGGCCAGCGCCGCGCGCAGGGAGCGGAGCTGCGCTTCTGGATCGCCTCGGGTCTCGGCGTACCGGGCGAGGGCCAGGTGTGCGTAGGCGTAGTCGGGCGAGCGCTGGACGGCCCGCTGGAAGTAGCTCTCGGCGCGTCGGTGCTCGCCGAGCTTCGCGTGGCCCGCGGCGATCAGGCCGAGCACGTTGCCGGGAGCGACGAGGCCGTGGTCCGCGGCCCGGGTGAGCTTCCCGACCGATCTGCGAATCGTCGCCTCGTCCGCCGCCGCGGCGTCCGTTGCTTCGACGTCGCCTTGCGACGAGGCCTCCGGCTCGACCCGGTGGAGGACGGCGTTCAGCTCTGCCGCCCCGGACAGGGTCAGGAGCTGGATCCAGGCCGAGTGGCCGAGGAACACGACCCACACCAGGGCGACGCCCGCGAGCCAGCGCCCCGGGCGGGTGACGCTCCCGGATCGCCGCAGCTCGAAGCGGCCGTAGTGCAAGCTCGATCGGCTCCGGACCAGGCGCCACACCGTCACCAGGAGGTGGGCGCTGATCGCGGCCAGGGCCAGGGAGAGCAGGAAGGGGACGGCGTCGTAGAGCTTGTGCAGGATGGCGACCGAGAGCAGGAAGAGCGTGGCCAGGGCGATCTCCTCGCCCCAGGAGTAGCTCGGCGGGCGAGGGCGGGGCTCCGCTCGCGGTGCCGGGCGAAATGCGGCGGGACGGCCGAAGCCCAGGTGGAGGGCGTCCTTCGGGCAGACGCTGATGCAGTCCGTGCAGCGCATGCATCCGGGGTCCACCACCATCTCGTGCACGCGCACCT
>CALDCK010000351.1 GCA_937937315.1 uncultured bacterium
CATCGCGAAGCTCGCGCATTGGGAATGGCTGCCCGGGCGCTCTGAGATGCTCTGGTCCGAGGAACTCTACCGGGTGATCGGCATCGATCGGAGCGCAGGGCTTCCGACACTCGACAACCTCCTCGACCGGGTGCATCCCGAGGACCGATCGAGCCTGGAGAAGGCCCTCCAGAGCTCCGACGACCCCTCGGACACCTGGACCCTCGACCACCGGGTGCTCCGACCGGACGGCGAGATCCGCGTGGTCCGGCAACGCGCCGAGGTGGAGCGGGGCCCCGATGGTGATCCGGACCGGATCTGCGGGACGCTCCAGGACATCACGGATCGTCGGCGCGCCGAGGACCAGATCCGCCAGCTCGCCTACTACGACCCGCTGACCGCGCTCCCCAATCGTCGCATGCTCGAGGAGCACCTCGAGGGCGTGCTCGCTGGCGCCGACGGCGAGAAGATCGCCCTGATGATCGTCGATCTGGACCGGTTCAAGCGGGTGAACGACACGCTGGGATACGGCGGGGGAGACGAGCTCCTGCGGGCCGTGGCCCGGCGTCTGCACCGCTGCGTGGAGTCGGTGGCAGGGCGTTCCGGGGGAGCGGGTTCGCTGACGACCGCGCGCATCGGAAGCGACGAGTTCGCTGTGGTGCTCGATGAAGTTCGCTCCCTCGAGGAGGTCGCTACGGTCGCGCGGAAGGTCCTCGAGTCGATGCGTGAGCCATTCCTGATCGAGGGCAAGAGCCTCGTGATGGAGGCGAGCATCGGAACGGCGATGCATCCGGACGACGGTCGGGATGTCCATGCCCTGATCCGCAACGCGAACACGGCCATGCACCACGCGAAGGAAGCCGGACGTGGCCTGCAGCGGTTCTTCCGGGCGGCGATGAACGAGCGCGCGACCCGGAACCTGGGCATCGAGTCGGGCCTGCGTCAGGCCGTGGATCGCGACGAGTTCCTCGTCTACTACCAGCCTCTCTGGGGCACCCATTCCGAGGCCATCGTCGGGCTGGAGGCGCTCGTGCGTTGGCCGTCGGAGGAGTACGGGCTCGTCACCCCCAGCGAGTTCATTCCCCTTGCGGAGGAGTCGGGAATCATCGAGTCGATCGGGGAGTGGGTGCTCCGTGCGACCTGTCGGCAGGGGAGGGCCTGGCTGGAGGCTGGCTTCGACCTGCCGCGGCTGTCCGTGAACGTGTCGAGCCTGCAGCTGAGAGAGCCGGAGCTCTTCCCCCTCGTCGATTCGATCCTGCACGAGACCCGTCTTCCGGCGGAGCATCTGGGTGTCGAGATCACCGAGAGCGCCCTGCTCACGGACCGACCCGCCGTGACGGCGAACCTGGAGAGCCTGCGAGAGCTCGGCGTGCGGGTGTCCCTGGACGACTTCGGCACGGGTTTCTCGTCCCTCTCCCATATCGTTCGTTATCCAATCGATACTTTGAAGATCGATCAATCCTTCGTTCGCGGAATCGGCCGCAAGGGCCAGTCGGGCCCGGTGATCTCCGCAGTGGTCGCCATGGCGCACCAGCTCGAGCTGAACGTCGTCGCCGAGGGCGTCGAGACCGCCGAGCAGGAGGCCTTCCTGCGGCGGGAGGGCTGCGATGCGCTGCAGGGCTACCGCCTCGCGCGTCCCATGTCGGTTGCAGCATTGAATCGCCTGCTGAGCCGGCGCTAGCTCGCTCGGGGCCTTCCGTGGGTCTCCTCGGCGGCTCGCAATCGCCCCACGAGCTCCGTCCGATCGGGGCTAGAATCGCCTGCGGAGGCGACCGATGGCAGCTCTCGATCTCTCGCTCGATCCGCAGGAGGACTACGAGCGCAAGCTCACCACCGCGGAGGGCGCGGCCGCGCTCGTCGCCTCGGGAGACCTCGTCTGGGTGCCGAGCGGTCAGATGCCGCCGACGATCCTGGCCGCCCTCGCGCGGCGAGAACCCGAGCTGCGCAACGTCACGATCCGCAGCACCATGATTCCGGACTTCGGCTGGTTTCGAGACGAGGCACGCGAGGCCTTCGATCTCCAGATCCAGTACGCGATCATTCCCCAGAACCGGCAGGCCCTCGCCGAACGGCGCGCGGACTTCCACCTCTACCACATGATCCATCAGCACAAGGCCATCGACGCGGGACGCGAGGAGGCGCGCCCGATCGACGACCTGATGCTGACCGTCTCGCCGCCCAACCGGAGCGGGTACGTCTGTGTCGGCCATTCCTGCTGGGACTCGGTGACCACCGCGCGACGAGCGAAGCGGGTAATCGTGGAGGTCAATGACCAGCACGCCAGGACCCGCGGAGACACCTGGCTCCACGTGTCCCAGATCGATGCCTTCGTGCCCACCTCGCGCCCACCCCTGCCTCCGATGGCGCCGATCGAGGTGGACCCGGTAGACGAAGCGATCGCCGCAAACGTGAAGACGCTCGTGCGAGATGGGGACACGATCCAGATCGGACTCGGCTCCCACACGGGAGCCCTTCCCGCGCTCGGGGTCTTCGACGAGCGGGAGGACCTCGCCTACTTCGGAGAGCTGACGGTTCCGGGCCTCGTCGATCTGGTGCGGCGCGGAAACATCAACGGACGGCGGGCGCAGGTCCATCCGGACCGGTTCGTCGCCTGCTACATCGGAAACAGCCCCGAAGACCTGGCCTACATCGACGAGAATCCGGCCTTCGAGCTCTACTCCTCGGACTACACCAACGATCCGCGGGTCATCTGCCGCAACGAGAACATCGTGACGATCAATGGGGCCCTCATGGTGGACCTCACCGGACAGATCGGGGTCTACAGCATCGGGCCGCATATCTACACCGGGCTGGGTGGACATCTGGGCTTCGCCCTCGGTGCAGCTCTGGCGCCCCGGGGACGCGCCGTCACCGTCCTTCCCGCCGCGGCGCGAGGGGGCACAGTGTCTGCCATCGTGCCGCAGTTCGACGCGGGACAGATCGTCTCCGTGCCGCGTGAGCTGGCGGACACGATCGTGACGGACCACGGCGTGGCGCGTCTGCTCGGGCGGAGTGTCCGCGAGCGCGCCGACGAGCTGATCCGGGTCGCTGCACCCCAGTTCCGGGACGAGCTGCGCGCGGCCGCGCGCAAGCTCTTCTACGCTTAGGAGCACAGCATGAGCGAGATTCAGACCGTTACCGGCGCCGCGACTCCCGGGGACCTCGGCAGGACGCTGATGCACGAGCATCTGATGATCGGCTATCCGGGCTGGGACGCAGACTCGCTCCGTCCCGGCCCGAGCCGGGAAGAGATGTTCTCGGTCTGCGTGGATCGCATCGAGGAGCTGAAGGCTCACGGCATCGATTCTCTCCTCGATCCCTGTCCGAACGACCTGGGCCGGGACGTGGAGTTCATGGCAGAGGTCGCCCAGAAGACCGGTTTCCGGATCATCTGCTCGACCGGTCTCTACAAAGAGGCGGAGGGCGCTTCGGCCTACTGGAAGTTCCGCGCGAACTTCGGGGACATCGTGGATCGGATGGCGGAGCTCTTCGTTCACGAGCTCACTGCGGGCGTGGGGTCCACCGGCGTGCGCGCGGGGATCATCAAGATCGGGACGGGGCACGGCACCCTCACCGACTACGAGAAGTGGATCTTCGAGGCCGCCGCCCGGGCCTCGGTGGAGACCGGGGCGCCGATCACCACCCATACGGACCAGGGGCGCTACGGCGACGATCAGCAGGCCTTCCTCACGGGTCATGGAGTTCCGGCGCACCGCATCATCATCGGCCACTCCTGCGGTACGTCCGATCACGCCTATCACCTTCGCATCGCCGAGGGCGGCTCTTATCTCGGCTTCGACCGCTTCGGTCTCGACATGATTCACCCGGACGAGGAGCGCGTGAAGTCGCTGCT
>CALDCK010000352.1 GCA_937937315.1 uncultured bacterium
GCCGGCGTAGCTCTGCTTGATCTGCTCGGCGCTCTGCCAGTGCTCGACCTCTTCCGCCGGCTCGCCGGCCGCGATGCGCCGCGTGGCCTCGGCCTCGATCTCCTCGCTGCGCGGGAAGTACGCGAGGAACCAGAGCACGACCGAGATGGCCAGGATGATGGTCCCCGCCTGCCGCACAAAGACCCAGGCGCGATCGAGAACCATGCGCAGGACGTGGCGCGCGGAGGGGAGTTTGTAGCTGGGCAGCTCGAGAATGAACGTCGAGGACTCGCCGCGGAAAAGAGTTTTGCGCAGGACCCAGGCGGCGAGGAGCGCGGCGCCGACCGACAGGGCGTACATGCCGAGCAGCGTCACCCCCTGATAGCCGGAAGGGATGAACGCCCCGATCATGAGGGCGTAGACCGGCAGCCGCGCGCTACAGCTCATGAGCGGGGCGACCAGGATCGTCACGAGCCGGTCGCGGGGCGAGGGCACGGTGCGGGTTGCCATGATGCCCGGCACGGCGCAGGCGTAGGAGGAGAGCAGTGCGACGAAGGCGCGCCCCTCGAGACCGATGCGGCTCATCACGCGGTCTGCGACGAAGGCCGCCCGCGCCATGTAGCCCACGTCTTCGAGCAGGTAGAGCAGGGAGAAGAGGAGCGCGATCTGGGGGACGAAGACCACCACGGCGCCGACTCCCGCCACCAGGCCGTCGGCGACGAAGTCGGCCCCGAGACCCGGCGGCAGGCCCGCACGGGCGCCGGCCGCGAGCTCGGCGATGACGCCGTCGATCAGGTCCATGGCCGGCGTGGCCCAGGCGAAGATCAGCTGGAAGAAGCCGACCATCACCATGATGAAGAGCAGGGTGCCGGCCACGGGGTGGAGGACCAGGCGGTCGATGGCCTCGGTGAGGCGGTGGGTGCCCGGACGCCGGGCCGCCACACTCGCGAGCACCGAGTCCGCCCAGGCGGCGCGCTCGGTGGCCTCGCCCGGGGGCAGCAGATGCGGACGCTCCCAGGTCTCCGGCCGGGCGAGCAACGCGCGCAGGGCGTCGATGCCGAGACCCCGGTGGCCGACCACGCCTCGCACGGGGATGCCGAGGGCCCGTTCGAGCCGCGGCAGGTCGAGGGTTCCGCCCCGGGCCTGGAGCTCGTCGATCATGGTCACGACCAGGCAGCAGGGCAGGCCCCGCCGGAGCACCTGGGCGACGAAGAGCAGGGAGCGGGCCAGGGAGCAGGCGTCCGCCACCAGGATCAGCGCATCGGGCGGGGACTCGATGGCGCCCTCGAGCACCCGGTTCACCACCGCCTCGTCCGGGCTCAGCGGCTCGAGGCTGTAGGTCCCGGGCAGATCGATCACGACCGCGTCCCGGGCGTCGACGTGGCAGCGCCCCTCGCGGCGCTCGACCGTGACCCCCGGGTAGTTGCCGACCTTGGCCCGCATGCCCGTCAGGGCGTTGAACAGGGTGGTCTTGCCCGAGTTCGGGCTGCCGAGCAGCCCCAGTCGGAGCGGGACGTCGAGGGCGGCCCCGGTCACGCCTCGCGGGCCCCGAGCGGTCGGACCCAGATGAGCTTCGCCTCGCTCTGGCGCAGACAGAGGCGGCTGCCGCGCACCTCGTAGGCGACGGGGTCGCCGAGGGGTGCCCGACGCAGGACGCGAACCTCGGTGGGGGGAACGAAACCGAGGTCCAGGAGCCGCCGCGCGATCGGGTCGTCCCGGTCGTCCACCCGCTCGACCACGCCGGCGCAGCCGGGCGCGAGGGAGGTCAGCGGCACCGGAGCGTCCGGTTGCTCGGAGGGCACGTCGAGGCGGGGCATGGAGGAACACCGGGAGGGCGGGTGGCGCGCCCAGGAGGCGGATCACGACCTGGAATTGAATTCCAATTTCAAATTGAGCCTAGTCCAGGATCCCGTTGGAGGACAAGGCCGCGTTGCGCGGAGCAGGCTCTTCACAAGTAAGAGAACGTGTTCGCTTACTCGTTCTCGTTGCGCAGCTGTCGGCTCATCACGTATCCGACCGCCTCCGCCGGCGCGAGCTCCCCGTCGAGCACCCGGCGGACGCCCTCGGCGATCGGCATCTCGACGCCGTGCAACTCCGCCAGGGCACAGGCGGATTGGGTGGTGCGGATGCCCTCCGCCACCTGGCGCATGCCCGCCACGATGTCGTCTACGGTGCGTCCCCGGGCCAGCTCGAGGCCCACCTGCCGGTTGCGGGAGAGGTCGCCGGTGCAGGTGAGCACCAGGTCGCCCATGCCCGCCAGACCGAGGAAGGTGCGGGGATCTGCTCCCAGCTTCTCCCCCAGGCGGGTGATCTCCCGCAGGCCGCGGGTCATCACCCCGGCTCGGGCGTTCAGGCCGAGCTCGAGGCCGTCGCAGATTCCGACCGCGATGGCGACCACGTTCTTCAGGGCCCCGCCGAGCTCGGCGCCCACGACGTCGGTGCTGGTGTAGCAGCGGAACCCCGGACTCGAGATCGAATCCTGCACCGAGATCGCGTAGGACTCGATCTCGCAGGCCAGGGTGACCGCCGTGGGGCGTCCATCGGCGACCTCCCGGGCGAAGGACGGGCCCGAGAGGAACACGAGCCTCGGGTGGTGCACCTCGTCGAGCACGTCGCGCAGCACCTGGTCCATGCGCATCCACGTCGACAGCTCGATGCCCTTCACCGTCGAGACGACGATCGCCTCGGACGACAGCCAGGCGGCGGCTTTCCCCATCACGTCGCGGACGCCGTGGCTGGGGACGGCACAGATCACCAGCTCCTGGCTGCTTAGGGCCTCGGCCAGATCCGACGTCGCCCGCACGTTCCCCGGGAGCTCGACGTCGGTCAGGTAGCGTGGGTTCTGGTGGTCCCGATTGATCGCGTCGGCGACCGATGGGGTCCGGGCCCAGATCGTCACATCGTGCTCGCGCGCGCACAGCTTCGCGAGGCAGGTGCCGAAGCTGCCCGCACCCAGGACCGCTACGGGAATGGGCACCCGGAAAGCATATCAATCGTCCGCGGCGACGCCGCGCCCGAGAACCGTCTCGATTCTCTTGACCCTCTCGGGAGCCGCCGTTACTCTCCGCGCGGTTTTCGTAGACATGCCGGGCACTTTCCAGGGTTTTCGCCGCTCGCCCGCGCACGTTTCACGCCCGGCCTTCGAGCGCGTCCCCCATCGACCGGGAGCGCGTTCCGGCGGCGCTCCAGAAGTCCACAAGCACAGTGCAGGGACGGGGACTCCGAGCGGGTTCCGAACGCTAGAGGGGAACAATGCTCGCGGAGTACACGGGCGTCCTGGTGGTGTTCACGATCGGCACCATCATCGTCTGCGCGCTGCTCGCGATCCACCTGCTCCTCGGCCCGCGGCGCAGCTTCGAGGAGAAGGAGGAGCCCTTCGAGTGCGGCGAAAAGCAGCTGGTGTCGCCGCGCCAGCGCTACGCCGTGAAGTACTACATGGTCGCCATCCTCTTCGTCGTCTTCGACGTCGAGGCGATCTTCTTCTACCCCTGGGGCGCCGTCTTCCGTGACCTCGGCGCATTCGGCTTCGTCGCGATGGGGATCTTCACGATTCCCCTCGCCATCGGACTGCTCTACGAGTGGGCGAAGGGCGGTCTGGACTGGTGATCTCCGAACAGGCCCGCGCGCGCATCGACGAGGCCATCTCGAAGCTCCCCGCCAGGCGCGGTGCGCTGCTTCCGGCTCTCCACATCGTGCAGGAAGAGCTCGGACACATTTCTCCGGAGACCGCCCGTGAGCTGGGCGAGCTCTTCGAGATCCATCCCGTCGAGGTGATGGAGGTCGTGAGCTTCTACAACATGTTCTACGCGGAGCCCCAGTCGCGTCATCACGTCTACGTGTGCACCAACCTGCCCTGCTCCCTACGCGGCGCACGCGTGCTCTACGAGCAACTCGAGGCGCACCTCGAGGTCGACGAGAACGGAAATACGGCGGACGGTCGCATTCACCTGGGCCACGAGGAGTGCCTCGGCGCGTGTGCCTACGCACCGATGATGCGCGTCGACGACCGCTACTGCGAAGACCTGGACCTCGACAAGGCGAAGCGCGCCCTCGAAGAGCTGGAGTGAGGGTGCGCGCGATCCCATGCTGAAGGTCCCCTACGTCACCGGCTACCTCACGGAGCGTTTCGCGGACGACGACTTCGCGACGCTCGAGGGCTACGAACGCGCGGGGGGCTATCGCGCCGCGCGCAAGGCCCTCACCGAGATGGCCCCGGCCGATGTGATCGAGCTGGTGAAGGGCTCGGGGCTCCAGGGCCGGGGCGGCGCAGGGTTCTCCGCGGGCCTCAAGTGGTCGTTCATGCCGACGGACACGGACCAGCCGAAGTACCTGGTGTGCAACGCCGACGAATCCGAGCCGGGCTCCTTCAAGGACCGCATCCTGCTCGAGCGCGGCGCCCACCAGATGCTCGAAGGGATCCTGATCGCGGCCTGGGCGACCGGTGCGGAGAAGACCTTCATCTACATCCGCGGCGAGTACGCGCATCCCGCTCGCGAGCTCCAGCGCTGCGTCGACGAGGCCTACGCGAAGCGGTACCTGGGCGAGAACGTGATGGGCACCGGCTTCCGCCACGACGTCGTCGTGACGCGGGGTGCCGGCGCCTACATCTGCGGCGAGGAGACGGGACTGCTCGAGTCCCTGGAGGGAAAGAAGGGCCAGCCCCGCAAGAAGCCGCCCTTCCCCGCCCAGTACGGCGCTTTCGGGATGCCGACCACCGTGAACAACGTGGAGACCTTCAGCCACGTACCCCACATCGTGGAGCGGGGGGCCGACTGGTTTCGCGGGATCGGCACCGAGAAGAGTCCGGGCAACACGGTCTTCGGGGTGTCCGGCCACGTGGAGCGCCCCGGACTCTACGAGCTGCCCCTCGGCACGCGTCTCGACGAGATCATCTTCGAGCACGCCGGTGGGGTGCCCAACGGGCGCAAGGTGAAGGGCGTGATCCCGGGCGGGATGTCCATGCCGATCCTGCCCGCGGGCCAGCTCGACGTTCCGATGGCGAACGAAGCGCTGCGCGAGCGCAAGACCATGCTCGGCACCGGCGGCATCATGGTGATGGACGACACCACCTGCATGGTGCGCGTCGCCTGCGTGATCACCTACTTCTTCCGCGACGAATCCTGTGGCCAGTGCACCCAGTGCCGCGAGGGCACGGGCTGGCTCAACAAGATCGTGAACCGCATCGAGCGCGGGGCGGGCGAGCCCGAGGATCTGGCGATCCTCGTGGACATCGCCGGAAAGATGGAGGGTCAGACCATCTGCGCCTTTGCCGATGCGGCCGCCTGGCCGGTCCAGGGCCTGATGCGCCACTTCCGAGCGGACTTCGAGGCTCACATCGAGCACAAGAAGTGCCCCTTCAGCGAGAGCTTCGCCCTCTGATGCCGCGCTTCACCGTCGACGGAACACCGGTCGAGGCCGCGGAAGGTCGCACCATCCTCCAGGCGCTCGACGATGCCGGCCTGCTCATGAACGGCATCGACGTCCCCCACTACTGCTGGCACCCGAAGCTCTCGATCGACGGCTCGTGCCGACTCTGTCAGGTCGAGGTGGAGGGGGTTCCGAAGCTCCAGATCGCGTGCAACACGCCCGTCCAGGATGGCATGGTCGTGCACACCGCGAACGAGCGGGTGCGCAACGCGCGCGAAGGGGTGATGGAGCTCCTCCTGGTGAACCATCCCCTCGACTGCCCGATCTGCGATCAGGCGGGCGAGTGCAAGCTGCAGGACTACGCCTACGAGTACGGAGCCGTCGCGTCGCGCTCGCGCGAGCCGCGCCGCGCCCTCAAGAAGAAGGTCGAGCTCGGGCCGACGATCGTCTTCGACCAGGAGCGTTGCATCCTCTGCCGGCGCTGTGTGCGCTTCTGCGACGAGATCCCCGGAACGCGCGAGCTCTCGGTGATGAACCGGGGAGATCACTCGGTGATCGAGACCTTCCCCGGCACGCCGCTGTCCAACGACTACTCGATGAACGTGGCCGACATCTGCCCGGTGGGCGCGCTCACGACGAAGGACTTCCGCTTCAAGATCCGCGTGTGGTTCCTCGAGGACGTCCCGGGCGTCTGCACCGGCTGCGCGAAGGGTTGCAACGTCCACCTGGGAGTCGCGAACAACAAGGTCTACCGCTACGTCCCGCGACGCAACGACGCCGTGAACGAGACGTGGATCTGCGACGCCGGCCGGATGTCCTACGCGGGCATCGGCAATGCGGGACGCCTGCGCCAGCCCCTCGTCCGGGGCGAGCTGGGCGTGCCCGAGGTGGTCGACTACGACGAGGCGCTGGGCGTCGCGGCAGAGCGCCTCGGGAGCCTGCGCGAGGCGAAGGGTGCGGGCGTCATCGCCGGCATCGCCTCTCCCCACGCGACGAACGAGGACCTCTTCGTCCTGAGGCGTTTCCTGCAGGCCTTCGGCACCGAGAACTCCGGAATGGCCGTGATGCGGGGCGAGTCGGACGAGATCCTGGTGGAGGCGGAGAAGGCCGCGAACGCGACCGGCGCCCGA
>CALDCK010000353.1 GCA_937937315.1 uncultured bacterium
CGTGGCCGAGCCCTACATCCGCCGCCGCGCGATCCGTCACCTGGAGAAGGGAAGGGTGGTCGTCTTCGCCGGCGGCACCGGCAATCCCTACTTCTCGACGGACACCGCCGCGGCGCTCCGGGCCGCCGAGATCGACGCCGAGACCATCCTGATGGCAAAGAGCGGCGTAGACGGCGTCTACGACTCCGACCCGAAGCTGAACCCCAAGGCCGTTCGCTACGAGAAGGTCAGCTACGGAGAGGCGCTGGAGAAGAACCTCCGGGTGATGGACCAGACGGCCATCGCCCTGTGTCGGGAGAACCAATTGCCCATCGTCGTGTTCGACATGGGCGTCCCCGGGAACCTGCGTCGCCTGGCGGCCGGCGAGGACGTGGGGACGCGAGTAGGGGAGTAGCGTCGTCATGTCCAGCGAAGATGCGGACCTCGTCTTCGACGAGGCGAAGAGTGCGATGGAGAAGTCGGTTCGGAGCCTGCGGGTCGAGCTGCAGCGGGTCCGCACCGGCCGAGCGAGCGCCTCGCTGCTCGACGGGATCCAGGTCGATTACTACGGCACGCCGACCGCCCTCAATCAGCTCGCGAACCTCAGCACGCCGGACCCGCGGCTGATCGTGGTCAATCCCTACGACAAGGGCGCCATGGCGGGCATCGAGAAGGCGATCATGGCCTCGGACCTCGGACTCACGCCCAGCAACGACGGCAAGGTCGTGCGGATCCCGATCCCGCCCCTCACCGAGGAGCGGCGGAAGGACCTCGTAAAGCACGTCCACCGAATGGCGGAGGACCACAAAGTGGGGGTCCGCGAGGCGCGACGCGATGCGCTGTCCATGCTGAAGGACCTCGAGTCCGAGGGGGCGGTGCCGGCGGACGACAAGCGCCGCGAAGAGAAGCGCATGCAGAGCCTGACCGACGACTACGTCAAGAAGATCGAGGAGATGATCCAGCAGAAGGAGGAGGAGATCCTCCAGGTCTGACCATGGGTGATCCGTCGCTTCGACCCGATCGAATTCCGCGCCACGTCGCCGTCATCATGGACGGAAACGGACGCTGGGCCCAGCAGCGCGGACGCTCGCGCATCGAGGGGCACCGGGAGGGGCTCGAGGCGGTCCGCGCGATCGTCCGCGCCGCCGGCGACTTCGGGGTCGAGGTCCTCACGCTCTACGCCTTCTCCCTCGAGAACTGGAACCGGCCCCAGGCCGAGGTGACCGAGCTGATGCGCTTGCTCGATCACTACCTCGAGGTCGAGCTCGAGGAGGTGATGCGCAACGACATCGAGGTGAGGGTCGTCGGACGCCTCGACCGGGTTCCGCTCGGTGTTCGCAAGCGCCTCGAAGAAGCCATCGAGCGCACCCGGGGCGGCCGAGCGATGAAGCTCGTCTTCGCGCTCTCCTACGGCGGTCGCGCCGAGATCGTGGACGCCGCCCGGAAGCTGCTGCGCGACGCCGAGCTCGGGAAGGTCGATCCGGAGCGGCTCGACGAGAAGACCTTCGCTGCCTACCTCTACGATCCGGAGCTCCCGGATCCGGACCTGCTCATTCGTACCGGTGCCGAGTGCCGCGTCTCGAACTTCCTGCTCTGGCAGATCGCCTACTCCGAGATCTACGTCACCGAGACGATGTGGCCCGACTTCCGGGAGGCGAATCTTCGCGACGCCCTGATCGACTACCAGAGCCGCGAGCGTCGCTTCGGCCTCACCAGCGAGCAGGTACGCGACGGGCGCGAGAGCGGATGACGTCGGCGAACCCGAAGCGGATCACCGTCCTCGGAAGCACCGGCAGCGTCGGGGCGCAGACCCTCGAGGTCATCGGGACCTTCCCGGAGCGCTACCAGGTGGTGGCCCTGGCTGCCGGGAGCAATGCGGAGAAGCTCGCCGAGCAGGTGCGGCGTCACCGACCCGAGCGGGTCTCGCTGGCGGATCCCGAGGCGGCATCGGCCCTGGGCGAGGCGCTCCGCGACGTCGAGGTCGAGATCGGAGTCGGCGAGGCAGGCCTCGCGGCCGTGGCCGAGAGCGACGCGGATCTGGTGGTGGCGGCGATCGTGGGCGCGGCGGGCCTGCCCCCCACCCTGGCGGCCCTTCGGGCAGGCCGCGACGTGGCCCTCGCCAACAAGGAGGCGCTCGTCATGGCCGGCGCGCTGGTGCTGCGCGAGGCCCGGGCCAGCGGGGCGAGGCTGCTGCCGGTGGACAGCGAGCACAGCGCCATCTTCCAGGCCCTCGGCGGGGAGTCGAGGGAGAGCGTCTCGCGCCTGATCCTGACGGCCTCCGGGGGCCCGTTCCGGACCTGGTCCGACGATCGTATCGCCCGGGCCAGCGTGGAGGAGGCCCTCGATCATCCGAACTGGGAGATGGGCCCGAAGATCACCATCGATTCGGCGACCCTCATGAACAAGGGCCTCGAGGTGATCGAAGCGCGCTGGCTCTTCGACGTGCCGCCGGAGCGCGTCGACATCGTGGTGCACCCCCAGTCGATCGTGCACTCGCTGGTCGAGTTCTCCGATTCCTCGGTCATCGCGCAGCTCGGCCTGCCGGACATGCGCGTGCCGATCGCGGTCGCGCTTGCGCATCCCGAACGTCTCGAGCTGGACCTGCCGCGTCTCGATCTGGCAACGATCGCGCAGTTCACCTTCGAGGCGCCCGACTCGAAACGCTTTCCCTGCCTCGATCTCGCGTACCGCGCACTCGCCGGTGACGAGGCCGCGCCTGCGGTGCTGAACGCAGCCAACGAGGTGGCCGTGGAAGCGTTCCTCGCCGGAGAGCTTCCCTTCCCGGGTATCGCATCGACGAATGCGGCGGTGCTCGAGGCGCATCTGGCGAAGGTGGCGAAGGACGGATCCGTCGCGCTGCGAGAAATCTTCGACGTTCTTCGAGCTGATGCTTGGGGTCGAGGGTGTGCTCGCGATATCCTGTCGAACGGAGAAAACACTTGAACCTGTTCGACTACGCTTTCGCCTTCATCCTGCTCCTCTCGATCCTCATCTTCGTCCACGAGCTGGGACACTTCCTGGTGGCGAAGGCCTGCGGGGTGCGGGTCCTGAAGTTCTCGCTGGGCTTCGGTCCGCCGGTGGGCTTCGGGCGCTTCCGGCTGCGCTGGGTTCGGGGG
>CALDCK010000354.1 GCA_937937315.1 uncultured bacterium
GACGACTTTGAATATGCCACAGTTGAAAGGATTTCAGATCCGGGGACCAAAGAAAATCCGAGTCATACAGGTTTTTGGTTTTATGATGAATTTCAATTTGATAAAACTGATCGCTATATCCCGCAACACGACGATTCCGACCTCCAACAGCCAGATCTTCTCCACCACCGAGGACAACCAGACGGTGGTGCGCATCCACGTCGGCCAGGGTGAGCGCGACATGGCGGCGGACAACAAGACCCTCGGCCGCTTCGAGTTGGTGGGAGTGCTGCCCGCGCCGCGGGGGGTCCCCCAGATCGAGGTGACCTTCGACATCGACGCCGACGGCGTGGTGAACGTCTCCGCCCAGGACCTGGGGACGGGCAAGTCCCAGGCGATCCGCGTCACCGCCTCCAGCGGGCTCTCCGAGGCCGAGGTCGATCGGCTGGTCCACGACGCCGAGGAGCATGCCCAGTCGGACCGGGAGCGCCGCGAGGGGATCGATCTGCGCAACCAGGCGGACGGGCTCATCTATTCGACCGAGCGCACTCTCGAAGAGTTCGCAGAGAGCGTCTCCGACGAGGACCGCGCGGGCCTCGAGGCCGCCATCGCGGCGGCGCAGGAGGTGATGGGTGGTACCGATCTGGCCGCCCTGCGCACGGCCGTGGACGAACTCTCGTCTCGAACCTTCCAGATGACGGAGGCGCTCTACGCGAAGCTCGGTGGCGGGCAGGACTCCGGAGGGGAGTGATCCGGGGCGATCTGCCTCGGGCCCCTTGATCGATCGTCTCGGGCTCCTACGATTGCCCGGATCGATTGGCCTCCATCGGGTCGGAGCCGGGCTTCCCACCGGATCTTCCGACTCCCGAGTGTGAGCTACCGCCTGCGGACCGACCGTCGCAAGCTCAGAGGCTCCGAGGGCTCCAAGGATTGACGAAGCGCGACTACTACGAAGTTCTGGGCGTCTCTCGAGACGTGGATGAGGACGCACTGAAGCGGGCCTATCGGGAGATTGCCATGCGCGATCATCCCGATCGCAATCCCGACGATCCGAGTGCGGAGGAGCGCTTCAAAGAGGCGTCGGAGGCCTACGCCATCCTCTCGGACGCCGAGAAGCGTCAGGCCTACGACCGCTTCGGCCACGCCGGCGTGGGAGCCGGCGCGCCCGGCGGAGGTTTCCAGGACTTCGGCGATCTCGGGAACTTCGGCGACATCTTCGAGGGGCTCTTCGGCGATCTCTTCGGGGGCGCCCGCCCCGGCGCGCGACGTCGCGGTCGCGGCCAGCGCGGCGCCGATCTCCGCTACAACCTCGAGGTCGAGCTGCACGACGTGCTCGAGGGGCTCGAGTCGACGGTCAAGATCCCGAAGACCCGACCCTGCGGCACCTGCAACGGCTCCGGGGCGAAGCCCGGAACGTCTCCCGAGATCTGTGGCGGCTGTCGCGGCAGCGGCCAGGTGGTCCTCCAGCAGGGATTCTTTCGCGTCAGTCGCCCCTGCACGGACTGCGCGGGGACCGGCGAGATCGTGCGCGATCGCTGCACGGACTGCCGCGGCCAGGGTCGCACCGAGGGGCAGCAGACGATCAACGTGCGCATCCCGCCGGGAGTGGACGACGGAACGCGCCTGCGGCTCACCGGGGAAGGAGAGGCGGGGATCTCGGGCGGTCCGCCGGGAGACCTCTACGTCGTGATCGCCGTGCGCACCCACGATCTCTTCGAGCGCGAGGGCCCGAACCTGCACTGTCAGGTGCCGGTGACGATGGTCCAGGCCGCTCTCGGCGCCGAGATCGACGTCCCGACCCTCGAGGGCAAGGTGAAGCTCAAGATTGCCGAGGGCACCCAGTCCGGCAAGGTGATGCGGCTGCGGGGGAAGGGCCTGCCCACCCTGCGCACGACGACGCGGGGGGATCAGCTGCTTCACATCTTCGTGGAGACGCCCACGCGGATGACGAAGCCCCAGCGCGAGCTGCTCGAACGATTCGCCGGCGAGAGCGACTCGAAGGTCTCCCCCGCCCACAAGTCCTTTCTCGAGAAGATTCGGGACCTGTTCGAATGATGGGGCGCGGCGTAGCGGGCATTCGAGTCCTCGCAGTGGCCCTCGTCGCCATGGTCTGGGTCGGCTGCTCCGTGATCGGCGGCGGCCTGGGCGGGCCCAGCGACGCCGAGCGGCGCGACTGGGAGCGAGTGGCGGTTCAGCTCGACAGCGATCCCGAGTCTGCCCGCGCAGCCCTCGAGGCCTTCGTGGCGACCTGGCCCGGGGGGGCCTTCGAGCCCGACGCGCGGCTTCGGCTCGGCGACCTCGCCCTGGCCGACGGCGCTACCGAGGCCGCCCTCGTGCACTGGTATCGCATCACCCGCTTCGCGCCGCGCAGTCCGGTCGCCGACGCCGCCCGGGTGCGGGTGGCCGACGTCGAGTGGCGGCTCGGCAATATGGAGGAGGCGCAGAACGCCCTGTCGCGGGTGGACTTCGAGCGCCTCGGCCCCCTGGATCGGCGCAATGCCTACCGGATGGCGGCAGGCGTGGCGAGCGATCCGGCGGATCAGGTGCGATGGCTGGTGCTCTACCGGGCCGAGCTCGAGGATCCCGCCGAGCTCGACGCCGCCGACGACGCCATCGACGCAGCGCTCTCGGCCGTCGAGGACGGCGACCTCGAGCGTCTCGCCGGGCGACTCGGAGACGACCCGACCGTCGCCCGGGTCTGGCTCGTGCGCGCCGAGCGCGCCCTGGACGCGGACGACCTCGACGCCGCCAGCGACGCCCTCGAGAAGGTGCGCGTGATGCCCCTCTCGCCGCGCTACGCGACGCGCCTCTCGGGCGCCGTCGAGCGGCTCCAGCTCCGCACCCGGGGAGCCTCGGACATCGCGGCCCTGCCCACCTTCTCGGAGGCCGCCGCCGCGCCCATGCCGGTGACCGAGGGAGCGGTCGGGTCGATCGGCGTCGTGCTGCCCCTCACCGGGCGCTACGCGCGCTTCGGTGAAGAGAGCCTCTACGGCGTGCTGCTGGCCGCAGGCATCTTCGATGCCGATGCGGGTTCCCTGGACGTGAACACGCCGGCGCCCCTGCGGGTGGTGGTCCGCGACAGTGCCGGCGACCCCGCGCGCGCCGCGGCCGGCGTGCGCGAGCTGGCCGAAGACGAGCGGGTGAGTGCGATCGTCGGGCCGCTGGTGTCGGCCGAGTGCGAGGCGGCGGCGGGAGCCGCCGAAGAGGCGGGCATCCCGCTGCTCACTCTCACCTCCCGCGATCAGATCGCCGCCCTGCGACCCTTCGTGTTCCGCGTGCGCACGCGCCCGGTCGAGGAGACCCAGCTCCTGGTGGAGAAGGCCCGGGCATTGGGAGC
>CALDCK010000355.1 GCA_937937315.1 uncultured bacterium
ATCTTCCACAGCGCGTAGGGGACCCAATCGCCGAAGGTGAAGGCGCTCTTCACGAGCTGGGCGAGGCCGGCGAGCTTCGCGAGGGTGCGGCGGGCGCGGCGGGGCCGGTTCAGCAGGCCCGGCGCCTGGCTTACGCGGAAGGCGTCGCCGTCGGGCTCGACCCGGGCGCGTCCCTCCGCTGCGAGCGCGTCGAGGGCTGCGGGCAGGATGCGGTCGTAGCGGTCCGGGTTGGCCGCGTAGAGACCCGCGACGCTCTCGTCGCTCTCGGCCCGCAGCTCCGATGCGTAGGTCTCCCGGAAGAGCGCGAGCCACAGCTCGCGGGAGGTGAAGCGCGCCGCTCCGTCACGGGTGGGGACGAGTCCGAGCCCGCGGGTGACGGCGGTCCGGATCGATCGCAGGGCAGCCTCGGTGACGGCGTCGCGGGCGGCGTCATCGCGCAGATGGACGGCGATCACCGGCTGACAGAAGCGCGCCCAGAATCCGGGTCGCAGGGTGCGCGGGCCGGTGCCCCGGGCGAAGTCGCGAGCCGACATGACGGCCACCTTCGCGCGCAGTGTGCCCTCGTCGGTGGGCTGCTCCAGGTAGAAGACGTTCGGGGGAAGCAGTGCGTTCGCCGTGGCGAGGAGGCCCGAGCCGTAGACGCTCCGGTAGTCGTCCACGATCATGTAGAAGTCGAGGACGCCCTCGGACGTCGAACGGCGCAGGCAGGATCCGTAGAAGAGGATCGCCTGGACCGCGCCGCCATAGCGGGTCCGAAGCACAGCTGCGAGGCTGCGTGCTGCCTCGGGCGCCTCTCGCGCGAGCTCGGAGCGGACGATCTCGCCGCCGCCTGCTCGGTCCATCCTCAGGCGCGGACGAACTGGATCCGTCGGTCGGCAGCCACGGTGACGAGCTCGTCCGGTTCCGGAGCGAAGATCTCGCCGTCGATGGTGAAGCCGGAGCCCATCCGCAGCGTCGCCCGATCTGCGTTTTCGCTGGTGTACCCGTTGGCCGCGGACACGAACTGCCGAGGTCGACCGCGAAGGATGCCGGGTGTGGCCGCCGCAATGCGTCGGGCACGGCTGGCGAGGGCGGTGAAGCGCACGCCGCCAGGGCCCGAGCCCCAGAAGGGGTTCATGCGCAGGAAGAGGTGCTCGAGGGAGCTCGCGCAGACGAGGTAGAACTCGGCGTCCGTCATCGGCTTGCCGTCGAGGCTGATCTCCGCCTTGTCCGGCGCGAGGATGCCGTCGGTCGGGCGCCAGAACATCTTGGCGACGAGCGCAGCGGTGACGAGGCCCGCTCCGAAGACCCCCTGCTGGCCCGGTGCGAAGGTGCGGTGCACCAGCTCGACCGCGCGCCGCAGCACGCCCATCCCGAAGAACATTCCGTACTGGTCCGCGTCCCTCCGGCTCGAAAGCACCTGGAGGACCGGTCGCGACACGAAGCGCTCGGCCAGTCGCCCGGACGCTGCGGCGTCGAGGAGACCGCCCAGTCCGGCTACCGGGTCGGCGTGTGCGCCCAGATCCATCGCCGTCATGTTCGTGCGTCCACCGCGCAGGGGCGCCACGTACCGGACCCGCTCGAAGTCGGGATTGGTCAGGAGCTCCGTCAGGGCGTATTGGAGCGTGCCGTCGCCGCCGTTGACGACCAGGACGTCGACCTCGCGACGCGTGAACTCGACGAGGGCCTCGGGCAGAACCCGGGCGCTGTCGGTTTCCACGTGGACGACGTCGGGATGGTTGCGCAGCAGGGCCAGCGCACGCGCCACCTGGGCGCCACTGCGCCCCGCCCTCAGATTGTTGAGCAGGCCCACTCGCACGTTGATGCGTCCTCGTTATACGGGGGGTGCGGTGGGGGGCGTCAGAGCGTGGCGTCGGAGAAGAACAGAACCGCGATTCCCGGGCTCTCGATGTGCCGCCTCGAAGAACCGCTTCGAGAGCCGATCGCGACGCTTGCGGTCGCATCCGTCCAGATGTGACGGGGCCGGCCGCCGAACGAGTACACCATCTTCAGCAGCGTCGGTAGGGCATCGAGCGGATCGGTCACGAGCACAGGCGAGTCCCCCAGGGCAATCGATCCGTCGAGGGTATTTCCCCTCAATTCGAGTCGTCTCGGGATCGGATACGGCCCGACCTCCTCTTCGGCGAGACGCGCTTCGATCGTTACGTCCGGGTGCGAGGCCAGGCCTGCCTCGGTCGCAATCGCCAGCCAGGTGCGGACGTCCCCGGCGGGGCTCTGGAAGCTCGTGAGGAAGAGGGCCTCGTCGTCGAAGCTTGCGAAGTCGATCCGTCGATTCGGGCCGTCGCTCGGGGGGCGTTCGCTCCAGCTGTGGGTGAGGAGCGCACGGCCGCTCACAGCGCGCGGCGCATCCATGCCGGTGACCCACACGCTCCCGGTAGCGGGGCTCGCCAGATTCAGGAGGTCGAGGCGGCCGGGAACGCTGCCTTCGGGCGCGGCCAGGCCGGTTTCGGCGGGCAGGACGAAGCGGACCTTGATACCGCGCTTGTCGTTGTCGACCTCGAAGCGTCGCTCCGTCTCGTCGAAGGAGAGGACGCTCGAGCCGATCTCGATGTGGCGCCCGCCGTCGCGCAGCTTCCACGCGCCCTCGCGCCGACCGTTGCGGAAGGCCACGACCTGGCCGTCGGGCTCGATCAGATGTCCGACCGCCACGGCGGTGCGGTCGCCCGGCCCCTCGTTCGTGATCAGGAAGCGCGCGTAGAGCCGGTGGCCCGTGTCGAAGTGGGCCGCCAGGTCCCATTGCTCGGAGGCGTCGTTGCCGCGGGGCAGGCGCGCCGTGGGATCGACCGGCTCCGGCGGCCCCCCGCCGGCTGCGGCGCTCGCCCAGAGAGCGAGTGCCCAGGCGACCGAGAATCGGTGGATTCGTCTCACGTGGGATCCCGCTGGTTCTCCACCAGGTCCCAGGCGACGATTGCGTCACCGCGACGTCGTGCGACGAAGGCCTGCAGGAGGCGGAGGGTGTGGAACCCGAGGGAGATCAGCGTCCACAGCGCCACCATCAGCAGGCCGAGATCCGGCCGACCGCCGATGGCGCCGACACTCAGGAGGATCAGGTTGGGATTGCGACGGGCGGTGATGGTGCGGAACATCGCGTCGATCGGCTTCCACGAGTGCGTCTCGAGCTCGAAGGCCGCCAGGAAGACGCCCTCGAGCAGTCGCCCCACGACGTAGCCGGCGACGACGATCATCGTCACCGGCTCGCTGGCCGCGCCGATGCCTACCCCCCAGGCGAAGTACCAGAACGGGGGATGGAGGAGGTCGAGCCCGTGGTCGAGCACGTCTCCGAGTCGACTCGAGGTGAGGGTCACCCGCGCGAGCTTTCCGTCGACGGTGTCGAGGAAGGTCATCGCCCAGGCGGCGATCAGTCCGATGAGAAAGGCGCCCTCGGCGAAGAGGGGGATCACCGCGAGTGCGAGCACCCAGCTCGCGATCGTGACTGCATTCGGGGTGATGCCCCGGTTCGCGCAGAAGCGGGTCGCAATGGCGGCGGGCGCCGGCCACACCCATTTCGTCACCAGGTCGGTCACCCCCTTGTAGGAGGCGGCGAAGGTCCGTCGCTCGACCTCACCGATGAGCTCCGCCCGCGCGGCGTGGGCGGTCGCCGGCTCCCAGCGCCGCAGCTTCGCCAGGTAGGCCGGCGCCATCTCTTCCGGGGCGCGCGTCGGCAGGGAGAGCGCCTCCGTCGGACGTCGGCCCAGCAGCACGTCCACGGCGTCGCGCGCACATTCGGGCCCGACCCGCGCGGCCACGGCGCCCAACGTGCGGTCGACGACCAGCACGCGGCTGCCCTCCGCGAGGGCGGCGACGATGCGCTCGTCGAGGATCACGTCGCCTCGACATAGAACGGTGTCGGACGACGCGGTATCGCTGGGAAGGGCCTCCGGTGCAACGAGGGTAGCGTCGCGGCAGCCGGCGCGGCGCAGCGCCCG
>CALDCK010000356.1 GCA_937937315.1 uncultured bacterium
GCCGGGGCTACTTCGCCGACGCGGCGCAGTTCGGGGCACCGACCTTCCCGATTGCCGGAGCCGAGGAGCCCGAAGCCCCGTGACCGCGCCCCTGGCGAACGCCCCCACCCACATCGAGATCCGCGGGGCCAGGGAGCACAATCTCGCGGACCTCGACATCCGGATCCCCCGGGACCGCTTCGTCGTCGTCACGGGCCTGTCGGGCTCCGGGAAGTCCTCCCTGGCCTTCGACACGCTCTACGCCGAGGGCCAGCGGCGCTACGTGGAGTCCCTCTCCGCCTACGCCCGACAGTTCCTCGACCAGATGGGCAAGCCAGACGTCGACTCGATCGACGGCCTCTCTCCGGCGATCGCCATCGAGCAGAAGACCGGTACGAAGAACCCCCGCTCGACCGTCGGCACCATCACCGAGATCTACGATCACCTCCGGCTGCTCTACGCCCGGATCGGAAGGCCCCACTGCCCGAGCTGCGATCGCGCCATCGAGAGCCAGACGGTCCAGCAGATGACCGACCGCGTGATGGACCTCGACGAGGGCACCCGCCTCGCGATCCTCGCTCCGGTCGTGCGAGATCGGAAGGGCGCGTTCCGCAAGCTCCTCGAGGGGCTGCAGCGCCAGGGCTTCGTGCGCGCACGGATCGACGGGACCCTCTGCGACCTCTCCGAAACCATCGCACTGGCGAAGAACGCAAGCCACACCATCGAGGTCGTGGTCGATCGTCTGGCAGTGAAGGCGGCGGCGCGCAGCCGGGTCGGCGAATCCCTCGAGACGGCGCTGCGCCTGGCCGACGGCCTCGCCCTCGTGAATCCGGACGCCGACGACGAGTGGCTGCTCTCGGAGCGCAACGCCTGTGTGGACTGCGGCGTCTCGTTTCCCGAGATCGCGCCCCGCACGTTCTCCTTCAACAGCCCCCACGGCGCCTGCCCCGAGTGCGCGGGCCTCGGCACCCGCGAGGTCTTCGATCCGGCTCTCGTAGTCCCGGACGACACGAAGTCACTCGCGGACGGAGCCATCGCACCCTGGAGCGGCCGCAGCGCGCCGCGCTACTACGCGAAGCTGCTGGCGGCCCTGGCCGAGTTCTTCGACGTCTCCCTCGAGACCCCGTGGCGGACCCTGCCGCCACGGGTGCACAAGGCACTCCTCCACGGCACGGGTGCCCGGGAGATCGCCTTCGCCATCGAGCGACGCGGCCGCAGCGAGACCTTCTCCCGGCGCTTCGACGGCGTGCTGGCAGAGCTCGAGCGCCGCAGCGAGGGGGCCGGGGGCGAGACCCTCCAGCGCTACCGGAGCGCGCTGCCCTGCGAGGCCTGCGGCGGGTCGCGGCTTGGGGCGCTCGCGCGCAGCGTGCGGGTCGGCGGGTCGGCGATCCAGGAGCTGACCCACCTCTCGATCTCCGAAGCGGCCCGCTTCCTCGACGGGCTGGACCTCGGTCGCGCCGAGCGAACGATCGCGGAGCGGATCCTGAAGGAGATCCGCGAGAGGCTGCACTTCCTCTCCGAGGTCGGCCTCGGCTACCTCACCCTCGACCGCGCCAGCGGAACGCTCTCCGGAGGCGAGTCCCAGCGCATCCGCCTCGCGACCCAGGTTGGCGCCAGCCTGATGGGCGTACTCTACATCCTCGACGAGCCCTCCATCGGGCTCCATCCCCGCGACAACCAACGCCTGCTCGCCAGCCTGTTGCGTCTGCGCGACCTGGGCAATTCCCTCCTCGTCGTCGAGCACGACGAGGAGACGATCCGCGCTGCCGACCACATCATCGACATGGGGCCCGGCGCAGGCATCCACGGCGGACGCATCGTCGCCGAAGGCCCGCCGGAGTCGATCCTGGCGCATCCGGAGTCGCTCACCGGGGCCTACCTCTCGGGACGACGCAGCATCCCCGTTCCGCCTCGGCGCCGGCCGGCGGGAGACCGGGCAATCGTCCTCACCGGCTGTCGCGAGCACAACCTGAAGGAGCTCACCTTCCGCCTCCCCCTCGGTCTGTTCACCGTCGTGACCGGCGTCTCCGGCTCGGGGAAGAGCACCCTCGTCACCGACACCCTCTATCGCGCCCTCGCCGCGCACCTCCACGGCGCCGTCGCCACCCCGGGCCGCTTCGACCGGATCGCCGGCCTCGAGCACGTCGACAAGGTGATCGATGTCAGCCAGGCGCCGATCGGCCGCACTCCGCGCAGCAATCCCGCGACCTACACCGGCGTGCTCAGCGGAATCCGTCAGCTCTTCAGCCAGGTTCCCGAGGCACGCGTCCGCGGCTACGCACCTGGACGCTTCTCCTTCAATGTAAAGGGCGGCCGCTGCGAGGCGTGTCAGGGGGATGGAACGCTCCGTGTCGAGATGCACTTCCTGCCCGACCTCTTCGTCGTCTGCGAGGTCTGCGGCGGCCGGCGCTACGACCGGGAAACCCTCGAGGTGACCTACAAGGGCCGGAACATCGCCGAGGTCCTGGACATGACGGTGCTCGAGGCTCTCTCCTTCATGGAGAACGTGGCCTCGGTGAAGCGACCGCTCCAGACGCTCCACGATGTGGGGCTCGACTACATCCGTCTCGGCCAGCCCGCGACCACCCTCTCCGGTGGCGAGGCCCAACGCATCAAGCTCGCCCGGGAGCTCTCCCGGCGCAGCACGGGACGCACGCTCTTCCTCCTGGATGAGCCGACGACCGGCCTGCACTTCGCCGATGTCGAGCGCCTGCTCGACGTCCTCAACCGCCTCGTCGACCTGGGCAATACCGTGCTGGTGGTCGAGCACCATCCGGATGTCATCAAGACCGCCGACTTCGTGATCGATCTCGGACCCGAAGGCGGCGAGAAGGGCGGCGAGATCGTCGTGGAGGGGACTCCCGAGACCGTCGCCCAGCACCCCATGAGCCACACCGGCCGGGCCCTGGCGCCGGTCCTCTTTGGCGAGGGCTCCCGGGGCTGAGCCGGACGCCGGCGCCCGGGTCGGCTCCCGGCACCGCCGGTCAGGGGCGAACGACGTAGAAGGCGTTCACCGGGTGGCCGAGGTCCAGGTTCTCGAAGCGCCGGAAGCCGGCCTCTTCGGTCATGTGCCGCGCCAGGTCTTCGTGGAAGCCGAGGGTGCCGAGCCCGAGGCCACCGGGCTCCGACAGGGCGGAGGACATGCAGGTGAGCACCGAGGTCCCGAGCATGAGCGCCGCCATGGGGTTCTGCTCGACGTTGGCCTCGTAGCCGTCCTTCGCCTTGATGTCGGCAATCAGCCAGATGCCGTCGGGCGCGATCGCGCCGCGGATCTGCCGCATGACACTCGCCGGGTCCGTCATGTCGTGCAGGCAGTCGAAGGTCGTCACGAAGGCGACGCTGCCGTCGTCGGGGAGGGGCTCCTCGCGCGGGTCGTGGAAGACGACGTTCTCGACTCCGGCCTCCTTCCGGTTTCCCTCGGCCCGCTCGAGTGCGAACTTCGACACGTCGTAGCCGTGGAACTCGGAGCGGGGGAAGGCCTTCGCCATCTCGATCAACGCGATGCCCCCGCCGCAGCCGACGTCCGCCACCCGGATCCCGGTCTCGAGCGCCGGCACCAGGCCTTCGATGCGAGGCAAGGCCATCGGGACGAGCAGCGCGCGGTACCAGGGCGCAAAGCCACGCTCGACCCCTCGCGCTCCCTCGGACCCGAAGGCGTCGTAGTCGAGGCCGACTCCGCTGCGGAATGCCTCGGGCAGTTGGTCCAACACGGAGAGCGTATTGGGGAGGGACGAGAAGAGACCGCAGCCGAAGGCCGGGTGCTGCTCGTTCGCCAGCACTACCTCTGCCTCGGGGGTCAGGACGAAGCGCCCATCGCCCACGTAGTCGAGCACGCCGGCGGCGCCCTGGGCGTGGAGCCACTCGCGCACCCAGCGCTCGTGGAGCTCGCTGCGCTCTGCCAGCTCGGCGCTGCTCATGGGCTCGGCCGCGTCGGCCATCACCCGGTAGAGCCCGAGTCGATCGCCCAGATGAATCATTGCCGACGTCATCGCGCCTTCCAGGGCGCCGAAGACCTGCTTCGAAAAGGCCTTCAGGCGGTCCGGATCGACGGAACGGGGGGCACTGCTCATGGGCTACTCCTGGCGACGGGGCCCGACACCTTGCCGCCGTCGAGGGCGCCGCGTCAAGCGGAGAGCACGATGGGTGCGGTTCGGGCCGGCGCGTCGCGCGGAGAGGGCGCCGACGCGACCCCGCGGCTGCGTCAGTCGGAGAGCAGCGCCAATGCGGCCTGGCGTACCGCTTCCGGGGGGCCGCTCCCATCGATCCGCCGGACGTAGGGGCGCTCCACGGCGGCGAAGATCGCCGCCACCCGCTCCAGGTAGGGCTCGCGTTCGAAGGCGGGCTCCGGAGTCCCGGCCCGCGCGCGCACCCGCTCGAGGGCCCGAGCCGGAGAGAGCTCGAAGATCAGCGCCAGGTCGGGGTGCGGGAAGGTCCGCTCGCTCTCGTCGAGGATCGCCTCCCAGTCGAGTCCACGCGCACCCTGGTAGGCCACGCTGGAGAGGAAGTAGCGGTCGCACACGACGACCTGACCCCGCGCCAGAGCGGGCGCGATCACCTGCTCGACGTGCTCGCGACGGTCCTCCACGAACCAACGGAGCTCTTCCTGCGGCGCCACGAGCTCGCCGCTGCGCGCCATGCTGCGGATGCGTTGGCCCCAGGCCCCGTCGGTCGGCTCGCGGGTTTCGAGCACGTCGCGACCGCTCTGCCCGAGAGCCTCGGCGATGGCGGGAAGCTGGGTCGTCTTCCCACAACCGTCGATCCCTTCGAGGGTGATCAGTGACCCCGCGTTCACGACGCGTCCTCGCGTCGTTCACGAGATGCCCGACCTACCGCCACCGCGTTTCGAAGACACGCGACACGACGCGCACTTCCGGCCACTCCGACGCTCGACGCCGGCTGGCACACGCCTTGCTCATAGGATCCGCTGTGCCTTCGGGCACGCCCGCCATACCCCTCTAACGGGACCGGGGGTCGGGCGGGTTCCGGGTCGCCGGGCGGAGGCTTGGTTGCGGTGCAGGAATTCAACGGGGTGAGACCTGCACCGCGCTTCCGCCCGGCGTCCCTCGGAGATCGAGACCGGCCTGGGTCGGTCAGATCTTCCCCTGGAGGAGGAAGGCGATGACCAGGCCGTAGATCGCGATGGACTCGATCAGCACCATCCCGAGGATGAAGTTGGTGAACATCGCACCGGCGGCGCCCGGGTTGCGGGCGATCCCTGCGGTCGTGTTGCCCGCCGTCAGGCCCTGGCCGATGCCGCAGCCGAGACCGGCGAGGCCCACGGCAAGGCCGGCGCCCAGTGCGTAGCCCCAGCTCCCGCCGCCGCTTCCATCCTCGGCGAAGGCCGCCATCGGCAGCAGGACGAGGACGACGGTCCAGAGAAGCATCGATCCGAATTTTCGCATGCGCATGAGTTGTCTTTCTCCTTGGTGAGAGTTCGGGCCCAGCGCCGACCGCCCCTCAGTGGGGCTCGTCGAGCGCGAGGCCGATGTAGATCATGGTGAGTAGAGCGAAGATGAAGGCCTGGAGGAACGAGATCACGAGGCCCAGGCCCATGAAGATCGCCGGCACGCCGATGGGAACCAAGCTCAGCCAGACGCCCACGACGGTGTGGTCGGCGAACATGTTCGCGAGAAGTCGAATCGCCAGGGTGAGCATCCGCGCCAGGTCGAGGGGAACCTCGAGCAGGAAGAAGACCGGCGCCAGCAGGCGGAAATGCACGTGGCGGCCTGCGATCTCCTTCTCGAAGAAGCTCGGCCCGAGGAACTTGATCAGGTACTTGTGCTTGTGCTTCGCGATCCCGATCGCCGTATAGAAGATCCAGGAGATCACGGCCCATGCGGCCGTCGTGTTGACGTCGCTCGTGGCACCGTCGAGGCCCGGAATGAGTCCCATCAGGTTCGACACGAGGATGAAGAAGAACATCGTGCCGACGATCGGGAAGTAGCGCCGCCAGTCCGGGCCCATGCGGTCCTGGGCCATGCCGGCCAGCCACTCCACCAGCACCTCGACGAGGTTGCGGATCGATATGCCCTCGTCGGGCATCACTCCGCCGTCCGGCGTTGCGCTGCGACGCCGGACCATGAGACCAGCCAAGACCAGCAGTACTCCCGAGAGCAACGCCGCCTGGACTACCCAGGGAACGTGGATGAGGTGCTCGAGCTCGTGGAAGATCATCCTTCGTCCTCGATCGGATCGCGTTCGCGCGCGAGCCAGGGGTTCCAGCGTTCCCACGCCTCGTCGTCCGGTGCGAGAGCAGGCGCCGCGGGATCCACCACGGGACGCGCGCGCCAGGCTTCGATCACCGCCGCGGGCATGATGAGGGAGAGCCCGATCAGCAGACCGACCGGGTCGGCCCCGAAATAGAGGGCCGAGCCGATGCCGATCACCAGCACACCGAAGCGCAGCCCATAGACGCCGATCCAGGGGCCGCCACCGCGAATCTCCCCCCAGAACAGGAACTGGGACGCGCGCCGCAGCCCACGAAAGTTGAAGGCTTCGAGGGCGGCTCCCACGGCCAGGCTCAGGGCGAAGGCGGGCGTCGCCACCAGGAGCGACGCGGCGATGGCGCCGGCGGAGAGCTTGAGATTGGTGCGCTCGATGGGGTCGATGGCCATGACAGTCACTGATCTTCGTCGCCCGGATCCGACGCGTTCAGCCGCCGACCGAGGCGCAACAGCCGAAGTACGAAGGATCCGAAGCCGATGACGGTGCCGACGAGCAGACACCAGGGAGAGGTTCCGAAGTGCCCATCCGCCCAGAGCCCGAGCCCCGAGGCGATGAGGACCGCGATCACTGCCTCGAACGCGCCCTGGTACGCGAGCCCCTGGCGCCGCGCAGTGCGCTGCCGCTCGCTGTCCTGATCGTCGCTCGGTTGGCCCGTCAACGCGGCCGCGCGTCCGCACCGGATCGGAACCGGCGGGAGAATGAATTGTGGTGCGAGAAGAAGGGCCGGATCCATGTCTCCCGGCCCCAGAACGGGGCGCACGATAGCCAAGCCGGATCGAGTTCGCCCGACCGGGGGCCGGCTTCCGGGAGGCTGGGGGGACTCAGCGTGAGCCCGCGGCGACCCGGCGCAGGGCCTTGTGGGCGGCTTCGAGGGTGACGTCGATGTCCGCAGGCCGGTGGGCCAGGGAGACGAATCCCGCCTCGTAGGGCGAGGGCGCGAGGTAGATCCCGCGATCGATCATCCCGGCGAAGAAGCGCCGAAATGCCGCCTCGTCGGCCTCCTTTGCGTCGGCGAAGCTCCGCAC
>CALDCK010000357.1 GCA_937937315.1 uncultured bacterium
GGTGAAGCCGCCGATCCTGGCCGATGCGATCGTTGACGTGACGGAGACCGGCTCGAGTCTGCGTGCGAACAATCTGCGAGTGCTCGACGTCGTCCTCGAGAGCACGCCGCGCTTCATTGCGAATCGCGATTCGTACGCCAATGATTGGAAGCGCCAGAAGATGGAGCGCATGGTGATGCTCCTGCAGGGCGCCATCCGGGCCGCGGACCGGGTCGGCCTGATGATGAACGTTCCGAAGGCCCACCTCGACGGGATCCTCGATCTCCTGCCGGCGCTGGGGACTCCCACGATCTCCACCCTCGCCGACGAGGCCTGGGTCGCGATCAATACCGTGATCGTGGAGAGCGTCGTCACCGAGCTCTTGCCGCGTCTGCGCGAGGCCGGCGCCCGCGGCATCGTCGAGTACCCCCTCAACAAGATCATCGAGTGAGCGACGAGTCGCTCGCGCGACGCCTGGCGCTGCTGGTGCCGAGCTACGCGCGACTGGCGTGGTGGGGACTCGCCGCCCCGCGAATCGCCGAGAACGAGCCGCTCGTCGTCCATCAGGCTGCCGTGTTCGGCGACGAGGGCGTGCTGTTGGCCCTGCGTGCCGAGCTCCGCGGCTGGGAGCTCCCGGGCGGCAACGCCCTGCCGGGCGAGGATGGAGATCACGCCGTCGTGCGCGAGGTGCGCGAGGAGACCGGGATCGAGGCTCGGGTCGAGGCCTGCGTCGCCGAGTACGTGCGCTCGGGCTTTCGGCCCCACACCGCCCGGATCTACCGCTGCACGGCGGTCGGAGGGCACCTGCGGCCGAGCGCCGAGACCCCTCGGGTCGGCTGGTTCGACCCGCGGCACCCGCCGGCGACCCTCTTCCCCTGGTTTCGCGGCCCGCTCGCCGACGCCCTCGATTCCCCGCCGACGCCGCGACTCCGCCACGAGCGTCAGGGCCTGGGCGCAATCCTCGCCGGAATGGCAATCGACCTCCGCACGCGCCTCTCCCCGTGAGCTGGAGGCGAACGAAGTCGATCACGAGCCCGATCCGGGCTCGACCCGGATCTAGCGGTGGTTCTCCCGGAGGCCGCTTGCCTCCCACTCCTTGCTCAGCTGCTGGAGCTTTCGCGAGAAGTCCTCGAACCCGTCGTCGAAGGAGAGGATGATCTCCGTCGTCCGGGGGATGTCGTCGCCGTTCAGGAGACCGCGGTAGCGGTTGAGGTTCGCGAGGATCGCCTCGGCCACCTTCAGCGCCCGCTTCTCGGTCTTGATCAGGGGCGACTGGAGCGTGTAGACGTTGTTGCGGCCCCAGAGGCTCTCGTCGCGGACGATCGCGATCTCGCGGTAGACGCTGTTGATCGGATCGAAGTTGTACTCGACGCGGACCTCTTTGAAGATGTCCGTGTTCCCGGTGTAGAAGCCGCGCTCCTTCTCCACCTTCCCGAGCTGCCGGCATCGCGGGCAGTAGAAGGTGTCACCGTGATTGAGGAGAAAGACGCCCTTGGCGTAGTCCTCGCAATCCGTGTTCTCACAGTACCCAACGCCGCGTTTCATACTGGCCATCCCTTGGTTCGGACCGCCTCCTAGGCCTCGCACTTGCGCTCCATGAAGGTGGCGCAGCCGAACCCGTCCGAGGCCTGTGCGGAAGGGTTCGCAAGCTCCATGCCACCCCTGCGCCGGGTCTGGCGAATCCGAGGCGAGCTGCGCAGTGTGACCGTGCGATTGCCGCACAGCTGCGCGCCTGCGATGGATTCGCCGGCCTTGCGGGCGTGGGGGGCCGTCCACATCGAGAGAAGTATCCTTCCGTGTTCTGCCGGCTGGGCCGGTAGCCACGAAATTTTTTTCGTAGGGTTCGCGAGAGCGCTGCGGTCGCCCCGATTTGGATGGAATCAGGAGACGAGTGCTCGGGAGTGCGCACCCGCCTGGGAAACCGCAGCTCGGAAAGCTAACCGCTTATACTTCCCGCGACCGGCGTTTGTCAACCGGTGGCTCGAAGTGACGCCCTCGGGGGCCGGGCAACGACTCGAATCCCCACGGATTTGTCTCGATTCCGGGGCTTCGAGCCCCATTTCTGGGGCGAATCGCCGGCGCCGCTCCTACTCGTCGAGTACGTAGTCGAAGCCCACGAAGGATGCGATCAGGTAGACCGCATCGGCCACGATCAGGAGCTGGACGGGCTCGAAGGGCACCTGTCCGTTCAGGATCAGCTCGGTGGTGGCCCGGACCGATCCGGAGAGGATCGGCATCAGCAGGGGCAGGAGCAGCAGCGGCAGCATGATCTCGCGGAAGCGCGTGCGCACGGCGACCGCGCCGAGCAGCGTGCCTACCGAGCACAGCCCGATCGATCCGAGGGCGACGATGCCGCAGAGGGGGAGCACGTCGCCGAGGCTGCCGATCTCGAACACCAGGCCAAAGACCAGCGCGGTGATCGCCTGCACGATGCCGAGAATCACGAAGCTGGCCCCGGCCTTGCCGAGGAACACCCAGCCGCGGTCACGGGGCACGAGGGCGAGCCCTGTGAGGGCGTCGTTCTCGAGCTCGACGGAGAAGGCCCGGTTGAGGCCGAGCACTGCGGCGAAGACGTAGGCGACCCAGAGCAGCCCCGGCGCGAGCTCCTGGGTCTCGCGGGTGGCCCCGCCGGGTAGGGCGAAGTGGAAGACCACCACGACCAGCAGGCAGAAGACCAACATGGCAACCGATCGGTCGCGGCCCCGCCACTCCGTGACGAGATCCTTCCACAGCACGGCGAGGAAGACGTTCATGCGGCGGTATCCGGTGCACCGAGGGCCGCCTCGAGGGAGGGGGCATCCAGTGTCTCCGCGGCGGCGCGCAGGGCGATCCTCCCCTGGGAGAGCACGATCGCGGCGTCGCTGTACCGCGCCGCCCGCTCCGGGTCGTGGGTGACCCAGACCACCGTGTGGCTCCCGCGCAGATCGCTCAGGCGCCGGGCCAGACGCTCGGCCGAGGCGAGGTCGAGGCCGGTGTAGGGCTCGTCGAGCAGCACGACGGCGGGGTCGTGGATCAGGCCCCGTGCAATCGACAGGCGCTGCGCCATGCCGCGGGAGAAGCCGGCGGCCAGACGCCCGGCGACCTCGGCCAGGCCCTCCCGGTCCAGCGCCCGGTCGGCGCACTCGCCCGGGTCCTGCAGCCCATAGAGCCGTGCGGCGAAGATCAGGTTCTCCCGCGCGGTCAGGGAGGGGTAGAGCAGGGTTGCGTGACCTACGTAGCCCACCTGCCGTCTCGCCTCGTGGTGGGTGGCGGGGTGCCCGGCGACTTCGACCCGGCCAGTGCTCGGTCGAGCGAGACCCGCGACGATGCGCAGGAGCGTCGACTTGCCCGCGCCATTGGCGCCCAGCACGGCGAGGGTGGTGCCCTCCGGCACCTCCAGGTCGATGCCACGGAGCGCCGCCGCGTGCCCGAAGCGCTTCACGAGGCCGCGCGCCGAGACAGTGGAGCGGCTCACGCCGACGGGGGCTCCGACGCTGCGAGGGCGTGGCCGCACCGGGAGCAGAAGCGATCTCCGGCCCGAAGGGGCGCGTCGCAGCCCGGGCAGGAGAGAGGGGCGCCGCACTGGGCGCAGAAGCGGTCCCCGGACTGGGAGGGTGCCCCGCAGGCGGCACATACCGGGGCCGGCGCGTCCTGGCGGGCCTGGGCCGGTGTGACCGGATCCGCGGGCGGAGCGGTCTCCGCGCGTTCCGACTGCAGCAGCAGGACGGCCCGAGCCCTCATCTCCTCCCGCATTTGTGCGTGATCGGCCTGGGAGATCTTCCCGGTCTCGAAGTCCTCGTCGAGGGCCTCGATCGCGTGGTAGAGGGCCTGGCGCTCGATGGCCTGGGCCGGCTCCCGCACGGCGGGCGCCTCCGAGGCCGCGGAGCCGCGCAACGGAGCGGCCAGGAAGAAGACCGAGGCGAAGGCGACGGCCACCACGAATCCGATCGACGCGATGCGGGGGACTCCGCCACTCCGAGGCAGGCGCTCGAGGTCCAGCTCGACGACTTCCTCGGCTCCGATCGCGAAGCCCTCGAGGTGCAGATAGGCGCGATCCTCGGTGCGGACGGGCCGCCGGGGATGGAGGCGTTCCGAGTGGAGTGCGATCCCGGTGTCGGCCACGAGAACCGTCAGAAGCTGCACCTCGGTCGCGAAGGTGCGCTGGAAGGCGAAGGGCTGGTCCGAGGCCGGCATGCGATAGCGCAGTGACAGGGTCGACTCGCCGGGCGGCAGGGGCCCGTAGACGGCCAGGGCGCCGGAGGGGTCCCGGGTGATGGCCAGATCCGGCGACGGGGTGCCGAAGCGCACGTCGGCGGCCTCGGGGGGGAGGGGAAGGCAGAGGAGCGGGGAGCCCGTCGAGGATTGGATCGCCTCAGGCCCGTCGTTGCTCACCTGATGCTGCTCGTTCACGTCGAGGGCGGCGTCGTCGAGCTCGAGCCAGAGGCGCGACTCCGCCAGCTGCAGGTCGGCAGGTGCGACCGAGGCATCGGCGGAAACAGCCAGCGCCAGGCTCGCGCCGGGCGCGAGCGCCCCGCTGCGTTGCACCCGGTGCGGGCCCGAGGGGAGCGGAAGCTCCCCATCGGAGCGGAGCGTCTCGCCGATGATCTCGATCCCCCCCGAAGGTGTGAAGACGCTCACCCGCTCGGTGCCCTGGAGGAAGCGCATCTCCAGCTCCGTGCTGGGCAAGAGGGGAACGCCGTAGCCGAACTCGATCTCCTGCACGCCCGGGTAGAGCGGTCCCCAGAAGCGCAGGTTTCGTCCGTTCCGTTCGAAGCTGTCGCCGCCCGCGCCGAGGGGCGTCTCGATCGGGCTCGCGCTCTCGGGCAGATCGAGCTCGAGCAGGGGAATCGCCTCGCCTCGTAGCGCAGGCGCGACGTAGACGACTCGCTCCGAGCGGTTGTGGAGGGCGTGGGTGTGATGGACCCGCAGGTCGCTGCAGCCCGGCTCCAGCCGCAGTCGGGTCTCACCCGGCGCGACGGCGCTGGCATCCGCGTTCGGATCGGAGACCTGGATCTCCACCGCTCGCGACTGCTCGTCACGCTCGAAGGCGAAGCGGGTGCCGAAGGGAACCCCGGCGATGCGGGTCCCGACCAGGTACACGACGTCCGGGTCGTTCGAGAGCCCGTCGAAGGCGGCACGCCCCTCGGCGTCGGTGCGCTCGCGGCGGAGTCCGGGGTCGCCGGAGGGCGAGAGGGAGTAGAGGATCACCTCGACGCCGGCGACCGCCTCCGCGCCCCCGTCGTGGACGAGGGTCACCTCGATTCGCGCCTCGCCGGTGGGCGGCTCCGGTGCGCTCTCCTGAGCCTGGGCGATCAGGGCGAAGGCAAGGACGGCGGCTCCGGCGACAGCGCTGCGCAGCGCAGCGTTCATTCGCGTCGCCGCTCGCCGCGATGCGGCCACATCACCGCGATCGTTCCGACCACGAACACGACGCCGCCGATCCAGATCCAGTTGACGAGGGGGTTCCGATAGACCTTGAACGTCGCCGACCCGTCGGACTCCACCGCAGTCAGGATCACGTAGAGATCCTCCTGGAGCGTCGAGTGGACCGAGGGAATCGACGCGGGCTGCTGCTCGAGCCAGTACATCCGCTTCTCGGGCACCATGACGCCGAGGGGCTCGCCGGCCTGGTAGAGCGCGAGCCGCGCGACGGCGCCGCCGTAATGCTGGCGCGGGATGGCCTCGGCCGTCAGGTAGCGGAGCCGGTAGTCGTGGATCTGCATCTCGGCACCGGGCTGGACGTTCTCGAGGCGCTCCTCGTTGAGCACCGAGCCCGTTGCGCCCATCAGGATGAGGACGGCGCCGAGGTGCACGATGTAGCCGCCGTAGCGCTGCTGGTTCTTGCGGAGCAGCGCCGCGAAGGCCTGGAAGGCGTTCTCCTCGCCCTTCGCGACCCGAGCGCGAATGGCGCGGGTGTACTCCTGCACGATGGTCGTCACGACGAAGCCGCAGAGGCTCCAGGCTACGAGGGAGTAGAAGGTGAGGCGGCTCCCGACCAGGACGCCGACCGCGACGCCGGTGACCAGCCCGCCGACCGTGGGCCAGACGAATTGTCTCCGCAGATTCGCCGGCGACGCGCGGCGCCAGGCGATGAGCGGACCGACTCCGGTGAGCAGCAGCAGGAGCAGGGCCAGCGGTCCACCCATGGTGTTGAAGAACTTCGGACCGACCGCGATGCGGTTGCCGGTCGCGGCCTCGGAGAAGACCGGGAAGAGCGTGCCCCAGAACACGACCATCAGGATCGCGATGAAGACCCAGTTGTTGAGCAGGAAGCTCGCTTCCCGGGAGAGCACCGATTCGAGCTTGTGCTCACTCCGGATCCCCTCGCGCCGGTAGAGCAGGGCGGCGAGGAAGACGCAGGCCGTGACGGTGACGTAGGCCAGGAAGACCGTGGTGAAGATGGGGGTCTGCGCGAAGGAGTGCACCGACTGCACGATGCCACTGCGGGTGAGGAAGGTGCCGAAGAGGCAGAGCGTGTAGGTGAGCCCGATCAGCAGCAGATTCCAGGTCTTCAGCATGTCGCGCTTCTCCTGGATCATCACCGAGTGGAGATACGCGGTCGCTGCGAGCCAGGGCATGAAGGAGGCGTTCTCGACCGGGTCCCAGGCCCAGTAACCGCCCCAGCCCAGCACCTCGTAGGCCCAGCGGCCGCCGAGGATGATGCCGATGGACAGGAAGAGCCAGGGAAAGAGCGTCCAGCGCCGGGTCGTGCGAAACCAGGCCGTGCCGAGCTCGCCGGTTACCAGCGCAGCGAAGGCGAAGGCGTAGGGAACGACGAATCCGACGAGTCCCGTGTAGAGCATCAGGGGGTGGATCATCATCACGGGGTGCTGGAGCAGCGGATTCAGCCCAGAGCCGTCGGACAGGACGTGACCCGGCGGGAGCTTCTCGAAGGGATCCGTGACGAAGATGAGGAGCACGAGGAAGAAGATGGTGTTCGCGAGCAGTACCGCGGTCACCCAGGACATGAGCGCGCGGTTCTGGCGTCGGTTGCCGACGATGCACGCCGTCGCGTAGGCGCAGAGCATGAAGAGCCAGAGCAGGAGCGAGCCCGCCTGGCCGCCCCACAGCGCCGCGATCCGATAGGGGAGGGACATGCTCCGGGCCGAGTGCGAGGCCACGTAGACGAGCTGGAAGTCGCAGGCGACGAAGGCGTAGAACAGGGCGCCGATCGCGACGGTCGTGAAGGCGCTCACCACCACCATGCTGCGCTCGGCGACGCGCGTCCAGTCCGGGCGTCGTGACATCCCGGCGTAGATCGCGGCGGACAGCCCGGCGACGGCGATGAGCAGGGCGAAGCGCAGGCAGGCAGCTCCGATGTCGGACATGCGGGAACCTCGAAGACCCCTTGGAGCGCGTGGGAAGGCGCTCCTCGGATCAGTTGAGCGCGGCGCGTGTGGGCTCGGCGCCCTCGAACTTCGACGGACACTTCGCGAAGAGCTTGTCGGCGTGGAAGCGGGCCGCATCGTCGCCGGAGACGAGGCGTCCCTCCAACACGACCTCGGCGCCGTCCTTGAAGAGGTCCGGCGTCTCGAGGCTTCCGAAGGTGACGGGCAGCAGTGCGTCCGCAGCGCCGCCGCCGTGGGGCGGGTCGTTCTGGATCGCGAAGCGGACCTGCCGCCCCGGCACGTCCCGTTCGATCGAGCCCAGGGCGACGTAGCCGTGCACCCGGGCCTGGCCCGTATCCCGCTCCGCCGCCGCGGCCTGGAACTCGGTCAACGACTGATAGTAGGTGAAGGCGGCGCCGTCCTCGAGCTGGGTGATTGCATACCAACCCAGCAGCAGGGCGATCACTGTCGCACCACCGGCGATCTGAACGCCCTTCGACATGGAGGCAGAGTATCCGATGCCCCGGACGCGGTCAAAGGCCGGCGCCCAGGAAATCCGCACGATTCCAGGCACTTGCGAGTAGCTCTCCGGTTGACACGCGAGGCTGGCATCGCTACCCGCACCCCATGGCGGGAGCGGTACGCGTCCTGAGGGCTGAGTGGATGGCCGCGGCGGCGAGCCCCGCTCAGTTTCCCGAGCCGGGCGAGCCCGAGGTGGCGTTCCTGGGGCGCTCGAACGTCGGGAAGTCGAGCCTGCTCAACCGTCTCGTGGGGCGGCGGGCTCTCGCCCGCACCAGCTCCTCGCCCGGGAAGACCCGGCTGCTGCACTGGTACCGGATCGAGCGCAGCTCTGGCGAGACGTGGCTGGTCGATCTGCCGGGCTACGGCTACGCAAAGGTTTCGCGCAGCGAGCGCGCGCGTTGGCGACCCCTCATCGAGTCGTACCTGGATGGCCGGATCACCCTGCGCACCGCGGTCCTCCTCCAGGACCTGCGCCGCGACTGGGGCGAAGACGAGCGCCTGCTCCTCGAGTGGCTCACCGAGCGCCGGATCCCCGCCCTCGTCGCCCTGACGAAGTCGGACAAGCTCAAGCCGATGCGTCGCGCCCAGCGGGTGAAGGTGCTGCGGGGCGAGATCGGCGCTTCGACCGCCGCGGTGATCGCGACATCGGCGACGAGCGGGATCGGCATGGCGGAGCTCTGGCGCGCCATCGACGAGGGGCGCGGGTCCGTCTAGCGGAAGAGATCGGTCTCCGGATCGCGCAGGGTGTCGCTCACGCTGCCGTCTCCCGAGGGATCGAGGCCCCGGACCAGCACCGCCGGTACGCCGGATCGCTTCGGCATCAGCAGGCCCGCGGCGGCGGCGAGCTGGTCCGCCGTCGCTGCAGCAGTGACCTCGAGGATTCGTCCCGCCAGATCCGGCCCGCCGCGCTGATCGTCGATCGGACGAAAGCCCGCGCAGCCGAGGGCGACGTCGACCAGTCCTTCGCGCCAGGGCCGGCCGAAGGTGTCGCTCACGACGACGCCGAGGGGGCCCGTCCCCCGGGCCATCAGGGCGTCTCGGAGCCTCCGGGCGGATGCATCGGGATCCTCGGGGAGCAGTACCGCGTGGTCCGGACCCGTGGCATTCGAGAGGTCGACCCCGGCGTTGGCACACACGAAGCCGTGATGTGTTTCGCAGATGATCACGCCGCGGCCGCGTCGCACGATCCGTCGACTCTCGCGCAACACGAGCTCGACCTGGCGGGCGTCCTTCCCGTCCTCCTCGGCGATGGCCAGGGCCTCGGCCGAGGGCGTGACCTCCGCGAGGGCCACGACCCTGCCTTCGGCCTTCGACACCACCTTCTGGCACACCACGAGCACGCCGCCGCCGAGCTCGAGCCCGAATCGACCCGCCGCCTCGAGGAGGAGTGCCGCGAGGTCGTCGCCCGGTGCGACGGCCGGAACGCCGCGCAATGCCAGGAGCTCGAGCCGGTTCACGTCCGCGGGCCTCCGCTCGGGCTCTCGGCCACCGGGCGCACCGCGTCGGATTCGAGTGCTCCAAGGGCGGCTCGCGTGCGCTTGCCGAGGGTCTCGCAGGTCAGGATCGCGTGGACATCGGCGGCGACGTCGACGTCGA
>CALDCK010000358.1 GCA_937937315.1 uncultured bacterium
GCTCGACGGCTTCGAGGGGCTTCCCGTGATCGCTGTCGAGAACCTCGTAGGCGCCGTCCGAGTGGAGCAGCAGAAGATCGCCCGGGTGCAGCTCCAGCTCCTGCTGGCCGAAGCGTGCGTTCTCGTAGAGGCCGAGCGCAGGACCGGTGGAAGGGATGCGGTCGATCTCGCCGCGGCCACGCCGCACGAGCAGCGGCGTGTGGCCCGCCGAGGCCGCGCAAAGCGTCCCCGACCGCGTGTCGAGTAGTGCGTAGGCCGCGGTGATGAAGAGCGAGGGCGCGGCGAAATCCTCAGCGAGGGCTCGGTTCACTCGCTCGAGCACCTCGGAAGGCTCGAGGACCTGCCGCGTGTCGGAGTCAACGAGGCGTAGCTGCTGACGGAAGACCACTGCGAGCATCGCTGCGCTGAGCCCATGGCCTGCCGCATCGGCCAGTACCAGCGCCGTGCGATGCGAGTCGACCCGGATCACGTCGTAGAGGTCGCCGCCCACGACTTCGGAGGGACGGTAGAGCGCCCGGACCGCGAAGCTGCCGAGCTCCGGAGCCTTCCGGGGAAGCAGGGCGCGTTGGATGACGCTGGCCCGGCGCAGATCCGCGTGGATCGTCTCTGCCTGCTCCCCCAGGAGGCGGCACGCGCTCTCGAGTTGACCGATCTTCTCCTTCAGCTCCTCGTTCGCGCCCTCGAGCTCTCGGTGAAGCCGATGCCCCTCGTGCACCAGCCGGCGCCGCTCGATCGCGTTCGACACGCTGTGGTCCAGCGCGGTCAGGCTCTCGAGGGGCTTGGTGAAGAAGTCGAAGGCTCCCAGCTGAAGGGCCTGAATGGCGGCATCCAGCGTGCCGTGGCCGGTCAGCACGATCCAGTCCGGGTCGGGACAGTGCTCGGCCGCCCAGCGCATGAGGCTCAAGCCGTCCTCGTCGGGCATGCTGATGTCGGTGACGACCACGTCGAAGCGGGACGCCAGCAGGCGCTCGCGGGCCTCTCGGGCGCTCTTGACGCTGACCAGCCGACGGGAGCCGTCCCGCTGCAGGGCGCCCTGGAGCATCTGGTGGATGGCCGTGTTGTCGTCCACGATGAGGACGGCGTCCGGCGTATTCACGGCCGGCGGGTGCGTGGGACTCGTCGGCGGGTTCGGGGGGGGCGTCTTGGAACTGCTCACGAGGTGCTTCCCTCGGTGCCCACTCGCGGCTCGCCGAGGAGCATAGCGGGGCGACGCCATGCCTGCCGCGGGCGGCTACTCTCCTGCGGAGCACAGGGGCGCGAAGCCCGGCAAGGAGAAGCCATGATCCTGCTCGACCCGAAGAACCTCGATCGCGCCTATCCGGATGCGCGCTCCTCCGAAATCATGCACAAGACCGTCGAGTTCTTCGAGGGCAAGGGGAAGGCGAAGCTCCTCGAGGACTACTACGCCCGGCCCTGGTACGCGGACTTCCTGGAGTTCGTGCGCAAGGAGCGCGTTTTCGCGTCCATGTGCACGCCCGCAGGTGAGGGCGCTCCGGACGTGCGTTGGGACACCTGGCGCAACTGTGAGTTCGCCGAGATCCTGGGCTTCTACGGGCTCCAGTACTGGTACACGTGGCAGGTCTCGGTTCTGGGCCTCGGGCCCATCTGGATGAGCGGCAACGAGGCGCTCCGCGAGCGCGCCGCCCGGGCTCTGGAGGAGGGCGGTATCTTCGCGTTCGGCCTCTCCGAGAAGACCCACGGCGCCGACATCTACTCCACGGACATGGTGCTGACGCGCGACGGAGACGGCTGGCGCGCCAACGGCCGCAAGTACTACATCGGAAACGGCAACGAGGCGGCCATCGTCTCCACCTTCGGCCGCTTCGAGGACAGCGACGAGTACGTCTTCTTCGCCGCCGATCCCCGCCATCCGAACTACCACCTGGTGCAGAATGTGGTAGCGAGCCAGAACTACGTCTCCGAGTTCGAGTTGCGGGACTACCCGGTGCGGGAGGCCGACATCCTGCACCGCGGTCGCGAGGCCTGGAACGCGGCGCTCAACACGGTGAACGTCGGCAAGTACAACCTGGGCTGGGCCTCGATCGGCATCTGCACCCACGCGCTCTACGAGGCGATCACGCACGCCCACAATCGCACGCTCTACGGCATGCGCGTGACGGACATGTCGCACGTGCGCCGCATGTTCGTCGAGGGAACCGCGCGGCTGGTTGCGATGAAGCTCTTCGCCCTCCGCGCCGCCGACTACATGCGCAGCGCCTCGTCCGAGGATCGCCGCTACCTGCTCTACAACCCGATGGTCAAGATGAAGGTCACAACCCAGGGCGAGGCCGTGATCGACCTGCTCTGGGACGCGATCGCGGCCAAGGGCTTCGAGAAGGACATGTACTTCAGCCAGGCCGCCGTCGACATCCGGGCGCTTCCCAAGCTGGAGGGCACGGTGCACGTAAACGTCGCGCTGATCGCGAAGTTCATGCCCAACTTCTTCTTCAACCCCGGTGAGTACCCCGAGATCGAGCGCCAGGACCACGACCGCAACGACGACTTCCTGTTCCATCAGGGCAGTGCCCGGGGGTTGGGCCAGATCCGCTTCCACGACTACCGGCGGGCCTTCGAGGGCGTCGATCTGCCGAACGTGCGGGTCTTCTTCGAGCAGACCGAGGCGTTTCGCGAGATGCTGGCGGCGGCGCCTCCCGGGCCCGAGCAGATGAAGGACGTGGATTTCCTGCTGGCCGGCGGAGAGATCTTCGCGCTGGTGGTGTACGCCCAGCTGATCCTCGAGAACGCCCGCCTCTACGCGATCGACGACGATCTGCTCGATCAGATCTTCGAGTTCATGGTGCGCGACGTCTCGGGCTTCGCGCTGCAACTGCTGAGCCAGCCGAGCAGCAACGACGTGCAGATGGCCAGGTGCCGCGAGATGATGCGCAAGCCAGTGCACGACGCGGAGCGCTACGAGCGGGTCTGGAACGCGCATGTGAAGCTGCTCGACGGTGCCTACGCCATGAATGCGTGAGGCGCGGAGCGGCCCCGGAAGCGGGGCCTACCAGCCCTCCGATCCCGGCTCGCCCTTGAACGGGCCCACCAGCTCCGGCGTGACCCAGCCGCCGTAGAAGCGGCCGGGCTGGGCAAGAACGCGCTGGCCGTCCACGAAGCATTCGAGAAGGGCGGGGTAGAAGCAGAGGTAGCCGCGGATCGGCTCGAACTCCGCGAAGGGGTCCGGATAGGACCAGGCGGCCCGCTCGAGTCGCTGCCTGGGCGTGACGACGTCCCAGTACCCCGCCTCGCCCTTCCACTCGCAGCGGGAGGAGCCGGACACGGGCTCCAGGTAGGCCATGCGTACGTCGTCCGGAGGCAGGTAGAAGGTGGGCGGGGCGGCTGTTTCGCAGATGCGGAAAGCGGCGTGGGTTTCGGCGAGCAACACCTCGCCGGCCCGCACGGCCACGCTGCGCGAGTCGGCTGCCAGCTTCGGCGGGCGCGGGTAGTCCCAGACGGATTCTTGTCCGGGAGCCGGCTCCACGGCGAACTCCGGGCGTTTGCTGCCGTTGTAGCGCCAGCCGGAGCGGCCCCGGCGGGCCCAGTCGGGCAGGGAAGGGGGGCGTTCGCGTTGCACGGGGACGGGGAAGCTCCCTGGCACTCAGGCCCGGCCGGCTGCGCCGCTGAGCGATGCGAAGATGCTTCGTGCCTCCTCGATCATGGCCTGCAGGATCTCGCCGGTTCCCCGGGCCTCGCGGACGAAGCCCACGCCCTGGCCCGCGGCCTCCGTCATCAGGTCGGCGCGCCGGTGATCGTTGGCGGCCTGCAGGTAGTCGGCGCTGAGGAGCATCTGGTAGGGCGTCTCGAGCAGGGACGGTGCGTCGGGTCCGTCCCACTCCTCGGTCCAAGGGCAGCGGAGGACGCGCATGGTCTTGCCCGAGATGCAGGCGGTGCGCGTGGTGTCGTCCCCGGTTGCGCTGAGGATCCGCTCTTTGACGAGGGGGTCCACGTCGGACTCCTGCGATGCCAGCCAGAGCGTTCCCGGCCAGACCCCCGAGGCACCCAGGCAGAGGGCCGCAGCCAGGTGGCGACCCGTCGTCACGCCGCCCGCCGCGATCACCGGCGTATCGCCGGCGATGTCGACCACGGCAGGAACGATGGAGAAGGTCCCCATGGCGCCGGTGTGGCCGGCTGCGTCGTAGCCCTGGGCCACGACCGCGTCGACGCCGCGCTCGAGCTG
>CALDCK010000359.1 GCA_937937315.1 uncultured bacterium
CGCATGCCGCGCGAAGACGTTCTGGGTGCGCTCGTCGGCGATGAGGTCGGACCGCCCGATCGCTTCGCAGAGCATCTTCCACTGTGGATCGGAGGGCGCCGCGATCGCCACGCCGCCGTCGTTCGTCTCGTAGATGTCGAAGGGGCAGAGCACCGGGTGTCCCTGCCCCTTCGGCTGCTCGACCGTACCGTCGGCGGCGTACTTGTAGACGATGTTCTCGCAGAGACTGAGTACGGCGTCGTACATCGCCACGTCGACGAACTGGCCACGACCCGAGCCGCGTGCCGAGAGCAGCGCGGACACCAGGCCGAGCGCGGCGAGAGTGCCGGGGAAGAGGTCGCCCACACTGGCGCCCGCGGGCATACCCGTGGAGCCGCGCGGCCCGGTCAACCCCACCATGCCCCCCATCGACTGAGCCACGATGTCGAAGGCCGGCCACTCGGCGTAGGGGCTCTTTCCGGTGCGCGGGTCTCCGAAGCCGCGGATCGCGACGTAGACCAGGCGCTCGTTGCAGGCGCGCAGGGTCTCGTATCCGATCCCGAGCCGGTCCATCACGCCGACCCGGGCGTTCTCGACCACGGCGTCGGCGGACTCGGCCAGATGCAGGAAGACGTCCCGATCACCGTCGTCCTTCAGGTCGAGTACGATGCTTCGCTTGTTGCGGTTGATGCTCGCGAAGTATCCGCCGTAGTCGCAGCCCTCCGTGTCCTTCGGACGAGGACCGAGGAGGCGGGACATGTCGCCCCGAGGCGGCTCGACCTTGACGACGTCGGCGCCGAGATCGGCAAGCAACATCGTACAGTAGGGCCCCGCCAGGGCCTGGGTGCAATCCAGGATGCGTACCTCCCGGAGCGGCCCGCTGCGTTCCTTCATCGATTCACCCAATGGCTGCGGCGCTTCAGGAGCACCTCGCGCTCGCCCTCGAACACCACGGTCTGGTCCTGCTTCACGCCCCAGTGTTTGAAGCGCACGAACCCGGCATCCTCGCGGTCGGCGTCGCGCACCTCGAGCACCTCGGTATAGGCGGTCAGCGTGTCTCCCGGCACGACGGGAGAGAGGAAGCGCAGTGCATCGAGGGCCGTTTCGGCCAGCGCCTGCTCAGCGGTGTCCTGGGTGGCGAGCCCGATCACCATCGAGCCGGTGACGAGACCGAAGACGAGCTGGTTCGGAAAGGGGCTCCCTTGCGGGAACTTGTCGGCGTTGAAGTGACCGTCCGCCGTGTTCATGACCAGCTTCGTGAGCAGGTGGCTCTCGCCCTCGCTGATGGTCGCTCGCCGCGCATGGCGCATGCGGGCTCCGGTCTCGAAGTCCTCGAAGTAGCCCGTCTTCGCGGTGTAGGAGGCAACGGATCGCTTCATCGCCAGGCCCCCTTCCTACTTGCGGCCCGGCTTGGGCAGCAGGGAGTCGGAGATGATCTTCATCTGGATCTCGGAGGTGCCCTCGAAGATCCGGGTCAATCGCGCGTCCCTCCAGTAGCGCTCGACCGCGTATTCGCTCGTGTAGCCGGAGCCGCCGTAGATCTGCAGTGCCTGGCTCGTGACCTCCTCGGCCATGTCGCTCGCGAAGAGCTTGCACATGGCGGCCTCGCGAGCGCGCATGACGCCGTGGTCCGCGTCGTTGGCGACCGAGTACATGAGCGCTCGAGCTGCTTCGACCTTGGTCGCCATCTCGGCGAGCTTGAAGCGCGTGTTCTGGAAGTCGGAGATGCGCTGGTCGAACTGAATGCGCTCCTGGGAGTACTGGAGCGCATCCTCGAGGGCGCCGCGGGCGAGGCCGATCGCCCGCGCCGCCGTGTGCACGCGGGGGACCGCCATGTGTCGCGCGGCGCGCTTGAAACCCTCGTTGGGATCGGCGCCGGGCTTCGCGTCCTTCCGCCCGCCCAGCACATAGCTCTTGGGGATTCGGACGCCGTCGAGGGCCAGCTCCCAGGTCTTCCAGCCGTGGTACCCGATCTTGCGCATCGGCGTCCCCGTGATTCCGTCGGGAAAGCTGCCCGGCTCCTTGGGAACGAAGAACTGGCGGATGCCGGCGTGGCGGCGCTTCGGGTCATAGGGCTCGGTGCGCGCGACCACGACGAGGTAGTTCGCGCCGTCGGCGAAGGTCACCCACATCTTCTGGCCGGTGATGACCCACTCGTCGCCGTCGAGCTCGGCCTTGCAGCGGACAGAGGCGATGTCGGAGCCGGCACCGGGCTCCGACATGGCGAAGGCGCCCAGGTACTCGCCGCGCACGACCTGGCGCATCTTCTCCTCGGCGTCCGGCAGCGGGAAGTCGCTCCTGGAGACCATGCTGGCACGGGCGATGATGCTGGCCGTGCTCATCCAGGCCCGTGATAGCTCCTCGGTCACGAGGCAGTACTCGAACACTCCGAGACCGAGCCCGCCGATCTCCTCCGGGGCGAGGATCCCGAAGAAGCCGAGCTCGCCCATCTCCTTGCGGATGTCCGCGGGAATCTCGCCCTGTACCGGGTCGAGCTCGTTGGCGACGGGGAGGACCCGCTTCATCGCGAACTCACGCGCCATCTCCTGGATCGCTGCGCGCTCGTCGGTGTGATAGGCGGAGGGAATCGGGGTCAGCAGGTCCTGGACCTGGCTCATCGGTTCCTCCTTCGCTGCACGAGGTTCGTACGTTCGTAGCTGAGCACGAGCTCCTCGTCCTGGTTCCGCCCCTCGGTCCGCCAGGTGACGATCCCGAACTGCGGCCGCTTCTCGGACGTGCGGGCCGAGACGACGTTGCTCCGTGCGTTCAAGGTGTCTCCCGGGTGGACCGGGCGGTGGAATTCGATCCGGTTGATGCCGAGGAAGGGGCCCCCCGCCTCGGAGAGGTCTTCGACGGAGAGACCCACGACGGTGCAGAGTGCGAGCAGCGGGTCCACCACCAGGTCCGGATGGTCGTGGGCGCGGGCGTACTCGCGGTTGAAGTAGAGAGGGGTGAAACGCAGGGCGAGCGTCGAGAACAGGATGGCGTCGGACTCGGTGAGGGTCCGGCCCCAGTGGTGCTCGAAGACCTGCCCTTCCTCGAAGTCCTCGAACTGGTTCCCCTTGGGGACCAGCGGAAACTCGCTGAAGTCCGGGTGGGCCATGCGGTCGCGCCTCCATCGTGGTCTCGAGTTTCTATCATAAACTTCTTGATCAGCCAACAAATATTTACTAGGTTTGCTCCCATGAACCCGATGGTTCGTCTCCAACACACGGCCGGGGCGGCCGACGGGGACCTGCTGATTCCCGATTTCCTGCCTTTCTTCGTGCACCTGCACGACCACTTCGCCCCTCGTGC
>CALDCK010000360.1 GCA_937937315.1 uncultured bacterium
CGAAGAGCTCCGGAACCCCCAGCGCGTCGCGGCCGAGGGCGAGCCCGATGGGCACGACAATGCCCGCCAGCACCGTGCCTCCGTAGAAGGAGGGCGAGATGCGCCCTGCGACCAGCTGGGAGACGGACTCGCGCGCGGCGCCACCCGCGCGGCTGCCGGCAACCAGGTAGAGCAGCACGAGCACCGCGGTGGAGACGACCACCCAGAGCTTGATCGCCTCGACGGTCGCCACGTCGAAGCCGCCGCTGCCGAGGGCCGCCGCCACCAGCAGCAGGGCCGCACCGCCGCGGAGCCCGTAGGCGATGTAGAGGGCCGGGAGGAGACGCGTACGCCAGAAGGGAATGGCGCGAGAGGCGGCGTAGACGAAGCCCTCGTAGAGCAGGATCGCGCACGCCGCGACCACCGAGACGCCGACGGCGATCGCCGGCACCGCGCCGCCGGACGCCCCCTCCACGAGGACGATGGCCCCGGCGAGCCCGAAGACCCCGATCGACCACATGCCCCGGCTGATCCAGGACTGGTGGGGTCGCCGCAGGATCCGCCAGAAGCGGTCCCATCTCCCCAGGAAGGCCAGGTGTGCAATGCCCGAGAGCCCGACCACGCTGGCGAAGGCCAGCGCCCGACCGAGCGGGAAGTCGTAGATCGTCGACCAGAGCCACGCCCCGGCACCAATCCCGGAGAAGAAGTGGGCCACGACGATCAGGATGCCCCGCCCGTCGATCCACTCGCGCTGCGGGCGGTAGACCTGGGCGAGATCCTGCCGGCGCAGGTCGAGTCGATCGGGCATGGAGGTCATGGGTCACCTCTCGGGTGGCAGGTACCAGACGGACGGATCCGTGCCGAGCTCGGGGTTCAGCTGGAAGCCGCCCTCCTCGCGGATCAACCGGGAGACCTCGCTCGTCGGATCGTCCAGGTCCCCGAAGATCCGCGCCTTGCACATGCAGTTCGCCGAGCACGCGGGCTCATCGCCGCGGGCGAGGCGATGACGGCAGAAGTCGCACTTCTCGACCACGCCCTTCTGGTGGGCCGAGTAGACGCACTGCTCGTAGGCGTTGTTGCCCTGCTCGAAGTAGTCGCGTTCGTCGTCCTGGTAGTACCGGGCCCCGTAGGGGCAGGCCATCACGCAGGCGCGGCATCCCACGCAGACGTCCGTCTCGACGAAGACGATGCCGTCGCTCTCCTGCTTCTGGCTGGCGCCGGTCGGGCACACCTCGACGCAGGGCGGCTCGCCACAGTGCATGCACAGCACGGGGATCGAGAGCTTCTTCACGTCCGGGTACTCGCCCCACTCCCGCTTGACGACCCGGGCCCAGGTCGTTCCCGGGCGGGTGCCGTTCTCGGCTTTGCAGGCGATCTGGCAGCCGTAGCAGCCGATGCAGCGCTTGAGATCGATGACCATCCCGAGTCGCATCTCAGGCCTCCCCGACCTTCCGCACCCGCACGCGTGCGTCGCAGTCCATCGACAGCGAGACCAGATCCGTGTGCTCGAGGTCCATCGGCAGGAGTTGATTGAAGAAGATCCCCTTGCCGCGCGCGAAGGGCATCCCCTTCGCCCAGTGGCCCCCGTTGTTCGCGACGGCGAGGACCTCGGGGTGCACGCCCTCGGTGAGACGCGCGCGACCGCGGATCGTGCCGCCGTCGGCTCCCTCGACTTCGAGAGGGTCTCCGTCCTCGATCCCCTTCGCCCGCGCCGTCGCCGTGTTGATGCACACGAAGTAGCTGTAGGGCTCGCCGCGGGAGATCTCGTCGAGCCACGGATTCTCGTAGGTCATCGAGAAGGTGTGCCAGGGCACGCGGTAGTAGATGGCCTGGAGGTCGAACCCATCGCGTGGACGCCACGCGCGGCACGGTCGCCAATCCGGCAGGGCCACGAATCCCGAGGTGTCGACCCCCTTCATGTTGCGATCCAGGGCGATCTTCGCGACCTGCTCGCCACTCCGCTTCACCCACTCGTTGTAGAGCGGAGCTCGCGCATGGATGAAGGGCTTCCAGAACACCTCCTCCACCTTCTTCGGCCAGGTGACGACGCCGTGCTCTTCGAACCAGGCGAGGCCTCGCTCTTCGCCGAACCAGCTCTTGTAGGCGCGGTCGGCGATCTCGCGCCATTCGTACTCGGCACCTCCCTCGAGGGCGTGGGGAGCCACGAGGCCGAAGAGATTGTTCGTGAGGAGATTCATCGGCTCGGTGATCCCCAGACGGCGGGCGAGCTCGAGCAGCACCTCGGAGAAGTGCCGGCGTTCGTAGAGGGGCTCGACCAGGGGCTGCCGAATCGTGTGACCCCAGTCGCCCATGCCCACGGGATGGTGGTGACGGGTGAAGTTGGGGAGCGGATCGAGACGCTCCAGGTAGCAGGCGTCGGGGAGGACGATGTCCGCCAGGGCCTCGGCGGTCTCGTCCGAATGGAGGTTCACGCACACGACGAAAGCGTCCTTGAAGGCCTCGAAGCAGACCTCCGGCCGGGCGACGCTCATCAGCAGGTTCGAGCCGTAGTTGAGCAGGACCTGGGGAGCGTGGTCGAAGGAGAAGTTCTCGCGGTCGTTCAGGGCGGCGGGCGTGAAGCAGGTGGTGATGGGCCAGCCGACGAGGTCCCGCAGGTTCGGGAGGTCGGCACTCTCCGGCGGCGGCGGCCAGCCGGGCGAGCGCCCGTAGGGATCGTTGTAGAGCAGGGCGCCTGCCTCGAGCAGCCCGTCCGCGTCGGGCCCCGGCTGCCAGCGGGGGAAGCCCGTGTCGGGGTGACCGAGACAGACCGGATTCGTTCCGAGGAGACCGCCCGGTACGTTGCTCGCGCCGACCACTTCGTTGATCAGCTCGATGGCCAGCGAAGTCGGCCAGGCGTTGTCGTGGCCGTGGGCGCCCTTGAAGTAGAGCGCCGATGCGGGCCGGAGCGGCAGCTCGACGCCGTCGATGACGATGGTGCTGCCGATGCTCGCCGCCTCGCCGAACTCCCGCGCCATGCGCCGGATCAGCGCGGCCGGAACCGTGGTGACCTCCTCCGCCGCCTCGGGGGTCCACTTCGCCACCTGCTCCCGGAGCGCCTGGAAGACGGTGCGGCAGGTCGCGTTCTCGACCTCGTAGTGGCCTTCGAGGGCCACGGCCCCGAGATCCGGTGCGTCGAAGGGACGCAGAGCCCCGGCGTCGACGTCCCAGACCAGGGGCTTCCCTGTCTCCGTGTCGCGGGCGTACCAGCCGTCGTCGGTCAACAGATACGGACCGTCCGCGTGGTCGCGCAGATAGTCGGCGTCGAAGATCCGGTACTCGTTCACCAGCAGATTCAGGATCGCGCAGGCCAGGGCGCCGTCGCTCCCGGGCTTGATGGGGACCCATTCGTCCGCCTTCTCCGCGGCGGTGCCCATGAAGGGATCGACGACCACCACCTTCATGCCGCGGTCGCGGGCGTCGGCGACGTCCTGCGCCATCGTGGTCAGCGCGTAGTAGGTGCCGAGCCCTGCCTGGCAGCCGAAGAGGAGCAGGTGGTCGCAGTGGGCGACGTCCGGGTTCGTGGTGACCGACGCATGGAGCGTGCGGGCCAGGATGTGCTCTGCGTTGCCGCAGTGGTGTCCGTCGGACACGAACGCGCTGGGTGAGCCGAAGGCCGGCAGGAAGGTGCCGAGGGCGTGCATCAGCGGAGCCAGGGAGATCACCGTCCCGCTGAAGAAGAACCCGCGCGGGTCCTCCTCACGAACCCGGGCGAGTCGATCGGTGATCTCGTCGAGGGCCTCGTCCCAGCCGATCTCCTTCCAGACCGGATCGACGCCGATGCCCTTCTCGGGGTTGGTCCGGCGCAGCGGACGATTCACCCGGTGGGGATCGTAGAGGAGCTGGATGCCGGCCAGACCGCGGGCGCAGAGCCGACCGCGACCAATCGGATTCTCCGGGTTGCCCTCGATCTTGACGAGGGTGCCGTCCACCCGATGACCGCGAATGCCGCACTGGTTGTAACACATGCCGCAGGAGCTCGGAATCCAGGTGTCCTCGCTCTGTGTCGCCTGCGTCGCTGCGGATCCAGTCACGATCGCGTCTCCCCGGGGCTAGCCCCCCATCATCGGAGTGAGCAGCACGACGGTGACTCCGCCGGCGCCGACGGCAGCCGGCGCGAGGGCCTGCTCCCGCTCCACCAGCATCTCGCTCCCGGCAAACATGCGGATGTGCCGGGGCAGTCTCCCGTCCGACGAATCGATCGCTTCGCGAAAGGGCGCGCCGCAACGATCGGCGAGTGCGCCCAGCAGATCGCCGGCGGTGACGTCGTCGCGAAAGGTCAGGTCGAAGGAGCGTCCCGGCCGGCCGCGATCCCGCGGCCCCAGTACACCGAGAAGCTTCACGGTGACCCGCATACGCGTCTCCCTCGCAGGTGGGGGTCGCACCCCTGCCAGGACGAGGACTCATCGAGCAAGAAGCGTGCCCCAGGAGCCGCGCTGCGCCTCGCGCGGAGGGGCGCAGGTGGTGTCGAGCGCCCCGACCAGTGCAGATCGCCCCAGGCGGCAACCCCACCTCGGGGCGCGTTGCCTCAGTGCCGGCTCGGAGTGGACCGATCCGCCACCCCGGATCCGGCCCTCAGTCGGTCACGGCCGCCAGCACCAGATCCGAGAGGCGCTGCATGCGCTCGAAGTGCCGCGAGTCTTCGAGGAGGCCCGTCGTCAGGCAGACGAAGACCAGGTCTCGCCAGGGGTCGACCCAGAACATGGTGGAGCCCGCTCCCAGCCCGCCGAAGGTGTCCGCCGAGGCGGTCAGCCCGAAGGGCATGGGGAAGACGCCTTCGCCGCGCAGGAAGAACCCGATGCCGATGTTGGCGGGGAAGTCGTCCCAGCCACGCGCCTCGCACATCGAGTCGAAGATGTGATTCGGCTCGTCCCCGGTCTGATTCGTGGTCGCCAGCTCGAGCAGGGCGGGAGACAGGATCCGCTCCCCGTCGAGCTCGCCGCCGCGGCGCAGGGCTTCGGCCCAGCGGAAGAGGTCGTGGGCCGTGCCGAGCGCCCCGCCACCGGGCATCTCGAACTCCTCGCTCATCAGCACGTTGATGGCCTCGAGTGCCTCCGGAGGGAAGATCGCCGGACTGCGGTCGCGCACGACGATGGGAGCCAGCCGGTCGGCCAGATCCGGGCGCAGGCCGAGGCTCGTATTCTTCATTCCGAGCGGTGCGAAGAGGTCCTCCTCGAGAATCCGCCGGTAGGGACGCGTCCCGCCGTCCAGGCGCTGCACCAGGGCGCCGAGCACCGCGAACGCACCGATCGGGCTGTAGCTTACGACGCGCCCGGGTCGCGCGATCAACGCCTGGCCGCAGACACCCCGAGCGACCGTCTCGAGATCACCGAGCTTGTCGGGAGAGACGAAGGGGAGCTCCGGCGGAAGACCACCGGTGTGGGTGAGCAGCTGGGCGACGGTGATGCGCTCCTTCCCCAGGACGCCGAACTCCGGAAGGATCTCCGCCACCGGTGTCGTGAGCTGCACCTGGCCCCGCTCGACGCAGCGCAGCACGGCTGCCGCGGTGAAGGTCTTGGTGACCGAGAACAGGAAGAAGACATCGTCGACCCGCGCCGGCCGCTCGCCCTCGCGCTCCGCGAATCCAACCCCCTCGTGCAGCACGACCTCGCCGTGTCGCGCCACCAGGGCGACGGCACCGTCGTAACGACAGGCATCGACATCGCTTCGGATCGCTGCGGTGACCCGGGCGAGGCGCCCCGCGTCCATTCCCAACTCGTGGGATTCCATCGTTTCGGTCCCTTCCATCGGACACCTCGCCATTGGAGACCCTGTCCCGGTCGAGCGGCGCCCGCATGACGGCGCCCGGACGCCGAGCCTGTCGCTCCCGGAGTGCCGCCGCTCGAGGATCCGCGAATCCAACCCATGATACCCCGGATCCCGACCCGGCCGGCGCTCGCGCGGGTGTCGGACACGGCCTGCGGATAGACTCCGCTGGATGAGAAATGGATTCCTGACGTCGACCTTGCTCCTCTGGCTGGCCCTCGGCGCGCTCGCCTGTGCGACCCCGATCGGGGTCGACCGGAAGGATCCGAGCGACGTACGCCGGCAGCTCACGGCCACCGTTCTCACCAACGGTGAGCCGAGTCAGGGGAGCCTGCTCGTCCTCCAGACTCTGGGCCTGGTGGAGACCTACGACGAAGAGCCGGAGCGGGTGATCGAGCAGCTCAGCACGGGACTCAGGACGGCGCCGAATCGGTCGGCCCGGACCTTCGCCCTCGCCGAGCTCTGCTTTCACCACGCCCTCGGACTCGGCGATCGCGGCTACTACCTGAGCGCCGCGGTATTCGCCTACGCCTACCTCTTCCCGCCGGATCCGGCCGATCGCCCAGACCCCTTCGAGCCGCGCCGGCGCGTGGCTGCAGACCTCTACAACCAGGCGCTCGCGGAGGGCCTCCGACCCGAAGGAAGCGATCGGGTGTCGCTCACGACGCGGACACTCCGTGCGCCGTTCGGGCATCTGCACCTGTCGGTGGACGAGAAGACCCTCGTGTGGGACCGCTACCGGCTCGTCGACTTCGTTCCGAGCGTGGAGTACAGCGTCCGCGGCCTACGCAACCGCTACCGGACTCCCGGAGTCGGGGCGGCGCTGCTGGCGGGGCTCGAGTCCATCGACGGCGAAGACATCCCGGTCGGTCACCGCCTGCCGAGCCGACTCCGCGTGCCGGTGACCGTCCTGCTCCGGCTGGGTGACGTGTACACGAGCCTCGAGAACCGCCGTCTGGCGGGGACACTCGAGGTCTACGTCCAGGACCGCACGAGCCGAACCGATCTGGGCGATCAGGACGTGCCGCTCGAGTACGAGACCACGGCCGCCCTCGCCTACTCCCTCGAGAGCTCTCCGCTCTGGGACTTCGAGCTCGCCGGCTTCCGACTCGGCGACCTGAATCCCTTCGCCGAGGCCGCACCGGACGGGCTCATCCTGCTCACCCCCTTCCACCCGGGGCGGGTCCCGGTGGTGCTCGTCCACGGCACCGCCTCGAGTCCGGCACGCTGGGCCGAGCTGGCGAATGAGATCATGGGGGACCCGACCCTCAACGAACGCGTGCAGCTCTGGCTCTTCCTCTACCCCACCGGCAACCCGATCCTGCTCTCTGCGGCCAACCTGCGGGACGCGCTGAAGCTCACGGTCGAGAATCTCGATCCGCGGGGCCAGGATGCCGTGCTCCGGAACATGGTCGTCGTCGGTCACAGCCAGGGCGGGCTGCTGACGAAGCTCCAGACGGTGGACTCCGAAGACTCGTTCTGGGAGACCCTTTCCGATCGGCCCTTCGCGGAGGCCAGCCTCACCGACGCGACCCGGGCGCTGATGGAGCGAACCGTCTTCTTCGAGTCGCTCCCCTTCGTCACGCGGGTGATCTTCATGGCGACTCCGCACCAGGGCAGCTTCCTGGCTTCCTTCAGACTCAGCAACCTGGCATCGAGCCTCGTCACCCTTCCGGCGAACCTCGCCCGGCGCAGCGTTGCCCTCGTCGATCTCAACGAGAGCCGCAGCGCGAAGCGCCGTCTCGATCGGGTGCCCACCAGTATCGACAACATGCGCCCGGGCAATCCCTTCCTCGTGACGCTGCACGCGAAGCCGCTGGCCGAGCACACCACCGGGCACTCGATCATCGGGGTGCCGAAGGAGGGGCCACCCGAAGGCCAGAACGACGGCGTCGTGGCCTTCGAGAGTGCACGGCTCGAGGGGATGGCTTCGGAGTTCCACGTGCGCTCGGGCCACTCGCTCCAGGGACACCCGGATGCGATCAACGAGGTCAAGCGCATCCTGCGCAACCATCTGGCCGAGCTCGGCATGTAGACACCGAGCGCCTGGCGGTGAGGCGCCCACCCGATCGGGTCTTCGACGACGACGCAGTCGAAGATCTCGGTCCGGGCCTATCGACGCTCCACGTCGACCGGAATTCCCGTCATGAAGGCCTGACTGCTGAGCGGGTCGAAGCTCGCCGGACCGCTCGGCAGCAGGGCGTTGGCGTTCACGCCCGGGTGGCGGCGGGCGACCCGCATGCCCGGCGTCTGCGCGTTGCCCCAGCCGTGGGTCATGGCCACGACCCCGGGCATGAGCTCGTCGTCGAAGGCGATCGTGGCCTCGACGGCGCCCCAGGCGCTCGCGCAGCGGATGCGGTCGCCCTCTTCGAGCCCGCGCTTCCGGGCGTCCTCGGTGCACATTGCCAGGGGGTTCTCCTGCCGGCCCGGGCGCTTCAAGGCCTCCACGTTGTGATACCAGCTGTTGTGCATGTACGGCGTACGCCAGCTGATGAGCTTCAGGCGATCGGCTCCCTCGGCCTCGAGCTCGCGGCAGATCGTCTCGCAACGTTCGAGGGCCTCGGCGAAGAACGACGGACAGCAATCGACCCGACCGTCGTCGGTCTGCACCGAGTCGGAGTAGAAGCGGCCGGGCTCGAGGGGCGGCAGGACCACGCCGTGGCGGCTCGCGCGCACCGCCTCCAGAGAGGTGCCGGCGTCACTCATCATGTGGTCGATGCGACCGAACATCTCGGGCGCATCGCCCCGGTCGAGGGCGCTCTTGAGGCCGAGCTCCTGCTCGAGGCGCGCGAGGATCCACCACTCCTCGCGGCGCTCCTCGCGCGGCGCCACGACGGCGTCGGTGTACTGCACATAGGGTACGAGCTGGAGGCCGAGTCCGGTGATGTTGACGTCCGGCCGCTCGAACATGTCCGTCGAGGGCAGCAGGTAGTGAGCGAGCTCGCCGGTTGCGTTCCGGTAGAGGTCGATGCAGACGACGAGCTCGACACCCTCGATCGCCTTGCGCAATGCCTCCTCGCCGCCGATCGAAAGCACCGGGTTGCCGGCAATGACGAAGAGGGCGCGGACGGGGGTCGACCCCTCGCGGAGATCGTCCGCCATCAGGTTCCCGGGCAGAGGGCCACGTCGCAGCCGCCCGTACCGGGTCTCGACCACCTTCTCCTCGGGCCGGCCCCGTCCGGAGCGTGCCGCCTTCGGATAGAACCCCCTCGAGTGGATGTTGCCGCCCACGGCGTCGAGATTGCCGGTCACGAGGGAGAGCATGTGGAGAAGCCAGTAGGCGAGGGTCCCCTGGCGCCCCATGTTCACGCCGGTGCTCATGTGGAGAGAGGCTCGCGGCGCCTCGGCGAACTCGTGGGCCAGACGACGGATCTCGTCGGCGGGAATGCCCGTCACCGCGGCGGCGCGCTCGGCGGGATAGCCGGCGACGAAGGCCCGCAGCTCGTCGACGCGGCTGCCGTGCTCGCGAAGCACATCCTCGCGGACGAGGCCCTCGGCGAAGCACTCCTGGACCAGCGCCGCCAGGAGGTAGACGTCGGTGTCGGGTCGGATCCAGGTCACGCTGCCGGTGGCGGCGTCGCCGGTCTCGATGCGACGCGGATTGAAGTAGCGCACCGTCGCACCGCGCTTCACGGCGGCGCGGATCTCGCCGACCGGATCGGCCACGGCGAGGAAGCTCATGTGGGAGACGCGAGGGTTCTCGCCGAAGATCCAGAGCACGTCGGTGTTGCGGATGTCCGGGATCGGATGGACCGTGCTCGAGCCGAAGATCGCCTCGGCTCCCGCAAACTTGTTCGCGCAATCCTGGGTGCCGGAGTTGAAGGTGCGCCGCACGCCGAGCTGCCCGAGGAAGGAGCCGAGCGCCGGGCCGGCCAGGGTGTTGAAGGCGGTCGGGTTCCCGACGTAGGCGGCGATGGCGTCGGGCCCGTCCTCGTCGAGGATCGTCCGGAGCTTCGCGGCGATCTCGCCCGCCGCGGCGTCCCAGGAGATCCGCTCGAAGCTCCCGTCCGAGCCCCGACGGAGCGGGTGGTCGAGGCGGTCCGGGTCCCGATGGATGGTGTCGCCAGCGAGCCCCTTGTGGCAGGAGAAGCCCCGGGTGACGGGGTGCTCGCGGTCGGGCTTCAGGCGGCGGAGCTCACCGTCCTCGACCACGGCGAGGAGCCCACAGGCGGGCTCGCAGACACGACAGAAGGTAGGAATCTCGGTCATGCATCCTCCGCGAAGCCGACACACCCGGCGAGAGCCCGAGCATGCCACGAATGGAGACGTCGCGGGTGGGTCATGCGACCGCGGGCCGGAGGCGCGGCACACCGGATGTCGCGCGACCGCCGACCCGAGGCGCGACACGCTGGACGCAGCGCGGCCGCCGGCCCGAGGCGCAGAGCCGCACGCAGCACGACCGCGGGCTCGGGGCGCGACGAGACGCGCGACTGCGGGCTGGAGGCGCACTACGCTCGACGCTGTGCCGCCCGAGCAATACCCGCCCTTCGCGCCCCGTGCTCCCTGGTACGGGGCGGATCTCCAGACGCTGCGGAACTTCGTCCGCGGTCCGGCCCTCGCGGGCCGCAGTGTCACTCGCATGACCCGGCTCGAGCTCCCTCTGGCCGACGGCAGCGGCGACGTGCTGCTCGCCCGCCTCGCCCTGCCCGAAGCGCCGGGCCCGGCGGCGCCGACGGACGCCCCGCTCGTGGTGCTCGTCCACGGCCTGGGCGGAAGCGAGGAGAGTCCGTACATCCAGGCGACCACGGCCCTCCTCCTCGCCGGCGGCTGGCCCGTGCTCCAGCTCAATCTGCGCGGCGCCGGTGCCAGCCGCGCACGCTGCAATCAGCAGTACCACGCCGGACGCAGCGAGGACTTTCGCGACGCTCTGCGCGCCCTGCCGCCGGAGGCCACGAGGCACGGCGTCGTCGCCGTCGGATACTCCCTCGGCGGGAACATGCTGCTCAAGCACGCCGCCGAGTACGGAGGCGTGCGGGGCACCGTGTCGATCTCGGCGCCGATCGACCTCGCCGCGGCCTCCCGACGCTTCCTCGATCCGCGCAACCGCGTCTACCAGCTGAGGCTCCTGATGGCGATCAAGGCCGAAGCCCTGGCCGAGGGCGCCAACGCGAGCGATGAGGAGCGGCGCATCGTGCCGGGCATCCGCAGCATCCTCGAGTTCGACGAGAAGATCGTCGCGCCGCGCAACGGCTTCGCGGACGCCGCCGACTACTACGCGAAGAACCACGCCCGCCAGTTCCTGGGCGCGATCGAGAGCCCGACCCTGGTGATCCACGCCCTCGACGATCCGTGGATCCCGAAGGAGGCCTACACCTCCTTCGACTGGTCCTCGAACGACGCCCTCACCCCCCTGCTGCCCGAAGGGGGCGGCCACGTCGGCTTCCACGGCCGGGGGAGCCGCGTTCCGTGGCACGATCGATGCCTCGTGCGCTTCCTCGAGGGACTATGAACCGGAGCCACGCGGCGCCGACCCGCGCGGCGGGCGGAATCAGGCGGCGACCACGTCCTCGAGCTTCGGGCCGACCCGGTCGCCGATCGGCGTCAGCAGGTCCGGGTCGAAGCCGTAGGTGGCCACCGCATTGGTGCCGAGGATCTTCCGGATCTCGGGCTCGGGCATCTTCCCGAAGGTCCGGCGCAGGGCGTCCATCGTGTTCGGCCAGGTTCCCTCGAGGTGCGGGTAGTCCGAGCCCCACATCAGCTTGTCGATGCCGATGCGGTGGCGGTCGACCGCCTCGTGGTCCGGCAGGAAGGACGCTCCCAGGTGGCACTGCCGCTGGAAGTACTCGGTCGGGCGAAGCGAGAGCCCCTGGTTGAAGTGCTGGAAGAAGGGCAGGTCGGCCTTGAACTCCATCACGCGAAGCGCCTCGAGGATCCAGGTGCAGCCGGTCTCGGTCAGGATGAGCTGGAGCCCCGGGTGCCGCTCGAAGACACCGGACCAGACCAGCGCGGCGAAGGGACGATGCGCCCACATGTCGACCTCGCTGATGTACATCGCCGTCGCCGCCGGAACGTCGCCGTAGTCGGGCGACCAGCCCGAGTGGGAGTGGACCGGCATGCCGATCTCCTCGCACACGCGCCAGAGCGGCTCGTAGCGCGGATGGTGGTAGAAGGGGTGGTCCCCGGTCGAGGTGGGGAGCAGGACGCCGCCCCAGAGACCCATCTCCTTCGCGTCGCGCACCTCCCGAACGGTGACCTCGATGTCGTCCAGGTTGACCAGGGCGACGCCGGCGTGGCGACCCGGGTGGGCCTTGCACAGGTCCGCCAGGAAGCGGTTGTAGGCGCGGTTCCCCTCCAGGTTCTGGTCCGGGTCGATGGGCGCCCGGTACTGCATCAGACCCGCGCCGAAGGGCGCCATCTGGGGGAAGATGACCTCCCCGGCGACGCCGTCCTCCTCGAGCTCGCGCAGCCGGACCTCCGGGTCCCACTCGCCCCGACGCGGAGCGAAGGCGCTGTTCTCGTCGCTGAGCATGGCGCGCAGCGCCTCGTCCCCCTTGCTGCCGATCCGATCGCCGGCGAGCCGCAGGCGGGTGATGCCCTCGTCGCCGGTCTTCTCGGCGTAGTCCTCCACCGCCTCCTGATCGAAGAAGGTGCCGGCGCGGCTCACCATCTCCCTCGCGAAGGCGAGCCACCAGGCGTCGGCCGCATCGCGGTACTTCGCGGGCAGGTACTCGCTGTAGGTCGCCGGCAGTGCACCCGCGTGACAGTCCGAGCTGATGATCAGCAGATTCGACACGGCATCCTCGCGATTCCCGGCGGTCGACCTCGGGCCCAGCGAGATTTTCGGCCATCCCGCAGCCGATCGCACCCACCGCCCGGCGTATGATGCTGTGCCGGTCCCCAACCGGAAGTGAGGAGCGATGGACGAGCCGCAGGAAGACCCGGGACGCTGGAGCGTCGCGCGAGCGCAATCCTGGTGGGATGCCCAGCCCTGGGCCGTCGGCTGCAACTTCATCCCGAGCACGGCCTCGAACCAGCTCGAGATGTGGCAGGCGGAGACCTTCGACGAGGCGACGATCGAGCGCGAGCTCTCCTGGGCGGCGGATCTCGGACTCGACGTCGTCCGCGTCTACCTCCACGACCTCCTCTGGGAGCCCGACGGCCCGGACTTCCTCGAGCGCGTCGAGCGCGTGCTCGCGATCGCCCAACGCAAAGAGATCGGCGTGATGCTCGTGCTCTTCGACGACGTCTGGTGCTCCGAGGCTGCGCGAGGGCCGCAGCCCGAGCCCCATCCCGGTCGTCACAACTCGCGATGGCTCCAGAGCCCGGGGCTCGGCGCCCTGCGCGCCTTCGCCGAGGATCCCGCAACCGCCGCCCGCCTCGAAGGCTACGTGCGCGGCGTCCTGTCCCACTTCGCCGACGACCCGCGGGTCTGGATTTGGGATCTCTACAACGAGCCCGGCGGGTTCCCCTCGCCCCTCTCCGAGCCGGTCGGCGAGGCCTGCCTCCCCCTCCTCCGTGCCGTCTTCGACTGGGCCCGCGACGTCTCCCCGGAGCAGCCCCTCACCTCCGGGCTCTGGTCGAATCCGCTTCGGCCGGCTCCTCCCGAGATCGGCGCGCTCCAGCTCGCGCGGTCGGACATCGTGTCGTTCCACCACTACGGACCGGCCGAAGATCTCGAGCGGGAGTGTGAACGGCTGCGCTCCCTGACCGATCGCCCCCTGCTCTGCACCGAGTACCTGGCACGCCAGCTCCACAGCCGCTTCGAGACCCACCTTCCGATCTTTCACGAGCGGCGGATCGGCGCGATTCACTGGGGCCTGGTCAGCGGCCGGACCCAGACCGTCTACCCCTGGTGGAGCTGGCTGGACGAGACCCCCCAGCCCGAACCCGACCCGTGGTTCCACGACGTCCTGCGACCCGACGGAACACCCTTCGATGCCGTGGAAGCGGCCTTCCTGCGTCGATTCCTCGTGAGCGAAGGACGCACCCGGCGATCGTGATCCGTCGGACCAGCAGCGCGCGGCCCGTGGGCCCGGTCCCGTCGGCTCCGATGGACTCCGCGACATCGGAGGAGATCGGATTTGACGCCAGGGGCGGCGGCGGACCACAATCGGGTCGTGCACCCCGCTGCTCTGGTCCTCGCCGCGCTGTTTCTCTCGACGTCCGTGATGGCGCAGGCCCAGGGACTGCTCGTGGTGAGCCGGGGTACCGCGAAGGTGCTCGAGTACGACGTGGGGAATGGCGCATTCATCGCGCCCTTCGTCGAGCCCATCACCGAGGGCTTCACGTTTCCCGGCGGCATCGCGATCCACCCCTCGAACGGCGCGCTGCACGTCGCGAGCACCACGTCGGGAGAGATCTGGGTCTACGACACGCTCACCGGCATGGTGAACCCGCCGACGGTGGCGAACGGACTCCTCGCGCCGGGTGGTCTGGCCTTCGACCCGTCCGGCTCCTCCCTCTACTTCCTGGCCGACGTCCCCAATGGCCCGGACACCGACGCCGCCCTGCGAGAGCTCGAGCTCCCGGGCGGCTCGGTATCGACCCTGGCGACGGACTCGGTGGCGAGCTTCAGCGCCCTGGCCGTCCTGGGGTCCCACGTCTACGTGAGCGATGCCTTCGGGGGCGAGATCCTCCGCTATCCGATCTCGGGGGGCAGCGGGACGACGGTGGTGAGCGGACTCTCCCAGCCCGGCGGCATCCTGTTCCGCTCGCCGACCGAGATGTTGATCGCCGAGACCGGCGCCGACCGCGTCGTCGAGTACGTCGACAGCGGCAGCTGGACCTTCGATCGCGAGGTGCTGTCGGCCAGCGCCGGGGTCGACGGACCCTTCGGCCTGGCGCTCGCGCCCGACGGGCGGCTGTCCGTCTCGGGCTCTCTCTCCGACGACGTCACCGCGGTCGATCTCGACACGCTCGCCGTATCGACGCTGGTGGCGCCGGGCAGCGCCGGTCTCTCGATCCCGGGACAGCTCGCCTGGAGCGGCAGCACGCTCCTCGTGGCGAGCCGCATCGGCAACGCCGTCCTCTACTACGACCAGAACGGCACGCCGACGGGGACCCGCGCCCGGGGACTCACCTCACCTGCCGACAGCGGCATGACGATCGCGCCGGGTGGAAACCTCTTCGTCGCCAGCGCCGCCGACAATGCCGTGGTCGAGTACGACGGCGCGAGTGGCGGAGAGATCCGCAAGCTCTCGAATGCCTGCCCGATCTCCTTCACCCAGCCCTTCGACGTGGCCGTCGACGCGAGCGGCGAGGTCTACGTCAGCTGCCCGGGTGTCGACGGAGTGCGTACCTTCGATCACCTGGGGGTCGCGGTGCCCTTCGTCGGCGCCGGCTCCGGCGGCCTCAGCAATCCGCGCGGTCTCGCCTTCGGTCCGAACGGCAACCTCTTCGTCGCGAGCGGAGACCTCTTCAGCCGCCAGGTCCTCGAGTACGACGGCGCAACCGGGGCCTTCGTGGGCGTATTCGTCGACGACACGGGCAATGGTGGCGGCAGCATCGATCCCTACGGACTCGTCTTCGAGCAGGGGAGCCTGTTCGTGGCCTCCTTCGCCAATGACGACGTCAGGCAGTTCGACGCCACGACCGGAGCCTTCGTCCAGACCTTCGTGACCGCCGGGGCCGGGGGGCTTTCGGGCCCCCGGGGCCTGGCCTTCGGTCCGGACGGGGACCTCTACGTAACGAGCGACGGAGACGACTCGGTGAAGCGCTTCGACGGCATCGATGGGAGCTTCGTCGAGACCTTCGTGGCCTCGGGAAGTGGCGGCCTCGACCAGCCCTTCGACCTCGGCTTCCCCGCAGCTCCGACAGTCCCATCACTGCCTCTCTGGGCGACATTCCTGCTCGGCGCGGCGCTCGCCGCCGTCGCGCCTCGACGACTTCCTCGGACGGAAACCGCGGCCACCGACGGGGCTTCACGATGACGCGCGGACGCCGCTGGCTCACCCTCGGATGTCTGTCCGTGCTCATCGCCGTCGCGGTCTGGTGGCTCGCCCGGGAACCGGCCCCGACCGAAGGCCCGGTCGCCGTTCCGCCGGGCGAGACCACCCGCCAGACGCTCCCCGACCATGAGGGCAACCCGGAGGTCTGGACCCTCTCCCGGCGCGAGGCCGAGCGGGAGGAGGCGCTCGACACGCCCCTGCCCGAGCCCTCCCCACGGGAGACCGATCCCGGCGAGCGAACCGAGTCCGCCCGAGCGCTCAACGCGGAGGCCCTCGAGGCCTGGAAGCAGAAGGATCTGGTCGAGGCCCTCGAGCTGTTCGAGGCGGCCGTCGAGGCGGACCCGGACGACTGGGTGCCGCGGGCCGACTACGGGCGTCTGCTGCTGATGATGATGAACTCACGCGAGGCCCAGATCCATCTCGAGCGGGCAGCGGAGCTGGCCCCGGACGAGCCCCGGGTCTGGCTCGACCTCCATACTCTGTATCAGCGCAATCTCCGCCTCGAGCCGGCGCTGGAGGCGCGCCGCAAGGCCGAGGAGGCCGCCGGGGGCCAGGCCATCGTACAGGACGAGATGACCGGCCTCTGGGTCCTCGAGGGCGAATCGGTCTACCCCTGAATTTATGGGTGTTTCGACCCGACTCTTTCACGTAGACTGCGCTCTTTTGTGCGCCCACGCTGTCGACCAGGCGGATCCCGGGGACGGGACCCCTCCATGTCGGCCCAATCTGCAGGAGTTACCCCGATGCGCCGAACGATCCGGATGACGATGCTTGCCCTCGCTGCGCTGAGCCTGATCGCTACCAGCAGCAGCGCCGACACCATTATCGAGGGGGCGACCGAGGGCGGCGCCCTCGTGAAGATCGCCGTGCCCGACGTCTGGAATGGCGGACTGGTGATCTACAACCACGGCTTCGATCTCGGAGCTCTCGTCCCGAGCTCGCCGAGCCTCGGGCCCCTCGCCTCGCTCATGCTCTCC
>CALDCK010000361.1 GCA_937937315.1 uncultured bacterium
CCGCTGCGGAGATCTCCGCGCGCGCCCGGCTTACCAGAGCCTCGAGGTCGATGGTCTCCGCCGTCATCCGCGGCGGCGCGCCTATGCGGCCTTGGACTTCGCCAGTGCGGCGAGATCGCTGAAGGCCTTGGGATCCGACACCGCGAGCTGCGCCAGCAGCTTGCGGTCGATCTCCACGTCCGCCCGCTTCAGTCCCTCCATGAAGCGGCTGTAGGAAAGCCCGTGCTCACGCGCAGCGGCATTGATGCGCGCGATCCACAGCGCTCGGAAGACGCGCTTGCGCTGCTTGCGATCGCGATAGGCGTACTTCCAGCCCCTCTCCACCGCTTCGCGCGCGGTCTTGACGAGGTTGCTCCGGCCGCCGTAGTAGCCCTTGGCCTGGCGGAGAATGCGATTGTGGCGTCTCTTGGAAGTGACGCCGCGCTTGACTCGCGGCATGGGTATCCTCCCCTTCTTCCCAGCTAGAGGTTCGGCAGCAGCTGCTTCATGCGCTTCTCGTCTGCCGGCGAGATGAGCACGTCGTTGCGCAGCTGTCGCTTTCGCTTCGGATCCTTCTTCGTGAGGATGTGCTGCTTGTTCGCGCGGTTCCTCACGAACTTCCCCGTACCGGTCTTCTTGAAGCGCTTCGCGGCTCCCCGATGGGTCTTCATCTTCGGCATGTTCACTCTCCGTCGGCGCTGGCCGCCTTCTTACTCTCGACTTCGGCCGCGCCTTCGGCGGCCGGGGGCATCGTCTCGATCGCGGCTCCTGCCGCGTCTTCGGCGACCGGGGCCATCGTCTCGGTCGCGGCATCTGCCGCATCCTCGGCGACCGCAGCCGTCGTCTCTTCCTTCTTTGCCGCCTCGACGGCCTCGCGATTGGGCACGAGGATCATCGAGAGGAGTCGCCCCTCCATGCGCGGCGGGTTCTCGACCGCGGCGAGAGGTCCGAGGAGCTCGACCACCCGGTCGAGCTGCTGTCGTCCCAGCTCCCGGTGCACCATCTCGCGTCCTCGATACATCACGGTCACCTTGACCTTGTCTCCGTCCATGAGGAACCGACGCGCATTCTTGAGCTTGAAGTCGAGGTCGTGCTGATCGGTACGCGGTCGTAGCTTCACCTCCTTGAGGCTTGCTGCGTGTCCCTTGCCCTTGCCGGCCTTCTTCTTCTGCTCGTACTTGTACCGCCCGTAGTCCATGATGCGACACACGGGAGGTCGCGACCCCGGGGCCACCTCGACCAGATCCAGGCCCACTTCTTCGGCCCGCCGGATGGCGTCTTCGGGCGTCATCACGCCCAGCTGCTCGCCTTCGTCGCCGATCACGCGGATCTCCGCGGCGCGGATCATCTGATTGATGCGGGGACCCTCGTCCCGGCGGTTCCTTCTGGATTCAGCGATATCCATCTCCTCTGCAGACCCGCGCGAAGTGCGCCATCTGCCATTCGACCTCGGAGCGGCGGGGCGCTCGCCCCGACCCTGCACGCCTGGCGCAGGCTCCGATGCTCCGAACCGACGCACGCCACGTCGCGCCCTCGCCTTCGGTGAGGCGAAGCTCTCGAGCGCTCATGAACGCGGGTGGATCATTTCGGGTTGGGTTCCGAGCTCGGTCGTTCGTCTTTGATTCGCGACGCCGTCCATCGTGCGCCGACGAGCTGATGAGGGGGAAATCTAGCGGGAAATCGAGCTGGTAGGCACGGGCGGGATTGAACCGCCGACCCCCACCGTGTCAAGGTGGTGCTCTAGCCACTGAGCTACGTGCCTGTCTCCATCTACGATCCTGCGGATCGTCTCGATCGATTCCCAGCCCGGGCTTCCTCGGCCCGATTCTTCGCGCGCCGCGCTTCGTGCCCATCGACTCGGAGCTCCGCACCCGAAGGAGCGGGGTCGGCATCGCAGGACAATAGCTAAGGACGCGAATTCAATACCGTTTTCAGGGAGGCGTGTCAATCCGCGTCCCGCGCCTGCTCAGCCGGGGGCGGAGCCGAGCGCTCCGCTGGGGCGAGAGGCGCCGTCCAATCGACCAGGACCGTGAGGGTCTCGGCCTCCTGACGCACCGGGACGACCCGGAGCCCGGGCTCGGTCGAGTCCACCAGGGCCGCCAGCAGGGCCTCGGGGCCGTAATCCCCGTCCACGGCCAGGACGGCGCGGCCGCGAGAGAACTCGAGGGGCACGGCAGAGCGGACCCTGAGCTCTTCCACCAGGGTCCGCCGCAGGGCATCGTAGGCCTCGAAGGAGTCGAGGCCCTCGAGCACCAACCGGACGCGGGTCGCCTGGGCCCCTGAGGGATCGTCGGTCCAGCCGACGGCCGCGAGGCGCTCCTCGATTCGTCCCGCGTCGACGAAGACCTCCACGAGGACCACGTACTCGGTCTCGGCGTCGGACCTGCTGAGCAGCGCCGGCCGGATCCCGCGGTCCTCGACGATGCGGAAGCGGGTCGCGTACTCGAAGGGGTCCGATCCGAGGGCCGGGGCCAGCCCCGGCGCGATCTCTCCCTCACCGGGCTCCTCGTCGGTCTCGGACACTCCGCCGCTCCAGTCGTCGGGGAGCACCGCTTTGGCGACACGCTCGACGGCCCGGGCGACGGCGGCCCCGACGGCCAGATCCCGGTGGGTAGAAGAGCCGGAGTCGTCCTCGTCGACGGCGACCACGCCGACCGATTCCACCCGGCGCAGGTCCGCCGCGAAGGCCGTCACGGGGCCCATCAGCCCGATGGTGGCCAGGGCCAGGACGACGCCTCGCCAGCTCACAGTGCCAGGTCCGTCACGGAGCGCCCGAACAGGGCGTCCACGTCGCGTCGCAGGGCCTCGTCGGGCCGCACGCCTCGAATCGAAGGGATCGCAATCACGGTCTCACTCTCATCGGGTATCACCACGTGGAGCGTAACCGCACATTCGCCGGGCTGCGCGCGGAGGAGATCCCGGAGGGCCGTGAGCCGGTCGTCGGTGGCCTCGGCCGAGCGGATCCGCACCCGCAGCCGGGAGGCCAGCTTCTCCTCGGCCCGGTCGAGCGCCAGCACCTCCCGAACGAGGACCTTGGGCGGATCGCCCCCCTCGAGGGTCCCTCCCACCAGGACGGGAGTCGGCCCCTCGCCCTCCGCGGCCTGCATCGCCCCCTTGAGCAGACTCCCGAAGCGGGCGTAGGGCTCGCTGAAGATCACCAGATCGAAGGCCCCCTCCAGATCCTCCAGGGTGGCGAAGGCCATGAGCGCACCGCGGCGGGTCCGCGTCTCGCGGAAGGCGGTGACGAGCCCTCCGATCCGGACGTCTCGCCCCTCCTTCGACTCGGTCTCGTTCGAGACGGTGTCCACGAAGCGCTCGAGCTGGGGGCCGTAGGCGGCGAGCGGGTGTCCGGTGACGTAGACGCCAAGCACCTCCTTCTCGTGCTCCAGCCGCTGGCGATCGGTCCACTCCGGCGCATCCACCAGCGCCGGCTCGGGAGCGTCCTCCCCTTCGAGGGCCCCGAAGAGGCTCTCCTGGCCGATCTCCCTGTCGCGCTGGGCCGAGGCCCCGGCCTCGAGGGCCACATCGAGGGAGTTCCACACTGCTGCGCGGTTCGGGTGGAGGGCATCGAAGGCCCCGCACTTGACGAGGCTCTCCACCACCCGCCGGTTGGCCTTTCGGCCGTCGATGCGACCGGCGAAGTCGTGGAGGCTCGCGAAGGTCCCGCCCTCATCCCGCGCCCTCAGCACCGACTCGATCGCGCCCTCGCCCACGTTCTTCACGCCCGCGAGTCCGAAGCGGATGCCCTCGGGCACGACGGTGAAGTCGCGGGCGCTCTCGTTGATCGACGGCGGCAGAATGTCGATGCCCAGCGACTCGGAGTGCCCGATGTAGCGCGAGAGCTTGTCGTGATTGCCCGACTCGGTGGTCAGCAGCGCCGCCATGTACTCGGAGGGATGGTTCGCCTTCAGGTACGCCGTCTGATACGTGATCAGCGAGTAGGCGGTCGAGTGCGACTTCGCGAAGCCGTAGCCCGCAAACTCGGCCATCAATGCGAAGACCTCCTCGGCCCTCTTCCGGTCGATCTTGCGCTCCACCGCGCCCTCGACGAAGCGTTCGCGCTGCTTCTCCATCTCCTCGGGCTTCTTCTTGCCCATGGCGCGACGCAGCAGGTCCGCCTCGCCGAGGCTGTAGCCGGCGAGGCGGTTGGCGATCTGGAGCACCTGGTCCTGGTAGACGATCACGCCCAGGGTCTCCGCCGTGAGCTCTTCGAGCTCGGGCAGCAGGTACTCGATGCGAGTGAGGCCGTTCTTGCGGTTGATGAAGTCGTCCACCATCCCGGAGCCCAGGGGGCCGGGGCGGTAGAGCGCGACGATCGGAATCAACTCCTTGAAGCTCCGGGGCTTGAGCTTCACGACGAGCTCGGTCATGCCCGCGGATTCGACCTGGAACACCCCTTCGGTATCGCCACCGCCCAGCAGGTCGTAGGTGGCCGGATCGTCGAGGGGGATGCGCTCGATGTCGAAGTCCGTGAGCCCGTTCTCGCGGACGCGCCGTTCCGCCGCCGCGATCGTGGTGAGCGTGCGCAGCCCCAGGAAGTCGAACTTGATCAGCCCGATCTTCTCCACGCAGCGCATGTCGAACTGGGTGACCACATCTCCGGACTTCGGGTCCCGGTAGAGGGGCACCGTCTCGATCAGCGGCTTCGTCCCGATCACCACCCCGGCGGCGTGGGTCGATGCGTGACGGGTGATCCCCTCGAGCCGACGTCCCGTCTCGAAGAGCTGCCGGATCTGACCGTCCGCCTCCACGCGGGCGCGCAGCTCGGGAGACTGCTCGAGCGCGGCCTCGAGGGTGATCCCCAGGGTCTCGGGCACCAGCTTCGCGATGCGGTCGACGTCGCCGTAGGACATGCCGAGCACGCGGCCCACGTCCCGGAGCACGGCCCGCGCCTGGAGCTTGCCGAAGGTGATGATCTGGGCGACCCGCTTGCCCTCGTCGCCCTCGCCGTCGTACTTGTCCGCGACGTAGCGGATCACCTGGTCGCGGCCCTTCATGCAGAAGTCCACGTCGATGTCCGGCATCGAGATGCGCTCGGGGTTCAGGAATCGCTCGAAGATGATGTCGTACTCGATGGGGTCGACACCGGTGATCCCGAGGCCGTAGGCCGCGAGGCTGCCCGCGGCAGAGCCCCGGCCCGGCCCCACCGGGATGCCGTTCTTGCGGGCGTAGCCGATGAAGTCGGAGACGATCAGGAAGTAGCCCGCGAAGCCCATGCTGGTGATGACGCCCAGCTCGTGCTCCATCCGCTTCGAGTACTCGGCGAACTTCGGAGGGACCGGCTCGTCCGGGTCGAGCCCCAGCCGCTCGCGCAGGCCGAGCCAGGCCTGACGCTCGAGCACCGCCTCGCGGGTCAGGCCTGCGGGAACCTGAAACTCCGGCATGTGGTATTCCGGATTGTCGATGCCCAGATCGAGGTCGCAGCGCTCGGCGATCTCCAGGGTGTTGGCGACCGCCGAGGGGTGATCGCGGAACACCTCCAGCATCTCGTCGCCATCCTTCACGTAGAAGCCGTGTCCGTCGAACTTGAAGCGATTCGGATCGTCGAGATTCGTGGCGGTGCCGATGCAGAGCAGCGCATCGTGGTGGGCGTGGTCGCCGGCCTCGAGGTAGTGGGCATCGTTCGTCGCAACGAGGGGGAGCTTCAAGTCCACCGCCATCTTTGCGAGCTCGGCGTTCACGGTGTCCTGGAGGCCGATGCCGTGACGCTGGATCTCGAGGTAGAAGCGGTCCTTGAAGAGACCGGCGAAGTCCTCCGCCAGCCGCCAGGCCGTGTCGAGCTGGCCCCCCGTAATGGCGCGGCAGACCATCGACGACAGGCAGCCGGACGTGGCGATGAGCCCTTCGCTGTGCTGCCGCAGCAGATCCATGTCGATCCGGGGCTTGTAGTAGAAGCCCTCGAGGTAGGCCTTCGAGACGAGATGGATGAGGTTGCGATAGCCCACCTCGTTCATGGCGAGCAGGAGGAGGTGGTTGATCGCGTCGAAGCCGCTCTCGTCGCGTTCCCGCTTCTCCTTGTCGAAGCGGGAGTTCGCGGCGATGTAGACCTCGCAGCCGATGATGGGCTTCACGCCCTGGCGTCGCGCGCCCTCGTAGAACTCCACCGCTCCGAAGAGGTTGCCGTGGTCCGTGAGTGCGACCGCGGGCATCCCGAGAGACTTCGCCCGCTCGAAGAGCGGGTCGATCTTGATCGCGCCGTCGAGGAGCGAATACTGGCTGTGCAGGTGGAGGTGGACGAAGGGCTGGGGCGCCACGCCCTACTCCCACTCGATCGTCGCCGGGGGCTTCGACGAGATGTCGTAGACGACTCGATTCACCCCCTTTACCTCGTTGATGATCCGGGTCCCGATCGTCCGCAGGACCTCGGGGGGGAGCGCCGCCCAGTCCGCTGTCATCGCGTCCACGGACTCGACACAGCGCACCGCGATGGCGTCTTCGTAGGTTCGCTCGTCACCCATCACTCCGACGCTCTGGACCGGCAGATAGACGGCGAAGGCCTGCCAGAGCGCGTCGTAGAGGCCGGCCCTGCGGATCTCCTCCACCACGATGGAGTCGGCGCGACGCAGGCACTCGAGGCGTTCCCGCGTCACCTCTCCGACGATCCGGATCGCGAGGCCAGGGCCCGGGAAGGGGTGACGCCCGACCAGCACCTCCGGCAGGTCGAGGCGGCGTCCGACCTCGCGAACCTCGTCCTTGAAGAGCTCGCGCAGGGGCTCGACCAGGGCGAGCCGCATGCGTTCGGGCAATCCGCCGACGTTGTGGTGGGTCTTGATCGTGGCCGAAGGACCCTTCACCGACACGCTCTCGATGACATCCGGATAGAGGGTGCCCTGGACGAGGTAGTTCACCTCGCCGAGACGGCGGGCCTCTTCCTCGAAGATCTCGATGAAGAGGTGGCCGATGATGCGACGCTTCCGCTCCGGATCGGTTACGCCCGCGAGGGCCGAGACGAAGCGCTCCTCGGCCCGCACCGTGACGAGGGGAATGTGGAGATGCTCGCTGAAGAGCCCCTCCACCTCCTCGCGCTCTCCGCCACGGAGGAGGCCGTTGTCCACGAAGATGCAGAGGAGCTGCTCGCCGACGGCCCGGTGCACGAGGGCCGCGGCGACCGAGGAGTCGACGCCCCCGGAGAGCCCGCAGACGACCTTCCCGGATCCGACCTGCGCCTGGACCCGTTCGGTGGCCTCGTCGATGAAGGCATCCATCGTCCAGCTGCCGGAGCAGCCGCAGATCCGCTCCACGAAATTCCCGAGCATCACGCCACCGCCATCGGTGTGAGCCACCTCCGGGTGGAACTGGAGTCCCCAGATCGGACGATCCGCGTGGCGCACGGCGGCGAAGGGAGACCCCTCGCTCCGACCCAGCACGGTGAAGCCCTCGGGCAACCGCAGCACCCGGTCGCCATGGCTCATCCAGACGATGCGCTCGGCGCCGCCGGGGAGGTCCGCGAAGAGCGGGTCGTCGCGCTCGACCTTCAGCATCGCGCGTCCGTACTCGCGATCGTCGCCCCGTTCGACCAGGCCGCCCAGCTTGCGCGCCAGGAGCTGGAGCCCGTAGCAGATGCCGAGAACCGGAACGCCCAGCTCGACGATCCGCGGATCGAGATCGGGTGCCCCCTCGGCGAACACGCTCGACGGGCCGCCCGACAGGATGATGCCCGCCGGGTTCCAGGCGCGAACGGCATCGAGGTCGATGGTGGGCGGATGGATCTCGCAATAGACGTGTCTCTCGCGGATCCGGCGCGCGATGAGCTGCGTGAATTGGGAGCCGAAGTCGAGGACGAGGATGCGTTCACGGGCATCCTCGCGACCTCGGTCGGAGGGAGCGGTGGTCATGGATTGGGGTCCGTTCTGCGCCGTCGGCGTCGCGCCGGTCGGGAGGGCGGCCGGCAGGTCGGGCCCGGGAGGGGGA
>CALDCK010000362.1 GCA_937937315.1 uncultured bacterium
CGTGAGCAGTTCGGGGTCACCATCGCGCACTTCCAGGCGCTGAAGCATCAGCTCGCGGACATGGCGATCGACATCGAACCTGCCCGTGGGCTCTACTGGTACGCGGCCCACGCCCAGGACCACGTGCCGCACGACGCCGAGCGCTACGCCGCCCTCGCGAAGGCCCACATCACCGACCGGGCGCTCCAGCTGGCGAGGAGCAGCGTCGAGGCCCACGGCGGCATCGGCTTTACCTGGGAGTGCGACGTCCAGATCTGGTTCAAGCGCGCCCTCTTCGATCGCGCCTGGCTCGGAACACCGGAGCTGCACCGGGAGCGCGCGGCTCGGCTCGCGGGCTGGTGAGCCCGAGGCGCTCCCCTCGATGCGTGCCGCGCCGGTCCGAGCCGTTGGGGGAGCGGGCTTGAAGTTCGGAGTCGCGCTCTCGCGTCTGCACCCCCGCTTCCATCTGGAGGCGACCCTCGAGGCCGAGCGGCTCGGCTTCGAATCCGTGTGGATGGCGGACCATCTGGTGTTTCCCGTCGAGGCCAGTGGCTCCCCCCATCCCGGCGACGAGTCGCCGGCGGCCCTGGGCCGTGCGGCGCGCTACGAGGGCTGGTACGGGCTGGTGCACGATGCCGGGTCCGCAGCCGAGCGCGTCGAGACCCTGCGTCGACTGCGCGCCGAAGCGGGCCGCGCCGCCGAGCCCTTCGAGATCACCCTGAGCGCCGGCGCCGATACCGAAGCGCAGATCGATGCCCTCGCGGTGGCCGGTGTCGATCGTCTGGTGGTCTCGCCCTGGCGCCGCTCGCGGGACTTTGCCGAAGGGCTGCGGCGCTTCGCCGCGCGCTTCCTCCCGAACGCGGACCGAGGGTGATCCCGGACCGACCCTTCGACCGGAAACCGGCGCGTCACCCGAACCCGTCCACGACGGTCTCGAGTCACCCTCCGAGGCGGCCGACTCGGCCCTCGGATATCCTCGGCGCCGCCGGTCCGCCCGCTCGTAGGAGACCCCGGCTGGGTGGGAGAGGAGTCGTCCCGATGATGAGAGGTGTGCGAGGCCACGGGCTGCCGCGAGCGATCCTCGGTGCCCTCCTCCTGGTCGTGTTCCTCGCGTTCGCCGCCTCGCCCGCCTACTCCGCCGAGTACGGCGCCTTGCGCAAGGCCGGTCGCGGTCTGGCCTCGGTGACGATGGGCTTCCTCGAGATCCCGGGCAACATGGTGAAGGGCACCCGAGAGGAGGGCTACGCCTATGGACTCACCGTGGGCTTCGGGAAGGGCCTCGGGCGGTTCGTCGTGCGCGAGGTTGTGGGTGCGTACGAGCTTCTCAGTGCGCCCTTCGCTGCGCCGAGGGGGTTCGTGCCGCTCCTCGAGCCCGAGTTTCCCTGGGGCTACTTCGAGGAGCCGTCCCCGAGCCGCTGAAGGCCTGGGGCTACGCCGGGGAACGGACCGGCGAGGGGTCGCTGCTCATGCGCAGCGTCCGCAGTCGGTTGATCGCGGCGGCGATCTCGAAGCGCCTCGGTCGGGCGTAGCTGCCCGGGTGCTGCCCCGGTCGGTGGAAGGGGTCGAGGACGTCGAGGCCTTCGGCGTCGAGCAGGGTGTCGAGGTCGTCGAGCACCTCGCCGAGGGTGCGCCGACCGTCCATGAACCGCTCGGTGGCGAGATGGATCGCGTGGCCAATGGCGCGGGTCTGGCTGCGATCGACCAGCTGCTCCACGCCGCGTAGATCGATCGTCTCCCGGCCGTAGAGGATCTCGTCGAGGGAGCGGGCGTCGATCTTGACCTCGCGTCGTCCCCGTGAGGCGTCGAAGCTGTGGGCCACGGGCACCCGCGCCGGCGGGGCGGAGAGGGGGCGTCGGGCGTCGCTGTGCCGTGGCGTCGCGTGCTCGGCGGCGATGCGGTGAGCCTCGGTGGTCGCGTCCTCAGGGCGGAAGTCGCGCATGCGGATCACCGTGTCCGCGACCTCGAAGTAGTCTCCGCATCCGCCCATCACCAGCACCGTCGACACGCCGAGCTCCTGGTGGAGCTCCTTCACCCGGTCGATGAAGGGCGTGATCGGCTCGTCGTCCGCGTGGATCAGCGCCTGCATGCGCGCGTCGCGCACCATGAAGTTCGTGGCGGAGGTGTCCTCGTCGAGGAGGAGACCCGTCGCTCCGGCCTCGAGGGCCTCCACGATGTTCGCGGCCTGGCTGGTGCTGCCGCTGGCGTCCTCGCTCGAGAAGGCGTTGGTGGGACGCCCTCCCGGCAGGTCGCTCACGAAGGACCGGATGTCGACGCGCTCGACCCGCCGCCCGTCCTCGGCCCGGATCTTCACCAGCCCCGGCGCACTCACCACCCACTCGCGTCCGTCGCCGGGAATGTGGGGATGGACGCCGCGCTCGATGGCGCGCAGGAGCGTGGACTTGCCGTGGTAACCGCCGCCCACGATCAGGGTGATGCCCTTGGGAACGCCCAGGCCCGAGAGCTCGGTTCGCCCGTCCTCCGTCGGATGCGCGAGCCGCACGCCGACGCGCAGCGCCTCCGGCGCCTCGAAGGGCACTGGATCGCGGACCAGGGGGCGATCGCTGGCGCCACTCTCCCGGGGAAGCACGGAGCCGTCGGCGACGAAGGCGACCAGACCCATACCGTCGAGCTGTGCGCGGACCGCCTCCTGGTTCTCCACGCAGTCCACGAAGGCCCGGGTCTCATCGGCGGGAATCTCTTCGGCCAGCAGTGCTCGGCGGGCGAGAGCGGGCACGTCGTCGCAGAGGAGCGCTTCTGCTTCGTTGCCGAGCACGCGTCGACCCGCGGCGGGCAGGCCCACCTCGAGCCGCACCTCCACCCAGTCGCCGCAGACGCGAACGGCGCTGCGTTCGAGCACCTCCTGGCCGCCCGCGTCGACGCGAATCACGCCGCTCTTTCCACTTCCGCGCGTTCGACTCGCTCCACGCTCGATCGCGTCGCGCACCCGGCGCGCGAGGAGATCCTCGAGGGCGATGCGTCGCACCCGGGTGCCGTACCAGTCGGCGGGAAGCGAGGCCCGCGCCATGGAAACACGGACGCGCAGCTTCGACGGGGCGGCAAAGGGATCGCCCTGGACGTGATCCACGTGGAGCGACAGATCTGCGAGATCGAAGTGGCCGCGGAGATCCCGGTACGCCTTGTAGCCGCGCCCGTCGATGCGCCGAATCAGGCGTCGCAGCTCTTCCTCGCCCGGCACGCGTCGAGGGTAGCCGATCGACCTCCGGTCAGAGCAGCGCGAGCTGCCCGTCGCCTGGACGCCGGAACGCCGCGGTCGAGAGCGGTGGGCGCTCGTTCGAGAGACCGGCCCGACGGCAGGCGAGGGCGAAGAGGTCCTGGATCTGATCGGCGAAGGCGCCGCTCCCCCGCATGCGGGAGTGGAAGCGCGGGTCGTTCGTGCGTCCGCCGCGCAGGCTGCGGACGCGGTTCATCACCTTCGAACGCCTCTCGGGCACGTGGCGCTCGAGCCAGTCTTCGAAGAGGTCTCCGACGCCGTGGGGCAGCCGCAGCGCGATGAGGTGAGCACTTCGGGCGCCTGCGTCCGCCGCCGTCGCCACGATCGACGGGATCTCCGCGTCGTTGAGCCCGGGAATTACCGGCGCGACCATCACGCCCACGGGCACCCCCGCCCGGGCGAGGGCCTCGATCGCCTCGAGGCGCGCTCGGGGGCTCGCCGTGCGCGGCTCGAGGCGGCGTCGCAGGTCGTCGTCGAGGGTGGTGATCGAGATGTTTACCGCGGCCGCGTCGAAGCGCGCGAGCTCTGCGAGGAGGTCCGTGTCGCGAGTGACGAGCGCACTCTTGGTGACGATCGCGACCGGGTTGCGAAACTCGGTGAAGACCTCGAGGCAGCGACGGGTTATCTGCAGGCGGTGTTCGGCGGGCTGGTAGGGATCGGTCACGCCGGAGAGTGCGACGACCCGGGGCTGCCAGCGTGGCGCGGCCAGCGCCTCGCGCAGGAGCGAGGGCGCGTCCTCCTTGACGAGGATCCGGGTCTCGAAGTCGAGCCCCGCCGAGAAGCCCAGGTACTCGTGGGTGGGCCGCGCGTAACAGTAGCCGCAGCCGTGCTCGCAGCCGCGGTAGGGATTGAGGCTGGTGTCGAAGCCCACATCCGGGCTCTGGTTGTGCGCGAGGATCGTGCGGGAGGGATCGCGGAGCAGGAGGGTGGGGACGGTCCGGGGACCGGCTTCGTCCTCGGGCGCCTCGTCCGCATCCGGGTCGTCCACGACGTGGATGCGCTCGAAGCGGTTCGCCGGGTTCGAGGAGGTCCCCCGGGCGACCCACCGCGGCCCGGGGCCGCTGTGCTCGGGGAGGCTCTTTCCGGGGATGTCCTCGCGAGGGGGAGACGGCACGAGGCGAATCTATAGCGAAAGTCGCATGAGGTCAACGAGCCCGTCGGGTCGGGGCGGAGGCCGATCGGGTGGATGGGGCCGACCGGCGTGGGAGTGGGATCTGCTGCCGGACGTCGATGCGGAGGACCTTGCCCGTCACCCAGGCGAGCCGCTGTGGGCGCGCGTTATGCTTCGGGCTCGGATCGCGAGCCGCCCCCCGCTCGCCGGACACCGAGGGATTCCACCTCGCCGTGAGAGGCGAGGATCGATGGGGGGGCGATGGCGAGTGCACCCAGGGAGCACTGGTCCAGCCGGACCGGGTTCGTGCTCGCGGCCATCGGCTCCGCCGTCGGCCTCGGCAACATGTGGCGCTTCTCCTATCTGGCCGCGGAGAACGGGGGCGCCGCCTTCGTCGTCCTCTATCTGACCATCACGCTGGCCGTGGGGATCCCGGTGCTGCTGGCCGAGCTGGTGATCGGCCGGGGCTCTCAACAGAGCCCCATCCGCGCTCTCGCCCACTTCGGCGGAAGGGCCTGGAAGCCCCTCGGCGGGGTCTTCGTCGCGGCGGGCTTCCTGATCCTCTCCTACTACAGCGTGATCGCCGGCTGGACGGTGCGCTACGCACTGATCGCCCTCGGCGAGGGATTCGGCCAGGACGTCGCCGAGCACTTCAGCGAGGTCGCCGTGGGCTGGGACGCCTTCGGCTACCACGTGGCCTTCATGGCGATCACCGTCTTCGTGGTCGCCGGGGGCATCCGGGGCGGGATCGAACGCACCGCGCTCGTCCTGATGCCGACCCTCTTCGCCATCGTCGTCGGCCTCGCGCTCTACGCAGCCACCCTCCAGGGCGCCGGTCCGGGATACGCCTACTACCTCTCCGTCGATCTGGAGAAGCTCTTGCACTGGAGCGTCCTGAAGGACGCGGCGGGCCAGGCCTTCTTCAGCCTGAGCCTCGGCATGGGCGCGATGCTCACCTTCGCGAGCTACCTGAAGCGCGACGAACACCTGCCGAACTCGTCGCTCGTAATCGGCTTTGCGGACGTCGCCGTAGCGTTCGTCGCCGGCCTCGTGGTGTTCCCGCTGATCTTCGCCCTCGGTCTCGAGGAGCGCATCGTGGGCAGCAAGCTCGGCACGGTCGGTGCGCTCTTCATCACACTGCCCCAGGCCTTCGCGGAGATGGGAGCCATCGGACGGGGCGTCGGCTCGCTCTTCTTTGTGGCCCTCGTGGTGGGGGCGCTGACCTCGGCGATCTCGCTGCTCGAGGTGGTGGTGTCGTCGGCGATCGACGGGTTGGGCTGGCCGCGGCGGCGGGCGGCTCTGGTTGCCGGCGGAGCGATCACGCTCCTCGGTGCGCCCTCAGCCTGGAATACCGACGTGCTGGGTCTCGTGGACCAGATCGCCAACAACTTCTTCCTGCTGGGAGGGGGCCTCGGGCTCGCCCTCTTCGTCGGCTGGATCATGCGCGACCCCATCGCCGAGGCGGCCGGTGGCACCGAGGGAATCGGCTGGTTCCCCCTCTGGCGCTGGCTGCTGCGCCTCGCCGTACCGGCGTTCCTGATCTTCGTCCTGGCCTACGCCGTCCCCGAGACCTGGGAGGCAGCCAGGAACCTCTTCGCCGATCTCCTCGGCCGGAGCGCCTGAGCCGGGGCCTGCTCAGTCGATGAGTCCGGCGCGGCGACTCGCCGCCAGGGCGTCGATGGCCTCGGTGCGCCGGACCGCGGTTCGGATCTCCGCGGCGAAGGCCGCGCGCCAGGCCCGCAGGTCCGGCTCGCCGGGCTGCAGCAGCCCGCGGTTCTCGGCGATGTTGAGAGCGGTCTTGAAGAGCACCTTCGAGACGGACGCGGTGGATCGGATGCGCCGCTGGAGGTGGTACTGCTTGCCGAGCCCCATGCAGGCCTGGAGGAAGCGCCCCTCGTCGAGCGCCGTCGCCTCGTCCTGCTGCTCGAGCTCGTCCGCCACGATCCGGTAGGCCTCGAGGAAGGGTCGGAGCACGCGGTGAGCGCTGTAGGGTCGGAAGCTCCGCAGCAGGTCCTGGATGGCATCGGGCCCGGTGCGGAGGGTTCCCTCCCAGTCCGTGTCCCGATCGGCGAGCTCGCGCCGCAGCTCTCCTCGGAAGATCTCCTTGTCGGCGAAGAAGAACTCGAACTTCAGGAGGTCGCGCAGCTGCATCGCCGCGCTCCAGAACGCCGCGACCCGATCGGCGACGTCGTCTTCGGCGGCGCGCACCAGGGCCAGCTCGACGATCGCCGGGTTCACGAAGAAGTGGATGATCGTGTTGCGGTAGTAGGCGGCGGCGAGCTGCTGATCCGCGCCGATCGAGTAGACGCACTCGCTTCCCTCGGAGAAGCGCGTGACGACGCCGTTCTCCGCCAGGGCGTCGAGTGTCCTCCCGGTGCCTTCGGGGGTGTCGAGGTCGAGGTCTCCGGTCGTCGGCAGGCCGCGCCTCTCCACGTCGGCCAGCAGGTTCACGAGACGCGCCTCGACCTCGGCCACGGTGCAGGCCTGCTCTCCGGCGCCCAGCAGGGCGAGGGTCACCAGGGAGGCGGCGGTGATGGGCGTCGCCGCATTGATGCGCACGCAGACCTCGAAGGCGAGCTTCTGCAGGGCCAGGTCTCCGCCGTCGGGGTTCGGCCGGGCGTGGGGGTCGGACGGGCCAAGGGCCTTCGCCAGGGAGAGGGGCTCGCCGAAGGTGATGTGGATGTCGCCGTAGCGGGAGCCCACCCGCCTCACGAACTTCACGAACCAGCTGAAGCTCTCCGTCTCCTTCTTTGCACCGGACTGCTCGGCCGCGTAGTCGTGGACGTCGGTGATCTGGTCGTAGGCGATCGAGACCGGGATGAGCTTGACGTCGTCGCTCTTCCCCCTGCGGTAGGCGTCGACCACGTAGGCGAGGAGCCCGAAGCGCGGGGGCAGGAGCTTCCCCGATCGCGACCGCCCGCCCTCGATGTACCACTCGAGCGAGAAGCGCTTCTCGATCAGGTAGTCGATGTAGTGGTGCAGCACGAACTTGTAGGTCGGGTTGTCCTTGAAGCTGCGGCGGATGAAGAAGACGCCGCTGCGGCGCACGAGCGGGCCGACCGGGAAGAAGTTCATGTTGATGCCACCCGCTGTGTGGTTCGGCGGGTGACCGTTCTCGTGAAGCATGTATTGGAGGACGAGGTGGTCGAGATTCGACTTGTGGGTCGGGAGGAAGACCACCGAGTGGCGCTGGGCGAGGGCCTGGATCTCGTTCAGCTTCGTCCGGTCGTAGTGAAGCCGCTCGCCGTAGCCGCGCGTGTAGAGCAGGTGGATGAGCTGGGCGACCAGGTCGATGACGAAGGTGCTGTGGGTCGCGGCGATCTCGCGCAGATAGCGGACCGCGTCCCGGGCGACCCGCGTCTCACGGCGGCTCGCGTCCCGGGCCAGCTGTGCGATTCCGCCCCGGAAGGCCGGGCGGCCGAGGATGTCCTCCTCGACGAGCCGCGGCACCTTGTAGCGCGCGCCCCGGAGTCGTCGCTCGGCGCGTTCGAGGGCCAGGGCGGCCTGGCGGGTCACGAACTCGGCGAGGCTGCCGGTCTCGCCCGGGCCGGAGCCCCCGGCATCGCGCCAGCGCTCGCGCAGCTCCGAGGCGAGGGCGGGCTCTCCAGCCACGATGCGGCAGCGGTCGGGTTCCCGGCGGAGCACCGCCTGCTGTCGGATCCAGCCCGGATCTCGCGGGTCGCCGAGCCGCATCAGGTCGGAGAAGCGCGCCGAACGCTCGCCGTCGAGCTCCCGGGCCAGCCAGGCGATGCGAAGGGGGGCGAGCAGGACGTCTCCGTCGGCGGCGAGGCAGCCCTCGAGCTCTCCGAGGGAGGTCCTGCCGAGCCCCGCTCGCCGCCGCGAGGGCGGGATCTGGATGTTGGCGGTATCGGCTCCGTCGGGGGCGTGGCGCTCGATCCAGGCGGAGAGGAGTCGGCGCTCGAGAGCGCTCGACGCGTCGATCAGGAAGACGACGCGAGGGTAGGGCGCAGACGCACCGGGCCAGCCGGGTTCGTCTCGGAGCGCCCGCGAAGCGGCGGAGGTCATGGGGCGGATTCTACCACCCGCTCCGTCTCGAGATCGGAACGAACGACGCGTGTTTCCGGCCCCTCCGTGCCAGGGTATCGTCCGCTCGACGACGCGTTGGAGGACTGGATCATGCGAGACGAACGCTGGCCTCGGGAGGCCTGGATTCCGCTGATCGCCGGGCTCTTCTGGCTGTGGAACGCACCCAGCCACGGGCTCGTGGGCTTCCTCTTCTCGGTTCTGCCGGGATCGCTGCTTCTGGGATCCGGCGTCGCCATGCTGCTCATGCCCGGGGACCTGCGCATCTCGCAGTACGCCGCCCTCGGCGGCGTACTCGGGCTGATCGCTGGCCTGCCTGCCTTCGTGTTCGAGGGCCTCGGCTACGGCCTGGTGCTGGCCGGCCTCTCGGCTGCGAGCTTCGTCGCCGCCGGCGCGCACACCGTGCGACTCGAGCCCCATCCAGAGGGGGTTCCGCCCCGGAAGCGTTCCTTCGCGGTGTCGGCCGAGGTGGCGATCGACGAAGCGTTGCTCTCCACCATGTCCATCGGGATCGGGATGCCGTCGAGCGACGACCTGATCCGCATCCGCGGCGAGATCGAGGAAACGCGGGAGCAATTCGAGGCGTCGGGCTGGCTCGAGAAGCCGGTGGACTACCACGTCACGCCGCCTCCCCTCGAGTCGGTGCGGACCACGTCTCGCCGCACTCGGGGGATCGACTTCGAGCACATCTCCTTCGACAGCGGCTATGCCCCCCGCGAGGGCGAGCCCGGAGCCGAGCGCTGGCGGGGCTACGCGAAGAACCAGACGGCCCACGCCTGGGTCGTGCGCAGCGAGCCCGATCGTCCCTGGCTGGTCTGCATCCACGGCTACCAGATGGGCAAGCCGGCGATCGATCTCTCGGCCTTTCGGGTCGACTGGTTCCGCGACGAGCTGGGTCTGAACCTGCTCCTGCCGGTGCTTCCCCTCCACGGACCGCGCACCGTCGGTCGGCGCAGCGGAGACGGCTTCCTCGCCGGCGAGGTCCTCGACACGATCCACGCCGAGGCCCAGGCGATGTGGGACATCCGTCGCATGCTGGGCTGGATCCGCGGGCAGGGAGCGCCGTCGGTGGGGGTCTACGGGCTCTCGCTCGGGGGCTACAACGCCTCGCTGCTCGCGGCCCTCGACGACGACCTCGCCTGTGTGGTGGCGGGCATCCCGGCCACCGACTTCTCCCGGCTCTACTTCCGGCACGGTCCGGCGCTCCAGCTCCTCGAGACCGAGCTCAGCGGCATCGAGGAGCAGCACATGGCGGAGATCACCCGCGTCGTGTCGCCCCTCGTGCTCGAGCCCAAGGTTCCCCACGACCGTCGATACATCTTCGCGGCAGTCGCCGATCGCCTCGTTCCCGCCGATCAGGTGCGCGATCTCTGGCGCCACTGGGACGAGCCGCGCATCGAGTGGTACCAGGGCGGACACATCACGTTCCCGCGGCACCCGGGCGTGCGACGGCTCATCCACGACGCCGTCGGGCACCTCGCCTGAGGACGAAGGCGCTGCGCCCGGCCTCCACCTCCGCCGGGCTGTAGGATCCGTCCGCGATGGGCGCGCTGTGCAGCGCTTCGATCCTGCTGGTGGCGGTGGTCAATCTCCTGCCGGTGAGTGGGCTCTTCTCGGCCGGTCGGCTCGAGGCCCTCTACGGCCTGGCCCTCGAGGACCCCAATCTCCTGATCCTCATGCGCCATCGCGCGGTCCTGTTCGGAATCGTGGGTGGTCTCCTCGCGGTCTCTGCCTTCCATCGCCCCCTGCGTCCCGCTGGATTCGCCGCGGGCCTGATCAGCATGCTGTCCTTCGTCCTGCTCGCGGTCCTGGTCGGGAACTACAGCGAGGCGCTGCGGCGGATCGTCGTCGTGGATCTCGTCGCCTCCGCTGTACTCGTGGGCGCCGTAGTCCTCGACCATCGCGCCGCACCGTCCGCGACGCCCTGAAACCTCTCTTCCGTAGGAGACGACTTCGATGACCGACTCAGCCGATCCTTCGTCGGACGCCGGGTCGCCTCCGCCGCGCTGGCTGCTCAAGGGAATGACCCGGCTGCACGTGTGGCTCCACGGGCTGAGCGGTGGCCGCTGGTTCAATACCCTCGGGAGCGACGACGTCTGCTTCGTCGCCATGAAGGGTGCTCGGAGTGGACGCCGCCTCACGATTCCCCTGATGTACGTGCCCCACGGCGAGGGGGTGCTGCTGGTCGGTTCCCAGGGCGGCGCCCCGAAGGACCCGGTCTGGACCCACAATCTCATCCGGCATCCGGAGATCGAGGTGAGCCACCGCGGTCGCCGCATGGCGCTGCGCGCCCGCCTCGCCGCCGCCGAGGAGAAGGCCGAGCTCTGGCCCGTCTGCGACCGGCACTACGCGCCCTATGCCGACTACCGCCGGCGCACGACGCGGGACATTCCGATCTTCGTGTGCGAGCCACCCGCGCCGTGATCGGTGCACGGCGCCCTCCCCGCTCGGATCTCTCACCCGCCGCGGTCAGCGTCAGGGCGCCGCAGCCCGCACCTCCTCGGCGGTGAGGGCTGCCAGGAACGGAGCCAGGGCCCGGGCGATGCCCTCGAGCAGGGAGTCCGGGTTCGCGAAGGGATCGCGGCGGTCGACGAACTCCCAGGTCGGCGCGCCGAAGGCGTCGGGCTCGTCGAGGAGGCGGATGCTCGTCAACAGATCGAGTCCGGCCTGGGCCTGCTGGATCTCGCGTCCGTTCTCGCCGAGGACGACGACGTGCAGGGAGGCCGCAGGAATCGATCCGGCATAGCTGGCCTCCTCGGGGATCCGCCCGGTCCAGGAACCTTCGTCGACGTCGATTGGTCGCTCCGTCCCGTCCCAGCTCGCATGGCGCCCCCACAGGCGTGCGCCCTGCACGAAGAGCGTGGGGATGATCACGGCGTCGAACTCGGCGTATTCGGAGAGCTCGCTGGTGAAGATGCGCGCCGCGTCGTCGAAGCCCGGCTTCGTTCCCTCGGCTTCCTCCCGGGCCCGACCGACGCTGCGGAGCCAGAGGTTGCGAGCGGTGGGGAAGCTCAGGGTCTTCAGGGGGGCGTCGTGGGCCCGGAGGTACGCCTCGAGCTCCTTCCAGAGGAGCGGACTCGCGGAGGCGAGCTGCTCCGGCATCTCCGTCGTCACGTTGAGGGGCAGGACGACGAGGGTGTCGGTCTGGCTCTCGAACAGCACGGTCTTCTCGTTCTTCTGCGCGGCGGCACAGCAGAAGAGCAGGACGGCACTGGTTCCGACGGTCAGGGCTCGGCGACTTCGATTCACGATGACCGATTCATCCTCTCGAGCTCATGGGATCGCCGACGGGCCCGGACGCGAGTGGTCTCGGGGCTGCCCTGTCGGCGGCCCCGGGAAGGACCTATCCTAGGATGCTACGTCGTTCTCGGTCTCCCTGTCTCGTCTCGACACGGAGGAGCCCCTTGAAGGGATTCGCCCGGCTCGTCGCGGCGGCCTGCGTCGCACTCATCGTCGCCTGCGCGGCGCCTGTGAAGATCAGGCTCGACGAGGATCGCGACTTCTCCCGGTATCGGACCTGGAGCTGGCTACCGGCCTCGCGCGCCGTCGAGGCTCCGGGCGGAGAGTTCGACCGGGAGATCACACGGATCGTCGAACGGGAGCTCCTCGGGCGGGGCTTCGCACAGGTCCGACGAGATGCGGACCTGCGGATCGGTGTCCTGCTCAGATTGCGTCGTGAAGAGGTCACGAGCTACGAGACGGGGGCCGTCGCACAGCTCTCGAGCATGCACTCGTCTCCCAGCTACGAGATCCAGGGATCGGTCAAGCGGATCGACATCTATGAGCGATGCCGCCTGGTGGTCTACGCCGTCGATCCCGTCGATGGGCAGATCATCTGGACGGGCGCCCTCGAAGATCACTTCCGGGGCCGTTTCTCCCCGCACCTCGAGGCGGCGATCTCGTCCCTGGTGGAGCGGTTCCCGCGCGCCCAGGGCGAAGCGAGACCTCCGGCTCCTTCCGCTCCGCTCTTCGAGCCTTCGGTGCCGACCGAGATCACCGGTCCGACTTTCGGTCCGGGAGCCGACGTGTCATCATGAAGTCCCCAGCAATCAGGAAGTCGCGCGGTGAAGGTAAGCTTCGAGCTCGGAGATCGTGATCTCCGCTATTTCCGTGACCGTCTGAAGCAGGTGCGCAAGAGCAAGAGCGCGCGGGCCGAGGACAAGATCATCGCGGGGGCCAGGAACCTCGTCTCTGGCGTCGCCGAGGCGGATCCCCCGGAATTCGTACGAGAGCGGATCGCGAAGCTCGAGACGCTGATCGACATGTTGCGCGACGAGGAGTGGCGCCTCGAGGGCCCGGATCGAAACCGGATCCTGGATGCTCTGGCCTACTTCGTCGATCCCGACGACATCATCCCGGATCGCGTGCCGGGCCTCGGCTACCTGGACGACGCCATCATGGTCGAGCTCGTCGTCAAGGAGCTGGTCCACGAGATCCAGGCCTACGAGGACTTCTGCGCCTACCGCGAGGAGCACGGCGAAGAAGAGGACATCGATGACGCCCTCGAGACGCGCCGGGGTGCGCTGCAGGGCCGAATGCGTCGTCGGCGCCATCGCGAGCGCTCGGTGTCGCGCGCCAAGGGCAAGAAGGGGCGCTCGCCCCTCCGGCTCTGGTAGCGGGTAGCGCCCGGGCCACCCGCCCGGGCGGTCAGCCCTCGCCCGTCTCCGTCTCGAGGTGCTTGATCCAGCGATCGGCCTCGACGCGGCTCGAGTCGTACTGACGCGCACGGACGAAGAAGCTGCGCGCACGACGTGGCGAGTTGTCGTTGTAGTGGGCGATGCCGAGCAGGATGTCGGCCTTGCCGCGGTCCTTGAGATCGCCCTTCTCGATGGCCTTCTCGACCATCTCGGCCGCCTTGTCCCACTCCTCGCGCTGCATGTGCACCTGGGCGAGGCGGATGAAGATATTGCCGTCCTCGGCAAGCACGGCGGCCTTCTGGAGCGGCGGCAGCGACCGGTCGTATTCCCGCGCGGCAATCCAGCTGTTGGCCAGCATCTTGTAGGCGTCGACGTCGGGGTCGACCGTGCCGCTTTCGAGGGCCTCGTCGAGGACCTTCGCCGCGGGATAGGGCAGGTCGCGGTAGAGGTACGAGCGCACGAGCCGGCGCAGGTCCTTGTCCTCGTCCAGGTAGCCCTGCTCGTAGGCCATCTGCTGGACTGCGAGGGACCGGTTGTAGTCCTCACGCGCCCCGTAGATCAGCGAGAGCTGCACCCAGTACTGCTTCTTGGGGAAGCGGAGCAGCAGCTCCTCGAGGTGGGGCGCCGCGGCCTCGTAGTCCTCCTTTTCGGAGTGGAGCGCGACAAGCAGCCGCAGCCAGCTCTCGCGCGGAGCGCCCGCGCGCTCGATGGCCTCGTGGGTGCTGGCGATGGCCCCGTCGAAGTCTCCCGACTGATACTGGGCGATCGCCTTCAGGTAGAACCCCACCGGATCGGGATTTCGCTCGTAACGCACCCAGTCGTCGACCCAGGTGATGGCCTCCTGCCAGTGTTCGAGGCCGGCGTGGAGCTGCGCCACGCTGAAGCGGATCTTCGACTCGTCGCGCAGGGGCAGAACCTCCTCACCGAGGACCTGCTCGAAGTATCCGATCGCCTTGTCTTGCTGCGCACTTCCGTAGGCGATGAAGGCCAGCATCCGATACACGAGAGCGCGCTCGTAGGGGTTCATGCGCTTGGGATTCAGCTTCAGGAGCAGGGCCTCGGCCTCGTCCGGCTTCTCCTCGTCGATCTCCTCGGCCGCGGCGCTCAGGTAGCGCGAGATCCGCGCCCGGATCGGATACCGCATGGCCTTCATCTGGCGGTCTGCGTCGAGCGCGTCGAGGTCGACGACCACGGCCGGGGGCTTGTCCAGCTGGGCGGGGGCCGGAAGCGGAGCCCAGAGGAGCCCCAGCAGGACGGCGACCGAAAGCAGAAGCCTGCGCGGGGTGTCGAGCCGATGAAGCGGGGTCACGGTCTACCTCCCCTGGAGCTCGAAGCGCAGGCGGACCTTGATGCCCTTGCGCGCGACGGCCACGCCGCTCGCGAGCTTCGGGTTGTAGCGCCAGCGGCGGACGGCCCGGAGCGCAGCCTCGTCGAAGACCGATGTCGGATTGGCGGCGATCACCCTCGGGTTCTGGACCGTTCCCGCCGGCCCGATCGTGAACTCGAGATCCACCCAGCCCTCGATCCCGCGCTGTCTGGCCCGGGGTGGATACTCGGGATCGACCCGGACCAGGGGCACCACGTCGCGGTCGCTTCCCGTGCCCGCGCCGAGGCTCGTCGCCTCGGCCAGCTCCGCACCCGTGTCGACCATGGACGCGATCTCTGCCACGCCCTCGCCGGGGTTGATGTTCTGGGCGAGGTTCATCTCCGGCGGCGGAGGCGGCTGGTCGGGCTTCTCGCGCCTCGGGGGCTCGCGCTTCTTCATCTCCGGCGCGAGATCCTTCTTGAGACGTACGAACTCGACCCGGGGATCGGGCCGGCCCTCTTTCAGCTCACCGCTGACCCCGACGAGCGCCTGCATCACCCAGAACAGCCAGAAGGCGACGATCAGACCGAGACCAGTTGCGACCGAGTAGCGGAGGACCATTCACTCCACGACCTCCGCCGCGAGAGATACGCTGGCGATTCCAGCGAGACGGGCCGCGTCCATGACCTGGACGAGCAGCCCGTTCTTCGACGCCGTGTCGGCCTGGATCACCACCGATCCCTGCGGATTCTCGGCGTGCAGTCGCTCGAGGTTCGCGCGCAGGGCGCGAGGATCGACCATTCGCCGGTCGACCCAGATCTGGTCGTCCGCCGTGATCGCGACGAGGATGTTGCCGCGCTCCTTTCGCTCGGCGGTCGCCGCCGGAGGCCTGGTTATGTCGATCCCCGCCTCCTTGACGAAGGAGGCGGTCACGATGAAGAAAATGAGCATGATGAACACGACGTCGAGCATCGGAGTCAGATTGACTTCGCTCTCTTCGCGGTCCGCGGATCGTCGTCTTCGCATGTCCCGGTCAGGCCTCCCTGAGTTCCAGATTGCTGGCGAGTCGCTCGGTCTCGCTGTGGGCGTAGCGATCGATCTGGATGCTGAAGAGCATGCCCGAGAGGGCCGCGACCATCCCCGCCATCGTGGGGAGAGTGGCCTTCGATACGCCCGACGCCATGCCGCGGGCATTGCCGCTGCCCGCGACGGCCATCACGTCGAATACCTCGATCATCCCGGTTACCGTGCCGAGGAGCCCGAACATGGGGCACAGCGCCACGGCGGTCTTGATGAGCGAGAGCCCACGTTCGAGCTTCAGCTTCGTCGCGGAGACGTGCATCCGGCGGATCTGGTGGGCGTTCCATGACGCGTGGTCGGCCCGGTTCTTCCAGAGCCCGATGACGCGCTTGCGCTCGGCCTGGTACGTGAACCGGAAGTAGAAGAAGCGCTCGATGATGAGCGCCCACATTCCGGCGGTGACCACGGCGATCGCGAAGAGGACATTGCCTCCGCGTTCGACGAAGTCGCGTACCGCCCAGACGAACTCGAAATCAGGCACGAACGTTTTCCGAGCGGGTGGCGATCAGCCCCGCGCTCTGCTCGTCGAGGACGTCGAGGATCCGCCGGGTGCTGTTCGAGAGCATGTCCGAGAGCAGCACCAGCGGGATCGCCGTCATCAGGCCGAGCATTGTGGTGACGAGGGCCTCGGAGATGCCGCCGGCCATCATCTTCGGGTCGCCCGTTCCGAACAGGGTGATCGACTGGAAGGTCTGGATCATGCCGGTCACGGTGCCGAGCAGCCCGAGCAGTGGGGCGATGACGGAGATCGTCTTCACCACCCAGTGGAAGCGGTCGAGCTTCGAGGACTCCCGGAGCACGGCCTCGTCGAGCTTGAGCTCCAGGGTCTCGGGGTCGGCCTCCCGGTTCTCCTCGTAGATCGAGAGGATGCGGCCCAGCGCATTGCCCGGGTGCGGATCGTCGCTCTGGCGCTGAGCGTTCACCCGGCGGCTCGCGATCGTCACGATGACCCAGCGTATCAGCCCCACGATCAGCGCCATGATGCCCAGGCTGATGATGACGTAGCCGACGTACCCACCCTGGTTGATCCGCTCGGTGAAGCTCGGGGTGTCGGTGAGGGCGGAGAGCAGCGAGCCGCGGGACGGATCGACCGCCAACGCTGCGAACCCCTCCTCGGCCGCCTCGAAGCTCGCGACCGCGCCGAGGTAGCGCGACGGCGGCTGGCGAGTGAGCTCGCGGAGCTTTCCCTGGGCGGGCTCCCAGAGCAGGTATTTGCCGCGGGCCACGGCGGTGAAGGGCCCGGCGCGGACCACGCTCCGCTCCTCGACCTGCCCCTCGGTGGTGAGGACCGGCGCCGTGAAGCTCACGACCTCGCCCTGCTGCGTCATCTCGCGCTGGAGTTCGAACCACAGCTGCTCGAGATCCTCGGTCGAGGGCAGCTCGGTGCTGCGGCCCAGGCGGTCGAGAAGCTCCTTTCGCTGGCCGAGCTGGGCGCTGGTGAGCGAGTCCCAGATGTTGCCGCTTGCCTCGGTGGCGACCTGGCGGACCACGCCGAAGAGCTCGCCGAGCTGGCCGAGCCGCTCGGTCAGTCGCTCCTCGTCCTCTGCGAGGGTGATCTCGTAGTCGTTATACGTGGTCTCGAGCCGATTGCTCGTCCCCTCCTCGGCGGCGAGCGTGGCGTGAGCCTCGGCGAGCAGGCGCTCCTGCTCGCCCTTCTGCCGGGTGAATGCCTCGACCCGCTGACGGTTCTCCTCGCGCTCGACCTCGAGACCCCGCTCGACCATGTCGAGCAGCTCGAAGAGCGACTTGGGATCGGCGGTCGCCGCAGCGGGGGCGTCCTGTGCGAGAGCCGGCGCGGCGGCGAGACACAGCGCCCCGGTGAGGATCCATCGGGTGACTGCACGCCGCATCACGAACCCCTCGCTTCCCTGCCCGCGGGCCGTGGTAATCGGATCAGATCCGGCGCCGACTGCTTGCGCGCGATGCGCAGGCCGTTGCGAATCGAAGATCGGTAGTCCGTGTCGAGCGGCATCCAGGAGCGGGTCATCTGGTTCCAGGCCCCGGACTCGGTCTCGTCGAGGGACTGGTAGACCAGGGCGATCCGGCCGAAGCGGAGGAAGTCGACGGTGGTTTCGCGGCCCTCGAGATCGATCGTGCCGCGATAGGCCTCGATCGTGCGGCCGAACTCGGTCTCGATCTGGTAGGCCTCCATGATCTGCCGATACTTCTCGGCGCCGGTCACGTCGGCGCGATTCATCGTCTTCCGAAGCTCGGCGACCCGCTCCGTGCGCTCTTCCAGCAGGAAGGGCAGGTCGAGGGCGACGAACTTCTCGAGGGATTCGATCATGCGCAGCATGAGCGGGGTGACGCTGCGCCCCACCAGCTCCACGCGTCCGAGCTGGTCTGCGAGAGCGGCGATCTCCGCCTCCTGGGAGGAGATGAGCTCGCGCATCTGATCGTTGTAGATGCGGATCGAGTCGATCTGTTTGAGCGTGGAGCGGTACTGGGCTACCAGCGTTTCGGTCGCGTCGCTGATCTCGTCGATCTGCTCCTGGGTCGCGGCCGCGCTGGTGTTGCCGGTGGCCCGACGCTCCAGAGCGCCCTCGAGGACCTCCTTCTTTTCCTCGATGTCGTCCTCCTGGGCGACACTCGCCGCACCGACCAGGAGCCCTGCGGCGCCGATCAGCGTCGCCGCACACCCGAGCAGCCTTCTCGTTCCTGTCACCTGGGGGCCTCCTCGAGCCTCGGGCGTCGATCCCTCGCCCCGGGCTTCGCGTGGAGGCCGATCATAACGCCTCCGCGCCCGTGGAATCTACGGAATGCTTGCTTCGCGGCAGCCCTCATTGCGATATTCGCCCGTGAGAGTGGCGGGAGGGACCCTCGTCGGGCCCGTCGGAGCTTCGTTCCGGCCCTCGGGCGCGAGTCTCTCCGGGTCCGATCCGGATCCCGGCCTCTGGGCGTGAGTCTGTCCGGGTCCGATCCGGGAGAGGAGCCGCCCGCCGCTCGGCGGCGCCGCGCCCCATGGCCCTCGGGTGCCGGGTCTCAGTCTTCGAGATCCGGTCCCGGGGTGCCCAGCCACTGGAAGCGGATTCCGATGCCGATGCGGTAGATCCAGTCGTCGACTTCGTAGCTCCAGCGAGCCCGTGTCTCGTCCTGGCCGATGACGTCGTCGTAGGAGGCCGTATCGCTGAGCTTGATCTTTCGATTGCCCAGAATCTTGTAGAGGCGCGCCCCGGCGAAGAGCGATGTGCCCAGGGGCCCGAAGCGGCCCGTGTCCATCTCGACGTCCACGCCGGGGCCGATCCCGTCGAAGGTGTCCGACTCGTCGTCCCTCAGCACGATCCCGTCGGGGCTGTTCCGCAGGAAGCCGCTGGCGAGGTTCTCGTTGCACTGGGTGGTGCCGAAGATGTTCTCGAGGCACTCGGCGTCGACTACCTTGCCCGACACATCGACGTCGTAGCGGATCCAGGCGAACATCGGCTTGATCCGCAGCGCGCGGCCGTAGATCTCGACGGGGAAGGCGATTCCCGCGTGGGCGCCGTATACGAACTTGTCGATCTCGGCACTGGTCACACTCCCCTGGCCGATGACGGAGTCCTCGCCGTAGGGGGTGTTGTCTGCACCAGGGGGGAGGGGCGATTCGAGGGGAGACTTGGGGTCGCCTTCGCCCGCAACGTCCCGATCGGTCCCGAAGGCCGAGAGGAATTCACCCCCGATGAACAGGCGCGGCGACATCGGAATCGGAAGCGCCGGAGTCATCAGCTC
>CALDCK010000363.1 GCA_937937315.1 uncultured bacterium
ACGGCTGACGTCTCGGACCGAGATTCAACCGCGCGGGCGCTCGAGGGCTGCGATGCTGCTCTCTACCTCGTTCATGGAATGGCCTCACCCGGCGGAGACTTCCACCGAGAAGAGATCGCCCAGGCGGAGACGTTCCTGCGCGCCGCCGAGAACGCCGGGGTGCGCCGCATCATCTATCTCGGCGGAGTGGTGGCTGAGAGTGAAGATGTTTCCGAACATCTGCGAAGTCGGGAAGCGGTCGGAGAAACGCTCCGTTCGGGTCTCGTGAGCACGATTGAACTGCGGGCCAGCATGATCATTGGTCACGGCAGCCTGAGCTGGCTCATCGTGCGGGATCTGGCGGCCCGGCTTCCCCTGATGATTTTGCCCCGTTGGCTCAAATCGCGGACAGAGCCCGTAGCAATCGATGACATCGTAGCGGCACTACTCGGTGCGCTTGGCGCGCAGGTCGAAAACAGTGCGTGGTTCGGCGTGCCAGGCCCCGAGATCCTCTCCGGGCGGGAGATACTTGAGCGCACAGCCGACGTCCTCGGTGTACGCCGGCCCCTCATGATCCAGGTACCACTTCTCTCACCGCAACTCTCCTCCCACTGGGTACGTTTCGTCACCCGGGCCGACTGGTCGGTCGCGCGCGAGGTGGTCGTTGGATTGACCGAGGACCTGCTCTCGCCCGACGCTCGTTTCTGGGAGCTCATCGGGCATTCCATACTTCTCGACTTCGGCGAGGCCGCGCGTCGCGCGCTTGCCGAAGAGCGGCGGGAAGCACCGATCTCTGGTCCCTGGGGCGCGGTAGAGCGCCTTCTGGCGGCGTCGGCGGGCCGGAGGGAATGACCGTCGCGACATCGACCGATGCACGCCGCGCGGCGATCGCGTTCGGAATGTTCCTCGTCTGGGCGTTGGGCGCCTGGCAGTCTCGTACCTTCGGTCTCTGGCTCGCCATCGGGAGCACCGCCGTATTCCTCGGCGTAGTCGCGTCGTTTGTCGAAGGAAGGGCGCTCGTCGCATCGCTTCGCTGCGAGCCACGCCCACTCGCAATCGGCGCAGGGGTTGGGCTCGGCATGATCGTGGCGACAAAGCTGGTCTTCACACCACTCGCTGTGGCTCTGCCTGGGTTGGTCGGCGGTACCCGCGAACTATACGGTGCCTTCGGCGGGATTGGACCATGGGCGCCGTTCGTACTGATGCCGCTTGTCGTCGCGGGCGAAGAAGTCGTCTGGCGCGGGGTCGTCTATCGGGCTCTGAATGGGCGGATGAAGTGGCAGTCGGTCGTCCTCGTCGGCACGGCGCTCTATGGCCTGGCGCACGCGCCGGCTAGCTCCCCGGTGCTCGTGCTCGCCTGCCTATGCGTCGGCGTGTGCTGGAATGCTCTGCGCTACTGGACCGACAGCTTGGCCGCGGTCTTCGTCGCCCACATGCTGTGGGACATCTCGATTCTCCTCTTCTCACCGCTCGTACCCATCGAGTGAGGCGGCAGAAGCGGGGCGACCCGTCTTCGAGGCGCCAACTTTTCGGGATACTGGAAGGGCAGTCACGGGAGCTTCGAAAAGATCAATCGATTCATCTGTGGCGCACTTGTCCGTTCTCAGGATCGGTACACGCCGGAATCATTGAGCTTTTGCCTTCCAGCATTCAATCGATCAACGGGCAATGGTAGTCCGATTGCGAACGAAGATTCAGTCTCGTATTGAGCAGTGACGGCGTTCAGAATGCGCCTCGCTATGGGGCATTTACTCAGACTCACAACGATCTTTCTTCGCTGTATCCCGGCCTTCTTTCGAAGCCGGAGCAAGCAAGCGGTCATCGAACTCGCCCTGCGTCAGCAGCTCGCCACGTTCGCCGAGAAGGGGCGCCGACCTCGGATCACTCCGGCCGACCGGGGCTTATGGGTACTTCTGTCACGAGTGTGCTCCGGGTGGAAAGAGATCCTGGTCATCGTTCAACCCGAAACCGTCGTCCGCTGGCACCGCAAGGGTTTCAGGCTCTACTGGTGATCGATCTCTAAGCGCGGACCCGGACGGCCTCCGATTCCGGCTGAGGTGCAGGTGCTGATTCGTCGATTCGCAGATGAGAATGGCTGGCGCGCCCGAAAGGTTCGGGCCGAGCTAAAGAAGCTCGGTATCCGCATTAGCTTGGCCATCGTCTCTCGATATCTCCCGAAACGAAATCCTGACCATGATCAACGCCAACGGTGGAGGACGTTTCTTCACAATCACAGGTACGGCATCGCCGCGATGGACTTCCTCGTCGTCCCCACCGTTCGATTCCGACTACTGTATGCCTGGTTCGTGATCGGGCACGGGCGACGGGAGATCATTCATTTCGGGGTCACCGAGCATCCCACTCCATTTTGGGTCGTACAGCATCTCCGCGAAGCATTCCCAGATGACACCTCTCCACGGTTCCTCATCTACGACAACGATTCCATCTTTTCAGAACGGGTCACTGAATCGATCAAGAATCTTGGAATTGAGCTTCAGCGACGGCATTCCGAAGCCCGTGGCAGAATGGGATCTCCGAGAGATGGGTCGGGAGTGCACGAAGAGAATTTCTCGACCACGTGATCATCCAGAATGAGGATCACCTTCGACACCTTTTCCGCGAATACGTCGACTACTACAACGCCGACCGAGTCCACACCGAGCTGCAAGATTCTCCAATGGGCCGGCCCACCGAGCATCAACCAGCGCCTGAGGCCCGAGTCGTTGGATTGCCTCGAGTCGGTGGCCTCCATCATCGATACCAGTGGCAGGAAGCGGCCTGATCAGTCCGATTCATCACCTCGACGAGACCAAATCGACTCCGCCGGATGAATAGAGAGAACAGACAGCGCGCCGGAGATCTCGCCCGGATGCTGCGCCGAAAGGCCTGAAGCCGTCAGGGCACATCCTGCTCCGACCAGTCGCCGAATTCGAGCACAAGAACGCCATCCGGTTCCGTAAAAAGCGCTTCGCGGGTGTCCTCTCCGACGTATTCGACTTCGAGCCGGAAGCCAGTCGCCGACGCAACGGCCGAACGCCCGAACGAGTAATCGTACTTTGATCGCTCCGATAGATCGCCCGTCCAGGTTTCCTGCTCCAGTGGTCCGGGCGGATCCACTGCAGAAGCAACGAATGCGTGGTCGACATCGACGACCCTCCACTCCTCGTCATAGGTCACCAGGAGATAGCCGGCATAGGCACGTTCCTCCCGGTCCCTCCAATCGAAGTCGAAGAAGAACCAGAATGGTCTCGTCTTGCTCTCAGCCACCGCCGTGAGCCGGTAGACGTCGATCCGGAATCCTGCGTGATGGGCGAAGGGATCTCCCAGCCAAGCCCGGATCTCATCGCGAGTCGTGGCGCCGGGGACGATATCCGTCTCGACTTCGGCGAGACCGTTCAGCATTTCGCCGATCGCGAAATCGCGCCCGACGGTCATCGGGGCTCCCTGCCAGACCACGAATGGATCCCCGCTGGCCTCAGCGGCCATCAAGGCGATTCGGTGGGGGGTGTCGCCTGCCTCTTCCGCCAGCGTTTCTGCGATCGCGTCTGCGAGTCCCTCCACGCTCGAAGACCCGGTACTCGGATCGATGATCACTGCGAAGATGTAGCAAGCCAGCGTGACGCCGATGCTTTCGGCCTTGGAACGAAGCCTGCAGACCGGTAGGCCCGTATCCAGATCAAACACGACCGCGGCCAGAACGGTTGTCTCTCTCATCGCCGTCGCGGCCAGGCCTGGGAGAAAGATCCCCATCTCATCCCGAACCTGGGTGACGCCCGCACCAATCAGCACGAGGAACCGCACTCCAAGGCCGTCGCCGACTCGTTCACGCTGTTCGGGCTCCAGCAGCTCCTCGAGTCGCCATCCACCATCGGGAAACGCGCTATCGCGAAAGGCGATGGGATCCACGACGGTCAGTCCGGGCTGGGACTTCTCAAGGCGTCGCGAGAGACGCTCGAGCAGCAGACGAGGTCCAGCGCTCACCAGGACATCGTCCGATAACCGCACTTCGTCGATTCGGGTGACGTCGGATCGGACCGGTAAGGGAACCGGGAGCAAGCAGCCGCCTATCAGCAAGGCCAGCAGCGACACGCTTGCCGCCACCAACGACGGCCGGCCGAAGAATCGATGCATCAAGGCTTTTTTTCTCCGGCGACGAGGTAGCCGGTCGCCGCATGCTCGATCCAGAGGTAGATTCTCCTGTCCCTCCGCCTCGGGTGCTCCCACCACTCGTCGCGGTCTACGCGCACGATGTACTGGATTCCGGAGGCAAGTTCTACGACCACGCGGGCCTCGGCTTCGTAACGGTCGGGTTGCATCTCCGTCATGAACACGTCGGAGGCCGCCACCCAGTCGATCTCGATCTCATGCTCACCGGGAAGCAGCTCGACCATCTCGTAATCGGCTCGGTGGACGCGCAAACCGTCGACACGGAATGACGTCACACCCGGTCCGAAGCCGATTCTTGCGAGGTCCAAAGAAGGGCGCGGCGAACCAGGATAAAGCTTGTAGGTATGGATATGAGGCGGTGCACAGGCACTACCCAAGGTCGCGAGTAGCAGAGATATGAACAAGCCGGTGGTTCGCTTCGATGCAGTCGTCATCGCAGCTCTCAAATTCTTCTACGACTAGCAAGTATAGCTGTGCGTGCTCAGTATTCGTCCGCTCACCTATCGGTTTCCAGTATGGGTCTGCGGCGGAATCAATGAGCTATTTCCTTCTTGAACCAATCCCGATCGAGGGCCCATCGGTAGGCTTCAGGCTTGTCGACAAGCCCCAAGCCGACGCGATGGTGGCCACTCGCCGATCAGCGATTCGCGTCCTTCCGCCCGCAGATGGGACCGTTCTAGCGTGGAAGAAGTGCGCGCCTCGAACGCGATTCCGAACCGGCCAAATTGGCAACAGAGATGATTGCGCACGGCGACGCCGCTCGAGCCCCGGGCCCGCCGTCTCCGGTTCGGATTCACCGAGACCGACTTGCCAAGCCCCCTCGGATTCGCGTGAGTTTCTTGAGTGTGGGCGGGATATTTGCGCCGTCGCAGACTCATTGGCGGTGGATGCAGGCAAGTGCGAACCCGTCTCTCGAGCCGATTCCCTGGTCTACAGGGACGATACAGAGAATTCCGCATTGCGAAGCTCGGATCTGCGCACGGATCTACCTCCAATCGGGATCGTTGCAGCTCACTCCCGCTGGTTTCCCTGCGCGTTGGAACAGGGAATCTCGATGCCCTATCAGGGCAAGCGCGCGTCTCGCATGCGCACCAGAGCCGCGGCAGGTGGCCCAGGGGCTTGCGGCAGGCATGCATCCAGCGCCTCGGCCAGCCCCTCGAGGAAGAACTGCAGGAAGACGGGCCCCTGTGCCACCGTCGTTGAGGCCCCTATCCTCCTCGCAGGGCGCTCCTCCCCGCGCCGGTCCCGAGACGGGACCGCGTGGTCGACTACGCCCGCCATGAGCCGGAGAAGACCCTCCTCCACGAAGTCGTCCGCGAGCAGCTCGAAGGCTTCCTCGCGGCCGCTTCAGCGCGCGATCGACCCGTCCCTCGCTTCGTCGAGCAGGAGCTCCGCGCCTTCCTGCGCTGCGGGATCCTGGCACACGGCTTCCTGCGGCTGCACTGCGACGACTGCGGCCACGACCGCCTGGTCGCCTTCTCGTGCAAGCGCCGGGGCTTCTGCCCTTCTTGTGGCGGGCGACGCATGGCGGACACCGCCGCGCACCTGGTCGATCGCGTGCTGCCCGAGGTCCCGATTCGTCAGTGGGTGCTCACCCTGCCCTATCTACTGCGATACCGATGCGCCTACGACGCCAGGCTCACGAGCGAAGTGCTTCGCGCCTTCCTGCGTGCGCTCTTCTCGGAGCTGCGTCGGCGGGCGCGGCTGCACTGGGGCGCCAGCCCGGAGCAGTGCGGTTCCGTCACCTTCATCCAGCGCTTCGGGTCTGCACTCGACCTGAACCTCCACTTCCACACCCTCGCACTCGATGGTGTCTACACGGGCGGCGGCGGCGAGCCCCTCCGCTTCGTACCCCTGCCCCCGCCGAGCCCGGAAGAAGTCGCGCGGGTCGTCGCCGGGACCGCCCGGCGCATCGAGAGGCTGCTCGCAGGCCGCATCGATGACGACGATGCCCTCGCACGCGACGAGCCCCTGCTCGCGCTGTTGGCCGCGGCCTCGATGCGCCGTCGGACCGCGACGGGAGCGCAGCAGGGCGCGCAGTGGCGCCGGCTCGGCGATCGGATCGAGCCCCAGGATGGGGAGGCCTCCGACGAGCACGACCCAAAGGCCTTGCCGCGTGTCCCGCGGCACGGAGGCATGAGTCTGCATGCCGACGTAGCCGTCCCCGCCCGAGACCGACGACGCCTCGAGCGACTCGTCCGCTACGTCGCCCGACCGCCTCTCGCCGGCGACCGGCTCGAAGCACTTCCGGATGGCACGCTCGCACTGCGTCTCAAGACTCGCTGGCGCGATGGCACCACCCACATCCTGATGGAGCGACGCGAGCTGCTCGAGAGGCTGGTCCCCCTCATCCCCCCGCCGCGCGCTCACCAGGTCCGCTACCACGGCATCCTGGGCCCTGGGGCGAGCATGCGAGACTGGATCGTACCGGCAGCCCCCCAGCCCGCCGAACGCGCCGTCGCCATAGAAGCTCTTCTCGCGACACCCGACGCCGCCGAGCGGGAGGCTTCACTCGCTCCAGCACCGGTGCCTGCTGCACCCTCGGGCCAGCGGGCCGGGCGGGAGCCTGCCCCGGCTCCGCCTGCCAGCCCACCGATCGGTGCCCCGGTCGCACACCGGCCGGAAGAGGCAGCAAGCCCTGTCCGAATGCGCTGGGCCGCCTTGCTGCAGCGCGTGTTCGCGGTGGATGCCCTCCGCTGTCCGCACTGCGGGGCCACGATGCGCGTCATTGCCGCCATCGAGGACCCCCTCATCGCGCACAAGATCCTGGCGTGCCTCGGGTTGCCCGCCCGGGCGCCGCCCGTGGCTTCGGCGGGTGGAGAGAGCCTGCCGTCATACGCGCCCGACGACGAATGGGGCTTCGAACAGTCCATCATCTACGACGACGCCTAGCGCACCGATCCCCTCGACCCCATTGCCGCCCCCGGTGCGCCCAGCCTTCCCAGGCCCCAACGCCCACGCTCGCCCAGTGGCCCACTTCGCACCGCGCACATGCGCGGCCAGCCGCGCCCCGCGCCACCGGCAGCTTGAAATCGCCCCACCGCGGGGCTCCCCGTAGGGACTTGACCGATCACTCCTTCTCGGACGCAGCCTCGAGAACGCAGCTTGTTCTTCCTACGCTCGATCGGTCAGCCGACTTCGACCCTGCCGTCCTCGTGGATTGCGATCGGAT
>CALDCK010000364.1 GCA_937937315.1 uncultured bacterium
GAGCGCGGCTTGCAGGCGCCGTTGCTCGCCATCGGCGATGGAGCTCTGGGCTTCTGGAAGGCCCTGAGTGAAATCTGGCCCCAGGCGGCCGAGCAGCGCTGCTGGGTCCATTATGCCGAGCATCGGATTATGCCGAGTTGGAACAGTGAGCCCTTGTGCGACAGGGGCTTGGCGCTGATGTAGTCGGCATAATCCGGGCGCGCTGTCCGATGCTTCTCTCCCACATCGATTCAGATGGGGAGAGGAGATCAAGATGAGCAGACCGTCTCGGGTTCGAGTGATCGGACCGCTCAAGCCGCACGCGACCGGGTTTCGCCGGGAGCTTCTCAGTCAGGGCTACACCGCCCATTCGGCGAGTTACCAGCTCCAGCTCATGGCGCACGCGAGTCGTTGGTTGGAGAGCCGCGGGCATGATATTGGCGATTTCATACCCACTCGAGTCGAGGAGTTCTTGGATGCTCGACAGGCTGAGGGCTACACGCTGTGGCTGTCGACCAAAGCGATGGCGCCGCTACTGGGGTATCTGCGTGACCTCGGGTTGGTGCCCGCACCGAGCCCTGTTGACCCCGCCACGCCAGCCGAGGCCTTGCTGGAGCGCTACCGCTGCTACCTGATCCAGGAGCGGGGTCTTTCGCCGAGCACCATCGCCTCCTATTCGCATGTCGCGAAGCTGTTCTTGTTCAACCGCTCGCCTGAGGGCGAGCTGGACTTGGAGCGCCTCAACGCGGCAGCGATCACCGCCTTCGTGCTCGGGGAGTGCAGGGCCCGCAGAGTCGGCTCGGCCAAGTACATCGTGTGCGGGCTACGGGCATTGCTGCGCTTCTTGTATGCGGAGGGTCACGCCGAGAGCCAACTCGCCGATGCAGTGCCCTCGGTGGCGGGCTGGCGCCTGGCTGGCCTCCCCAAGGCGCTGAGTCGCCGGGATGTCTCAGCCCTGCTGGCGAGCTGCGACCGGCGAACCACCTTCGGCCGGCGCGACTTCGCCGTGCTCACTCTGCTGGTGCGCCTCGGGCTTCGTGCTGGCGAGGTGGCGGCCTTGGCGTTGGTGGACATCGACTGGCGAGCCGGTGAGGTGGTGATCCACGGCAAGGGCCGCCGGAAGGAACGGTTGCCTCTCCCCATCGACGTAGGCAAAGCGCTGGTCGGCTGGCTGCGTCGGGGTCGGCCGCGCTGTGAGAGCCTGAAGGTGTTCACCCGTGTCCGGGCGCCGCACCGAGGACTGACAAGCGGTGGCGTGTCTGCGGTGGTCCGGTCCGCTGCCGATCGGGCCGGCCTGTCGGAGGTTCACGCCCATCGCCTCCGCCACACGGCCGCGACCGAGATGTTGCGTGCGGGCGCGAGCCTGTCCGACGTCGGCCAGGTCCTTCGCCATGCCAGCACACTGACGACCAGCCTCTACGCGAAAGTCGATCGACAGACGTTGCGCACCCTCGCCCAGCCGTGGCCGGGAGGTGAGGCATGAGCAAACTGCGCCACGCCCTCGCTGACTACCTCGCGCTTCGGCGTTCGCTCGGCTACAAGCTGGAGCGCGACGGCCGGCTGCTGGCCGACTTCGTCAGCCACCTGGAAACCGCTGGGGCCGACCGGATCACCATAGGCGCTACGTTGTCGTGGGCCACCCAGTCTTCCGACGCTGACCCGTCCTGGTGGGCGAACCGGCTGTCGGTAGTGCGGGTCTTCGCCCGCCATCTGCACGCCATCGATCCCGTCCACGAGGTTCCCCCCGCTGGCTTGCTGCCGGCCGGGAACCGTCGAGCCACGCCCTACCTGTACGACAACACCGACATCGTCGCGCTGATGGCCGCCGCTCGGAGCCTTCGCTCGACGCTGCGGGTGGCCACCTTCGAGACCCTGGTAGGGCTGTTGGCGGTGACCGGAGTTCGCATCGGCGAAGCCCTCCGACTCGACCGAAGCGACGTCGACCTGAGCGAAGGCATGCTTCAGGTCCGCGACACGAAGTTTGGGAAGTCCCGCGAGGTTCCACTGCACGCCAGCACCGTCGAAGCCCTTGCCGCCTACTCCCGCCGCCGCGACCAGCTCTGTCCCCGGCCGGTCGACCTGGCGTTCTTCGTCTCGACGGCGGGCAAACGGCTCCTGTACTGCAACGTGCACGTCACCTGGCTGAGACTCGTCCGCCGAGCCGGGCTCGAGGCCCGCTCCGCGTCGTGCCGACCTCGCCCACACGACCTGCGGCACAGCTTCGCCGTGCGCACGCTGTTGGGCTGGTATCAAGACGGCGTCGACGTCCAGGCTCGAATGTCGACGTTGTCCACCTACCTCGGTCATGTCCGCCCCGCCCATACCTACTGGTATCTGTCGGCCGCCCCGGAGCTGTTGAACCTCGCCGCGGCCCGCCTCGATACCGAATCGGGAGAGCTGATATGAGCACGCTCGCCCCTACGATGGAGGGCTTCTTCACCGAACGTCTCATCGCCCAACGTCGAGCCAGTCGCCACACCGTGGCTTCCTATCGCGACACCTTCCGGCTGCTGGTGGCCTTCGCCCAACAGCAAACTGGCAAGGCGCCGTCCGATCTGGAGATCGAGGACCTCGGCGCCGAGCTGATCGGCGCCTTCCTGGAGCATCTGGAAGCCGAGCGCCACAACAGCGTCCGCACGCGCAACAACCGGCTGGCTGCGATCCGGTCGCTGTTCTCCTACGCCGCCCTTCGTCACCCCGATCACGCGGAACGGATCCAACGGGTGCTCGCCATCCCGGCCAAACGAGTGGACCGACGACTCGTATCGTTCCTCACCAAAGACGAGGTCAACGCGTTGCTCGCAGCGCCCGACCGCAACACCTGGGTGGGACGACGCGACCATGCACTGCTCGTGGTCGCCATCCAGACCGGCCTGCGCGTCAGCGAGCTCGCCGCTCTCGTCTGTGCCGACGTGGACCTCAATACGGGCGCCCATCTCCGCTGCCAGGGCAAAGGCCGCAAGGAACGGATCACCCCGCTCACCGCCCAGACCTGCGGCGTCCTGCGCTGCTGGCTGGACGAACATCGAGGAGATCGCGATCGACCGCTCTTTCCGAGCCGCCGAAACGGCGCCCTCAGCCGCGACGCGGTCGGGCTGCTCGTCGTCAAGCACGCTCGCGCAGCGGCACAGCACTGCGCGTCCCTCGGCACCAAGACCGTGACACCTCACGTCCTGCGCCACACGTGTGCCATGCAGCTGCTCACCGCTGGGGTCGACACGTCGGTGATCGCGCTGTGGCTCGGCCACGAGAGAATCGAAACCACTCAGATCTACCTACACGCAGACCTAACCATCAAAGAACGAGCCCTCGCCCGCACCGCACCCCCAGACACGAGACCTGGCCGATATCGAGCTCCCGACCGACTTCTGGCCTTCCTCGAAGGGCTCTGATTATGCCAACTGGATCCACGCCAAGTCCCCGCCCCGCAAGGACTTGCGCTCCCAACTCGGAATAATCCGATGCTCGGCATAATGCACCTTGGGGGTATCCATCTAACCGGAGGCGCGGTGTAAGCTGAGGCCGTGGATCACCCTCGC
>CALDCK010000365.1 GCA_937937315.1 uncultured bacterium
GGGCACGTCGGTGTAGTTCGGCGCATGGGGAAACCCGGGCAGATTGTCGAATCGTTCGTCCGGAGTGCGTAGAGCCTTCATCTTGGTTCCTCCGTCTTTTAGAAACAGGGGGTTACTGGAAGAGCTGCTCGCACCCGGTCCCGGAGAGCAGCCGGTCGACGGCGGCGCGATCGCCGGCGGCGAGTGAGCCGTAGTGCTGGCGGAGCCAGAGCAGGCACTTGCCCTGGTAGGGGAACGGCTGCTGCACCCACGGCTGGCCATCGATCGTGGTCTCCACCTGCTCGGCGCCCGCCTCGAGGGCTTGGGCGTTGGCGATCAGGAAGGGGGCGTAGACCCGACCGATCTCGGCTAGCAGCGAGCCGACGGTCTCCCCGAGGGCGTCTCGACCGAGCCAGTCGGCGTCGTCGGGCTCGAGCCCCGAGAGATCCTCCATCAGGTCCATCCATGCGAGGACGCGTGGGTGACCCGTGGCGATCGCCGCCGGCGTGGGATCGAAGCCGACGAGCTGGGTGAGCTGGCCGAAGAGGGCGAAGTCGGCCGAGCCGGGTCGGCGACCGAGGACGAAGGGATGTCGTGCCAGGAGGGCGTCGAAGGTCACGAGGAAGCGGCGGTAGCTGTCCTCGATGACGGGCGCCGTCGTGGCGTTCGAGCCGACGACTCCGAGCCGACCGATCTGTCGCTCGGCGAAGAGCTTGGAGAGCTTCGAGATGGCGGCGTCGTCTGCATCGACGGCGGACCAGCGGGGCAGCACCTCCGAGGCCTTCTTCACGTCGGCGTCGTAGGCCCAGCGGTAGTGGAACATCGCCTTCGTGAGCCACTCGTCGCCGTAGTCCTCGACGAGCGCGTCGACGAAGGCCACGACCGGATCCGGCGGCACCACCTCGCGGCCCGACACCCGCTCCTCCAGCTCGCGCAGCTGGAAGGTGGAGTCGATCATGGCGCGGTCTGCGCCGCCCCCCTCGCCGGGGAAGACGAGAATGGGGATGAGGGCAACGGGAACGTCCGGGGTATCGCGGTCCTCCTTCGAGTTCCGGATGACGAACTGGAAGGGAATGCGCCGGTAGCGCAGCAGGGCGCGCATCTTGCGCGTGTAGGGCGAGCCGGGCGCACCGACGAGGCGCAGGGGAGGGGTCATCGCGAGCCTCCAGGGACGGTAGAGAGGTGCATATTGGCACATGGCGTGTCATTATGCAATGATCGCGCCACTGCGCTGCCGCGGGTCGCGTAGAATGCGATCCCCCACCCGAAGGAGTCCCGCCATGAAGCTCGGAATCATGGGCGCCGCGTTCGGCGCCAAGGTCCGCATCGACCTGGATTTCATCCGCCGCGCCGAGAGCCTCGGCTTCGATTCGGCCTGGACCGCCGAGGCCTACGGAAACGACGCGATCACCACCGCCACCTGGATCGCGGCCCAGACGACGAAGCTCCGCGTAGGCACGGCCATCATGCAGATGCCGGCGCGCACACCGGCGATGACCGCCATGACGGCGATGACCCTAGACCAGCTCTCGGGCGGTCGATTCATCCTCGGGCTCGGGCCGTCGGGCCCCCAGGTGGTCGAGGGCTGGCACGGCGTGCCCTACGGACGCCCGCTCACGCGGACGAAGGAGTACATCGAGATCCTGCGGAAGATCTTCGCGCGGGAGGCGCCCCTTACCCACGAGGGCTTCCACTATCACATTCCGGCGACGGGCCCCGGGACCACGGGTCTCGGGAAGCCCCTGAAGAGCATCCTGCACGGACGCCCGGACATCCCGATCTACACGGCGTCGATCAGCCCCAACGGGCTGCGCTGCGCCGGGGAGGTCGCCGACGGCGTGTTCCCGATGATGATGAATCCGTCGCGTTACGAGGTGCTGCAGCCGCACATCGAGGAGGGCTTCGCGAAGGCGGGCGGGGGCAAGAGTCTCGACGACTTTGCGGTCTGCCCCGGGGTATCGGTGATCATCTCCGACGATCTCGAGAAGGCGCGCATGCCCGTGAAGATGAACCTCGCCCTCTATATCGGCGGCATGGGCGCCCGCGACAAGAATTTCTACAACGACTACGCGAAGCGTCTCGGCTACGAGGAGGCGGCGGAGAAGATCCAGAACCACTTCCTGGCCGGGGAGCGCGGCGAGGCGATCGCGGCGGTGCCGGACGAGCTGGTGGACGACGTGCATCTCGTGGGGCCCGCCGATCGGATCCGCGAGCGGCTGGCCGCCTGGCGCGAGGCGGGCAAGCAGGGTTGGGTGGACACGATGATGGTCGGGGCGAACCAGCCCGAGGCCCTGGAGCTCCTCGCGGAAGAGCTCCTCTAGCCACCGGCTCGAGCCATCGATCGCCGACGAGCTTGACGGCGGCGTGGCTTCTGGGTTAAACAGAACCAGAACACTGATTCTGTTTAAATACTGAGAACCAGGCAACCCGCCATCATGGCTACGAAATCCCCCGCCGATCTGCGCTGGATCCGGCCGCCTCAGCAGGCGCGGAGCCAGGAGACCCTGGAGCGGATCCTCGACGCCACCGAGACCCTGGTGGTGGAGAAGGGCTTCGAGGACACCCCGATCTCGGAGATCGTGCGGCGGGCCGGATCCTCGGTGGGCGCGTTCTACACGCGCTTCGAGGACAAGGACGCCCTGCTGCACGCTCTCTACCAGCGCTACTACGAAGAGGCCCTGGCCACCGCCGACGACGCCCTCGATCCGGCGCGCTGGCAGGGTCGGGGCGTGGCCGTGATCGTCGCCTCGATCACGCGCTTCCTCGTCTCGGTCTACCGCGACCACGGGCCGCTGATCCGCGCCTTCATCATCCGCACCCACCTCGACGCCGGCTTCCAGGCGAGGCAGGAGCGGCTCTACCTCGACGTGACCACGCGCCTCTCCGCGCTGCTGCTCGCCCGCCGCGGCGAGATCACGCACCCGCAGCCCGAGCGCGCCATCGCCTTCGGTCTCGCACTCGTCTTCAGCGGACTCGAGCGCGCGCTGATCTTCGGCGACACGCGACCGGGCCCCTTCGTGCTCGACGACGACGACGTCGCCGCCGAGCTGACACGTTCCTACCTCGCCTATCTGGGCACGCCCGCGTGACCCGACGCGCAAAACCAGGAGAACCCATGGATTCCCTCACGAAGTTCCACCCCAGGGAGGCGATCGAAGAGATCAGCGTTCCCCAGAGCATCACGTACAACTGGGAGTACGACTCCACCCGGAAACGACTCTCCAGGCTCTACGAGAATGCCAAGCGAGACCAGTGGAATGCGAGCGAGCGGCTCGACTGGTCGATCGACGTCGATCCGGAGAAAGGGCTCGTGCCCGACGCCGCCATCGGCATCTACGGCACCGAGATCTGGAACCGCCTCGACGCGAAGCAGATCGAGCGACTGCGCCACGAGATGGTGACCTGGCAGCTCTGTCAGTTCCTCCACGGAGAGCAGGGCGCCCTCCTCGCTACCGCTCAGATCGTCGACAGCGTGCCCTGGTACGAGGCGAAGCAATACGGCGCGACCCAGGTCATGGACGAGGCGCGGCACGTCGAGGTCTACCGGCGCTTCATCCAGGACAAGCTCTGCAACGAGTACGAGGTGAATCCCGAGCTCAAGAAGCTCCTGGACCAGATCCTCACGGACTCGCGCTGGGACATGAAGTTCCTCGGCATGCAGATCATCGTCGAGGGCCTCGCCCTGGCCGCCTTCGGCACGCTCCGGGACACCACCACGAATCCCCTCCTGCGGGATCTGACCGCCTACGTGATGGAGGACGAAGCCCGCCACGTGGCGTTCGGGGTGCTGTCCCTGCGAGAGTTCTGCCTCGACCTGCCCCAGCGAGAGCGGGAGGAGCGCGAGGACTTCGTCTACGAGGCCTGCATCCTGATGCGCGACCGGATCCAGAGCCGCGAGGTCTGGCAACGGCTCGGCCTCGACGACGACGAGTGCGTCGAACACGCGGAGCGCTCCGGGATTGCCGCCCAGTTCCGCCACCGCCTCTTCTCGAAGATCGTACCCAACGTGAAGAGCCTGGGACTGCTCTCGGAGCGACAGCGCGAGCGCTTCCACGCCATCGACATCCTCCAGTACGAGAACGAGACGACCTCCGACGTCGACCACGACGCCGAGATCGAGCGACGCATCCGCAGCGGGGAGCTGGCGGCCTAGGGGCGGGCGATCAGGCCCAGCAGACGGCGACCTGGCGGGGTCCCTCGTAGGGGAGGCGTCCGTGAGAGACCGAGTGGTTGTCGATCGCGACGACGTCCCCTCGCTTCCAGGGCGTCACCACCAGGTTACGCCACACGGCGTCGCGCACCGCGTCCATGTCCTCGTCGCGGATCTCGCGACCGTCCAGGTGTGTGCAATGCATGGACTGCTCGAGGGCGGACTTCTCTCGCAGCGACGCCTCGAGGGCGACGGCCAGCTTCTGCAGGTTGCGATTGCGCTCGCTCGGCCGGAAGGCCGCGATGCGCGCGTACTCCGCCGCGGCGGTGCCGAGGTGGAAGGTCGTGACATGGTTGTGCCAGACGCGCTCCCCCGAAACCGGATGATCCCGGTAGACGGGCTGGGTGCTGACGAGGCGCAGCCCGTCGTCCTCGAGCCAGGTGACCTCGAAGCCCTGGGCCGCGCACTGGGCCTCGACCTCGGCGCGATCCGTGGTGAGGAACATCTCGTCCCAGCGCTTGAGTCGCAGCGGATCGTCGTGCTCTCCGTGACCGGGGCCGCTGTAGTTCCGGATGATCCGGATCCCGCCTTCGACGAAGCGACTCCGCACGTCCGGGTCGAGATCGCGCCAGACCGCCCGGAAGTCGCATAGAGGCGTCTCGCCGCTGTCCGGCGCCGGGGCCTCGAGGCAGCTGAAGAACACGCGCCGCGGCGGATCGGCGCAGAAGCTCATCTCGCAGTGCTGCGGAATCGGGTAGAAGTCGGGCAGCTCGCTGGCGCTGAAGACGTAGTCCGTGATCCCGTCCCGGGGCGAGGTGCCGAGATACTCGTTCTTCAGCTCCGGGTCCACGCTGCGCGCGATCGCCTCGAAGTCTTCCGCAACCTGGACGTCGAAGCCGCGCAGGAGCAGTGCCCCGTGAGTCGTGAGGTGCTCCTGCACCCAGATCGGGTTCGCCTGGAGCCAGGCGCAGAGCCCGGAAACGTCTTCGCGCCCGGGCTTCGCGCGCGCGGTCAGGGGGAGGTCTCCCGAGAGGACGAAGGGGTAGTCGGTGGGGTCGGCCATGAGGCCAGTCTACCGCCGCGAGGGCCGTCCGGGTCGGCGAACGAGGGCGGCGTGGTAGTCTGATCCGGGGCGCGAGGCGGTCGGGTCTCGCACCTCCGCCTCCAAGCGCCAGAACCCGTGAAGGGGCCCATGGCCCTCTACACCGCCGTCACCCGCCACGTCGCAGAATCCCCCCGCGGCCCCAAGGTCGCGGCCTTCTTCGACCTCGACCGGACCCTCGTGGCGGGCTTCTCCGCCAACGCCTTCTTCCGGGAGCGCCTGCTCTCGGGCCGCATGTCTCCCCGCGAGCTCGGCGAGTCGCTGCTCGGCGCCCTCAGCTTCGCCGCCGGTCGCACCGGCTTCTCGGGCCTGATGGCGGCGACCACCGCGGCCTACCGGGGCCTCGCCGAGTCGGTCCTCGAGGAGCTGGCGCAGGAGGTGTTCGTCAAGCACCTGGCGACGCAGATCTACCCGGAGTCGCGCGCGCTGGTGCGGGCCCATCGCGAGCGCGGGCATACGGTGGCGATCGTCTCCTCCGCCACCCGCTACCAGATCGAGCCCGCGGCCCGGGACCTCGGAATCGACCACGTCCTCTGCACCCGGCTCGAGGTCGAAGAGGGCATCTTCACCGGGCGGGTGTTGCAGCCCACCTGTTGGGGCGAGGGGAAGGCGACGGCAGCCCGCGACTTCGCCTCCGGGCGCGAGGTCGACCTCACCCAGAGCTACTTCTACACCGACAGCGCCGACGACCTGCCCCTGCTCGACGCAGTGGGGCAGCCCCGGCCACTCAACCCGGACCGCCGCCTCACGGCCATCTCGGCGGAGCGCGGCTGGCCGATGCGACGCTTCAAGAGCCGCGGCACCCCGAGCGCCGTCGACCTGGTCCGCACGGGTCTCGCCTACGGCAGCGCGGTGCCCAGCGCACTGACGGGACTCGCCGCCGGCGTGTTGAACAGCTCCCGGCGCCAGGCGGTGAACCTCATGATGTCCACCTTCGGCGAGCTCGGGACCGCCGCCGCCGGCATCGACCTCGCAGTCGAGGGAGAGGAGCACCTCTGGTCCCAGCGACCGGCGGTCTTCATCTTCAACCACCAGAGTGGAGCCGACGTCCTGCTCATCATGAAGCTGCTGCGCCGCGACGTGGTGGGCGTGGCGAAGAGGGAGGTCCGCGCCAACCCCCTCTTCGGACCGCTCTTCGCCGCGGCCGGAACCGTCTTCATCGACCGAGCGGATCGGGCGCGGGCCATCGATGCCCTGAGACCCGCCATCGAGGCGCTCGAGCGCGGCTTCTCGATCGCCATCGCGCCCGAGGGAACCCGCAGCCTCACCCCGCGCCTCGGCCGCTTCAAGAAGGGTGCCTTCCACATCGCCATGCAGGCGAAGGCGCCGATCGTCCCCATCGTCTTCCGCAACGCCCTCGACGCCCTGCCGAAGGGGGGCGTCATCGTCCGACCCGCCACGGTGGAGGCGGTGGTGCTGCCGCCGATCCCCACCGCGGGCTGGACGAAGGCGACCCTGGACGACGAGATCAGTCGCATCCGCGAGCGCTACCTCGAAGTGCTCGGGAGCTGAAGGAGCGCTGCATGAATCTTCGCGTCGCCGTACTGGGAGGCGGTTCCTGGGGCACCACGGTCGCGACCCTGGCGTCCCACAACGCACCCACGGTCCTGTGGGCGCGCCGCGCCGAGACCGTGACCGAGGTCAACGAGCAGCACACGAACGAGCGCTATCTCCCGGGCGCCCGGCTTCCCGAGGATCTTCGCGCCACCGGCTCCCTGGAGGAGGCCGTCCGCGACGCCGACGTGCTGGTCGTCGGCGTTCCCTCCCACGTCTTTCGCCAGACCCTCGAGCAGGCTGCGAAGCACGTGCGCGCCTGGGTGCCGGTCGTCAGTCTGGCGAAGGGCCTCGAGCAGGGCTCGCTGATGCGCATGACCGAGGTGATCGCCGAGGTGCTGCCGGGGCACCGGGCGGGTGTCCTCACGGGTCCGAACCTGGCACGGGAGATCATGGCCGGCTTCGCCGCCGCGAGCGTCATCGGCATGGAGGACGAGAGCACCGCTCGCGCCCTTCAGAAGGTGTTCCACTCCGGACTCTTCCGCGTCTACACGAACTCCGACGCCATCGGCTGCGAGGTGGGCGGTGCGCTGAAGAACGTGATCGCCATCGCCACCGGCATGGGGGACGGGGTGGGCGTCGGCGACAACACGAGGTCGATGGTGATCACCCGCGGCCTGGCGGAGCTGAGCCGCCTGGGCGTCGCCATGGGCGGCGCTGCAGAGACCTTCTACGGACTCGCGGGCATGGGCGATCTGATCGCCACCTGCACGAGTCGCCAGAGCCGCAACCGCCACGTCGGAGAGCAGCTCGGGAAGGGCCGCACCCTCGAGGAGATCGTCGACGAGATGCACATGGTGGCCGAGGGCGTGAAGACCTGCCGCGTGGTCATGGAGCTCGCCGAGCGCTTCAGCGTGCCGCTGCCCATCGCGCGCGAGGTCTACGGGGTGGTCCACGAAGGGCGCACACCACTCCAGGCCTATCGGGGCCTGGTGCGGCACAAGCCGGGCACCGAGGGCGAGCCCGGCTGACCTTCCGCGGTGCGGGCGGGGCTCGCCGCCGACGCCTGCACTAGTGTCCCGATTCGGATCGCATCCTCGGGCCCTGAGGAGAGAACGCACATGCCGAAGATCCAGTTCGCCGGCGCGTCGGTCGAGAGCCTCGAGGGCGCGAACCTGCGCAACGTCCTGCTCCGAGCGCGTCTCCCCCTCTACAACGGCGCCGCCCGCGCTCTGCACTGCCGCGGACTCGGAAGCTGCGGCACCTGCGCCGTCCAGATCGAGGGCGACGTCTCGGAGCCGACCGCGATGGAGAAGGTTCGTCTGCGAGTCCCTCCCCACGACCGCCAGCGCGGTCTGCGTCTCGCCTGCCAGGTGAACGTCCTCGGCGATCTCCAGGTGACGAAGTACGCGGGCCTCTTCGGTCAGGGAGATTCGACCGTGACCTCGCTGGAGCGCGAATGGAGCTGAGCGGACCGGGGATCGAGGAGATCGGCCTGGGGCTCGTCTTCTACGTCGTCTTCGTCTTCTCCGTCACCCTGCACGAGGCGGGGCACGCCTGGGCCGCGAAGCAGGGGGGAGACCTCACCGCCTACCTGGGCGGTCAGGTGACGATCGACCCACGGCCCCACATGCGCCGCGAGCCCTTCGGCATGGTGATCCTGCCGCTCCTGGGGGTCCTCACCACCGGCTGGCCCTTTGGCTGGGCCAGCGCCCCCTACGATCCCGCCTGGGCCCGCAGGCATCCGCGCCGGGCGGCGTGGATGTCGCTGGCGGGGCCCGCGGCCAACCTCGGCCTGGTGCTCGCAGCCGCGCTCCTGATCCACGCAGGCCTTCTCGCGGGCTGGTTCGTCCCGCCCGATGCCATCTCGTTCTCCCACGTCACCGAAGGATCGGGAGGCTTCGCGAGCACTCTCGCCCTCGGCGTGAGCATCCTCTTTTCGATGAATCTGGTGCTCTTCCTGCTCAACATGATCCCGCTGCCGCCCCTCGACGGCTCCGGCGCCGTCCTGCTCTTCATCCCCGAGCACCTCACCGAGCGCTATCAGGAGATGCTCCGCCAGCCCGCCCTCGCCTGGGCCGGCATCCTGCTCGTCCTCTACTTCTTCGGCTCGATCTTCCGCCCGGCATTCCTCTTCGCCGTGAACCTGCTCTACCCCTTCTCTTCCTACGGCTGAACCGATCGATCCGGGCTCAGGAAGCCGCCTCGAAGGGCCGATGAAGCGGAGCGGATCCGGTCGGTCGAGGGGGGAGCGAAGAGAGTGGCGGCGTTTCTGCTGATCCACGGCTCGTGGCACGGCGCCTGGTGCTGGGACCGCGTGGCGCCCCTGCTCTGCGAGCGCGGCCACGAGGTCGCCGCCGTCGACCTGCCCGCCCACGGTGACGATCTCGAGCCCCACTACCGCGCGAGTCTGGGCGGCTATGCGCGCCGCGTCCGGACCGCCGCCTCCACGCTCAAGGAGAAGCCGATCCTGGTGGGGCACAGTATGGGAGGGATGGCCATCACCCAGGCCGCCCTCGAGGCGCCCCACCTGTTCTCGGCCCTGGTCTATGTCTGCGCCTTCGTGCCCGTGGCGGGAGAGTCGCTATTCCGGCTCGTACGCAGGGACCGCCAGTCCCGCGTGCTCGCGAACACCTCCTTCGGCCTGGCGCGGGTCGGCTTCGCCGAGAGGCGTGCGAAGGGCACCTTCTACGAGGGCTGCTCCGATGCCGACGCGGACTGGGCCATCGGGCGGCTCCGACCGGAGCCCCTGTGGCCCCTGCTCCAGCGGGTGGCGGGTCGCAACGGAGTCACACTGCCGCGGGGCTACATCGAGTGCAGCCGGGACCGGGCGATCTCGATCGAACGTCAGCGGGAGATGGCGCTGCGCGCCTCCCTCGAGCGCATCGTGACGATGGACTCGGACCACTCCCCCTTCCTGTCCGCATCGGAGGAGCTCGCCGATCACCTCCACGACATGGCCGAGCTCGGCGACTGACCGGATCGCCTCGGGCACCTGCTCAGTGGGACGAGTCGGAAGACGGCCGCTCCGGCACCTCGTCATCGTCGTAGATGTGGCGGTACGCCGGTCCTTCCCAGTCGTCGAACTGGCCCTCTCTCACGGCGCGCAGCACGAGAGCGAGCATCACCGCCGCCAGCAGCAGCGACAGCGGAATCGTGAGAGCCAGGAAGCTCATGCGAGCCTCCAACGCAGCAGGCGCAGGGCGTTGGCGGTGACGATCAGGGAAGAGGCGCTCATGGCGATCGCCGCCTCGAGGGGTCCGAGCACGCCGCCGATCGCCAAGGGAACCGCCACGGCGTTGTAGGCGACGGCGAAGCCGAGGTTCTCCCGGATGCGACCCAGGGTCGCCCGGGCGAGCCCCAGGGCCTCGGGCACTGCGGTGAGCCGCGGCGAGCGGATCACGAGGTCGGCCGCGTGGAGGGTGACGTCCGAGCCACGGGCCATGGCCACACCCACATCGGCGGCGCCGAGGGCCGCGGCGTCGTTCAGGCCGTCGCCGACGGCAGTGGTCACGTACCCGGCGCGACGTTGCCCCTCGATCCAGGACAGCTTCGCCTCGGGCGTGACTCCGGCCTCGACCCGCTCGATGCCCACCTCGTCGGCGGCGAGGCGCGCCGCGACGGCGTGGTCTCCGGTGATCAGGTGAACGTCGACCCCGGCGCGCTCCAATGCCTGGACGGCGAGTCGCGCGTCGTCTCGCGGCTCGTCCCAGAGCGCGATCCAGCCGAGCACCGCGGTTCGCGCCACCCACACGATCGCGTAGCCCCGATCCCGCCACGGACCGGCCTGATCCTCGAGCTCCTTCGGAATCCCGACCCCCGCCTCCTCGAGCAGACGCGCCCGGCCCACCACCACCGGCTCCTTCTCGCCGGCGATCACGCCGAGTCCGGGGTGAGCCGTCACCGGCTCGAGGGGGGGGCCCGCATCCGGGGCGGCGTCGCGCAGCGCCTCGGCCAGCGGATGGCTGGACGCACCTTCGGCGCGCGCCGCCCAGACCAGCACCTCCCGGGTTTCGATCCCCGGCGCCGCCTGCACCCGGGCCACGCGGAAGCGGCCCTCGGTGAGCGTCCCGGTCTTGTCCAGCAGGAGCGCGCGGGTCTCTGCAAGGCGCTCGAGCGCCGCACCGCTCTTCACCAGGATGCCGAGCTGGGCGGCGCGACCCACCGCCGCGGTGATCGCCGCCGGCGTGGCGAGGCCGAGGGCGCAGGGACAGGCCACGATCAGCACCGCCGCCGTGCGCATGGCGATCTCGAGCCCCGGGAGCCCGGACAGCACCCCCCAGAGACCGGCGGCGAGGGCGACGAGCAGGACCGTCGGCGCGAAGACGCTCGCCACGCGGTCTGCCAGATGCTGGATCGGGGGGCGGCTGGCCTGGGCGCGCTCGAGCAGCTCGCTCATCCGAGCCACCGTCCCCTCGTTCGCCGGCGCCGCGACCCGACCGTGCAGATCGACGGCGAC
>CALDCK010000366.1 GCA_937937315.1 uncultured bacterium
GGGGGCGCCGCCGGCGCTCCGGGGAGCCGGCCGGGGGGCGAGGCGATGGCCTGTAAAACCCATTGTTTTCAAGGATTTGCGAGCATTCCGGGCAGGCTGAAGACCGGTCGGCGCGCCGTCATCCCCCTGCCGGAGTCGGTGCCCGCCATCCGCTAGCTCGGCGGCTCGCGGTCTCGCGTGGAGGGGGGCAGGGGCCGGGTCTCGAACTGGGGAGCGGGCCCGCCGATGTGATCCCAGCCCGCCTTCGAGCCGACGAAGATGTGCTCTTCGATCTCGACGGGAGGGTCCCCGTCGAGGGTTCCGAGGGTGACGCCGACGACCTGACCTTCATGCAGGCCACAGAGCGTCGACCCACAGCGTCCGCAGAATCCGATGCCGGCTCCCTGCTGCGACTCGAACACCCGAAGGCCGCGCTGCCCCCTAGTCCAGTCGAAGCCCGCGCTCTCGATCGGGAGAAACGCGGAGCCGGCGCCACTGAAGGCCTTTCGGCATCGCGAGCAGTGGCAGCTCCGGGCGGCTCCCAGCGGGGCGCGGAGCGCGTATCGAACCTCTCCGCAGAAGCAGCCTCCGTTGAATTCCTCCATGACTCTCGACTCCTGCGAAGCGCGATCTGCTTCGGACCGACGGGCGAGGGCAACGCGACTCGCGGGAGCGCCCTGGGACCGTCCCCGGCGTCTCGCTAGGGCCTGCCGATCCACGCCTCCAACAGCTGGTGGAAGTGGCGCAGCTTGGTCTCGTTGTAGGACGCGAGCTGGAGCCTGTTCCTGGCCGTGGCCCTGAGCCCCTCCTGTACGAAGGGCAGATTGCGCACGTCCTGGTTGAAGATCTTCGAGAGCATGCCTAGCTCGGGGGCCTCGACCCAATCGTCGTCGGCGCCGAGCCAGTGGATCGGAAGTCCCTTCGGGTAGACACCGTCCGACGGGATCGGCGCCATGTACATGCACTCCATGATGGACTCGTTCGGATTGCTCCCGTTCGGCCGGAAGCGGTAGACGATCTTGTTGAACGATCCCCAGGGGTGGAAGTTGGGGAAGAGCGTGAAGTAGACGCTCGAGAACTCGACGTCGGCGACCTCGTCCATGAGGTCGCCGAGGACGGGGCGGAGCGCTTCGCGCTGCATGCTCGCGATCATCCTGTGCTGGCCGATCGGGTCCAGCTTCGCCAGCGCCTGGGCGTGCTGGCGCGCCGTTGCGCGTCCGTCGATGGCGTCCTTGCCGATCTGACGCCCCCCGATCAGGTCGCACATATGCGGGCTCGCCTGGCCGAGCTCTCCCTCGACCCAATCTGCCCTCGGCGTAAAGACGCCGGAGCGGCCGTCTGGCGTCGTCACCTTCAGGTTGCCGTCGTCGCGAAGCTCGTAGACCTCACCGGTCCGGGGGTCCCGCTCGGCTCGAGCCGACAGAGGCCCCCATTCCTGCACGCCCTCGCTCTCGAGGCCGGCTGTGGTGATGGCCCGAGAGTAGTTCCCGAAGACGTCGTACTTCGAGTTTCCGTCGCGCACGCTTCCGGTGACGATCTGCGGGTGCGTGGTGATGACGTGGTAGGCCTCCATGAAGGCCTCCTGGGCCGTCTTCCAGTTGCAGCGCAAGATCTTGGCGACGTGCGCCTCCTTGTAGCGCTTCTCGTAGGGGAGCACGGAGAAGTGGCTCGAGAGGTCGCCCACGAAGTCTTCGAGGGGCTCGCAGTTCGGGTCCGGGTTGATGAAGACGAAGCGCCCCCAGCGGCCGACCCTCACCTCGGGCAGGTTCTGCTTCTGGCGGTCGAGGTACTCGAAGTCCCACTCGCAGGGGATCTCCTTCAACGTCCCGTCGAGCTTCCAGCACCAGCCGTGGAAGGCGCAGCGGATCTCGTCGGCCCGCTTGCCGCGCGCTTCGCGCAGCTTGCGGCCCCGATGCAGGCAGGCGTTGTAGTAGGCCTTGATCTCGTCGGGTCCGGTTCGCACGATCAGGAACGACAGGTCAGCGATGTCGTAGGGGAGGTAGTCTCCAACTTCCGGGATGTCGTCTTCGTGGCAGGCCATCTGCCAGACGCGCTTCCAGACCTTCTCTACCTCGAGATCATGGAAGTCCCGAGACGTGAACTGCTCCACGGGAACGATCGTGGGGCCGGGCTTCATCCGGGAGTCTCGCCGGTAGGACTCGGGGGCCGGGCGCGAATCCCCGTCGAGGAGCTCGTGGTACTTCTGCTCGATCTGGTCGGGGCCGTAGCTTCCCATCGGTGGCTCCTTCGAGAAAATGCGCTCCAGCCCGTCGCGTGGGCCATCCTCATCACGGTAGCGAGCCCGAGGCTGCGAGCCGAGCCCGGCAGCCCCCGCACACCGTCCTCGTGTAGGATGTCGAGGTGGTTGCTTTCGCCAGGAAACGTGCCCTCGAACGGCCGGACGAGATCGCCCTGAGGGACCCGGACCGGGGACTCACCTGGGCCGAGGTCGGGGACGTGCTCGATCGGGCGGCCAACGCGCTCCTCGCGGCGGATCTCGGACCGGACCACCGGATCGCGGTGTTCGCCGAGAACGCGGTGGAGACGGCGCTCGCCCACATGGGCGGCCTGATCGGTGGGGCCTCATCGGTTCCCGTCAACTTTCACCTGACGGTGGACGAGGTCGCCTACATCCTCGAGGACTCCGGAGCGCGAATCCTCTTCGTCGGGCCCGAGACCGCCGAGCGGGGCGTGGAAGCGGCGCGGCGGGTCGGCCTTCGAGCCGTGATCGGCTGGCGGTGCGCTCCGGACAGCGGTGCCGAGTCCTGGGACGCCTGGCTCGCCGCGACGTCGCCGGGCGATCCGCCGATGGACCACGCACCCCGACCCAACCTCCTCTACACCTCCGGCACGACCGGACGGCCGAAAGGGACCGAGCTACCGCCGACCATGTTCGCTCGGGGCGCCACCGTCGGGGAGCACCTGGAGAATGTCGCCAAGGGCCCCTTCGTTGCGCTCGGGGTGCACGGCGTCATCGGCCCGCTCTATCACACGGGCCCCCTCGCGGGCTCGCGAAACCTGGTCGCCGGCGTGCCCGTGGTGATCCTGGGGCGCTTCGATGCGGAGGCCACCCTGTCCGCAATCGACGAGTTCGGCATCGGCTCCACGGTGATGGTGCCGACCCACTTCGTCCGACTGCTCGCGCTTCCCGAGGCGACGCGCGCGAAGTACGACCTCTCGAGCCTGAAGATGGTCTCGCATACCGGCGCCTCCTGTCCGGTCGACGTGAAGCAGGCGATGCTCGACTGGTGGGGGCCCGTGCTCTGGGAGGCCTACGGGGCCAGCGAGGTCGGCACGACCTGTGCGATCGGCCCCGAGGACTGGCTCGCCCATCCGGGCTCCGTCGGGCGATGCGTTCCCCCCTTCGAGGTCCGGGTCGTCGACGACGAGGGCCGGGAAGTTCCCGCCGGAACCGAGGGCCGCCTCTACTTCCGGGACACGACCGGTCGTGGGGTCGTCTACCACAACGATCCGGAGAAATCCGCGGAGGCTCACCTCGAGCCCGGGGTCTTCACTCTGGGCGAGATCGGGTACGTCGACGCCGACGACTTCGTCTTCATCACGGATCGCTTCAGCGACATGGTCGTCTCCGGGGGCGTCAACATCGACCCCGCCGAGTCCGAGAAGGAGTTGATCAACCACCCGGGTATCGCAGACGTGGCGTGCATCGGCGTTCCGCATCCGGAGATGGGTGAGGAGCTGAAGGCGTTGGTCATCCCGGAGGACCCCTCCTCCCCGCCCCGCGAGGCCGAGATTCTCGACTGGGTCCGCGGGCGGATCTCGACCTACAAGTGTCCCCGCTCGGTCGACTTCGTGGAAGACCTCGGCCGCAACACGATGGGCAAGATCAACAAGCGGAAGCTGCGCGCTCCCTACTGGGCCTAGGAGACGGACGCGCGGGTGCTCTCGGTGGCCGCCGCCATCGAGACACCGCTGCCGCGTCCGCCCGAGCCCGCCTGAGACCTGGCTCCGGACCTGCGGATTGGAGGCCCCACGCGACGCCACAGCGTCACGTCGTCGTCGGGCCACTCGGCCTGGGGACCTCCCTAGCGGCGGTGGAGGAGACCATCCGGCATCGTCGCGCTACTCGGCGTGGAAGCGAGGCGGTCGCTTCTCCAGGAACGCGCGCATGCCCTCGATCTGATCCGGGGATCCGAAGGTCTCGTGCACCCAGCGGCGCTCCTCGGCGAGGGCCTCCTCGAGGGTCGCGTCGCCGGCGCCCAGGACGCAGCGCAGGACACCCTTCACGGCGAGCGAGGGCATCGAGGCCAGCTCTCGGGCGAGCTCCTGGGCGCGCTGCTGAAGCTCGTCGTTCGGCCAGACCTGGTGCACGAGGCCGATGCGCAGTGCCTCGGGGCCCGAGATCTTCCGGGCGCGCAGGATCATGTCGAGGGCCGCGTCGCGGCCGACGCAGCGGGTGAGCCGCGCCGTACCGCCCCAGGCCGGGACCGTGCCCAGGTCGAGCTCGGGCAGCCCGATCTTCGCGCCCTCGGCCGCCGCCAGGCGGAAGTGACATCCGAGGGGCACCTCGAGCCCTCCGCCGAGGCAGTAGCCGTAGAGCGTGGCGATCACGGGCTTGGGCATGCTCTCGATCGCCGCGATCACCCGGAGTCGCTGGTCGAAGATGGCATCCGGTCCACCCATCCGCTCGATGCCCGCCGGCAGCTGCTTCAGATCCATTCCGACGGAGAAGTGCTCGTCGCCTGCGCCCCGGATCACGAGCGCCCCCACCGAGTCGTCCTCGGCGAGCTCTGCAATGGCCACCTCGAGCTCGTCCATGAACTCCAGGGTCATGCGATTGCGCGGCGCGTCGTCGTTGATCAGGGTTGCAACGCGCCCCTGGCGCTCGACGATCAGTGCATCGCCCATGTCGCCCTCCTCTGCCGATCGCCCGGAAATCCAGGCCATTGTATCCGCTCTGGCGAAGACGCTCCCGGCGTCGCCGGGCTCGTCGTGGCTCGGCCGGCTCTGGCGGAGAGCGCCTCAGTCCGATCGCAGGGGAAGCCACCAGTCCTGAAGCTTCGGCGCGAAGAGCTCGTGATAGCGGCGCGTGAGCGCGTCCGCGTCGGTGGGCAGGTCCTGCATCCGGGTCGGGGGCAGGTCCGAGGCGCCCTGCACGGGGTCGACCCACTCGAGGCGCATCTTTGCGATGAGCTCCCCCAGTGTCGGGCTCGCCGCCTCGTGATGGTCGCTCGTCTGGTGGGTGAGAAAGGCGTGGAAGTCGTCGAAGGCGAGGAGGCAGTAGTAGAGATCCGGCGACGCGGCGCGCCAGTACTCGTAGTGACGCTTCCCCGGCTCCCGCGAGGTCGCCCGGTGGAGGTCCCGAACGAGGGCCTCGAAGTCCGGCGCCCGGCCCGGGTGGATCTGGATGTGGGCGAGGATCGTGGCCATGGGCGTCGGCCGGCTCGCCGCGACCCGGTCACCGGACCCGGCTCGACCGCTGGGAGGGATCCGGGGCCTTCGTGAAGCGGAGCTTCAGCTCCAGGGTGCCGAGCATGATGCCGGGCTGGTGCTGGAAGTCGTTTCCGGGCGCGTACTCGAGGTGCTCGATGCGATCGAGGAGCCGATTCCAGGCGATGTCCTGCTCGACGCGGGAGAGGTTCGCTCCCGGACACACGCGCGGTCCTGCAGAGAACGCGAGGTGGCGCGTTACCGCCTTGCGCCCGAGGTCGACCTCGGAGGGATTCTCGAATGCTTCGGCGTCGAGGTTTGCGGCCCCCCAGCGCAGGTGGAGCAGGGATCCCTTCGGTACGGAGACACCCTGGAACTCCTCGTCCTGGCTGGTGATGCGGGTCGAGAGGCCCTGGGTCGGGGCGCGCAGCCGCATCGCCTCCTCGAGGAAGGGACGAAGCTTCGTGCGGTCCTCTCGAAGGGTGCCCAGCAGGCCCTCGCGCTCGCACAGGAGCTGGGCTTGCTGGTCCAGCGCGTACTGGGTCGTCTCGAGGCCGCCGAGCACCATGGCGTAGACGACACCGCAGATTTCGGAGTCCGTGAGCTTGCGACCGAGTGCCTCGTAGGTCACGCCGGTCAGGAAGCTGATCATGTCATCCCGGGGATCGCGGCGTCTCTGCTCGACCTTCTCCTGGATGTACTCGGAGAATCCCGCGAGGGCTTCGCGCTGCTCCGCGGCCTGCTCCTTCGAGATGAGATTGCGGTGGCCCCGGCCGTGCACGAAGGGCGTGACCTGCGCCGTTCCCCAGGCCTCGAGGGCTGCGAGGTCCTCGGAGGGGAAGCCCAGGATGTGGGCCATCACCCGCTGGGGCAGTGGGCGCGCGAACTGGGAGATGAATTCCACCTCGCCGTCGTCGATCCACCCATCGATCAGCTCGTCGGCGAGCTCGGTGATCCTCTCGGCGTGGCGCGTCGCGCCCGGTCCCACCCAGGGGTCGGTGAGCTCCTGTCGGTGGCTGCGATAGAGCTCGTTCGTCGGTCGCAGGGTCGCCATCGAGAGCACCATGGCGTTCGCGTGCCTACGCGCCTTCTCGGCGTCGGGCCCGAGCAACTGCTCGAGGGCGAGGGTGATCGTGGGCGGGAAGCGGACCGGGTCACGAACGACGCGCGCGACGTCCTCGTACCGGGTGAGAATGAATCCGTCGGTGTCCCGGGTGAGGCCTTCCCCGGGCATTCGGTGCACCGGTGCGTCGCGATGCAGGATCTCGTAGGCCTCGTACCAGTGCTCCTGGGCACCGGGTGAGAAGAGATCCACGTCCGCGAGTGTGACCGGGCACCGCATCGGGCTGAGGTCGTGGTTGGGATGCTTGCGGCCCATTCCTGCGCGTACGGCCTCCGGCTCGAATCGCGGGTGGGAGACGCCGCAACTAGACCACTTCATCGAGCCCAGGTCAAATTCCACCGTCGGGGCCTGCGGGAGGTCGCTCTCGGCGCTCAGTCGACTTCGGAGGTCGCGGCCTTCTGCTCGAGCAGGCGCCGCCACCACAGGTAGAGGCCGAGCATCGTGACTGGCAGGAAGATGCCCCAGTAGAGCACGGGCCCGGCGTTGTTCGAGGCGGTGTTGCCCGCCGCGACGAGCTAGTAGTGGTGGGTCGCTGCCGAGGGGGCGCGGCCCTGCTCCTCGATCCAGGCGACGATCGGAGAGCGAACGGCTTCTCCCACGACGAGCCCGAGGTGGGATTCTCCCGGGAGGATCTCGACGCGGCCCCGGGGCGCGTGGGCTTCGATCACCTCCGGGAATGCCTCCGCGACGAAGGCCTCATCCTCGTCCCCGATGATCACGAGCAGCGGCGCATTCGCGGAGGTGATCGCGGCGAGGTCCTTCTCGTAGTCGCGGGGGGCGTAGCCCGTGTTGAGGCGGAAGCTGTAGGCGAGGGTCTCCGTGCCGTCCCGGGCGATCTCCGGCATGTCGAATTCGATGACGATCAGGTCGTTCAGCGAGCGGACGCCGAAGCCGTTCAGGATCGAGAGGAAGACGATGCGGGGAACCTTCGGCTTCGCCCAGCCTCCGGAGTTCGCACGCGTGGTCGGCGCATCGTGCTTGAGGAACGGCGCCAGGAGGAGGTAGCCGGAGGCTTCGTCGGCATGGGGGCTTCCGGCGAAGCGGAGGGCCAGCCCGCCGCCGGAGGAGTGTCCTCCGACGAGGATCGTCGTGTCCTGGGGCGCACCGGTGGTGACGTCGGATGAGCGCTCGCGGATGTGGGCGATCAGGTCCGCGACGTCGTCTTCGAGCTGGTCGATGTAGTCGATGTCGCCGCGGCGAGCGGGGCGGGCGCCATGGCCACGGAGATCCGGCGTGAAGACCTCGGCCGCTCCCGACTCGGCGACGGCGTTCGCGACGCCCGCGAAGTATCGGCTGTGGGAGCCCGAGCCGTGGAGCAGGACCAGCTTGGTCGGAGAGTCTGCCGGATAGTGGCGGTATCCTAGCGCGGTGCCGTCCCGCGCCACGAAGCGCTGGAGCGGAGGGGCCTCCGCGGCCTCTCCCGAGAGCACGCTGAAGTCGAGGGGCATGTCGGAGTCGGTCGTCCCGGAGCCGCAGCCGGCGAGGAGTGCCGGAGCTGCAAGCGCGACGGTCGATAGCGAAGCGGCGAGCGCGATCGCCAACACGGAATCGGCGAGTCGCGCCGCAACTCGGCTCGGCCCAGGAGTGCTGGCGTGCTGACCCTGCATTGCGCCTCCCGGCCTTGTGTCTCCCAACCGGCGCGAAAGCGTAGCCTGGGCGTCCCCCTGCACCATGCCGACGCGCCGAACTCACCCACTCGTCTTCCGGTTCGCGCAGCTACTCTACTGCGCCATGAAGAGCGGACGTGGTCTCCTGATGGCCTGCGCCACCCTCGTGCTCGTTAGCTGCGAGGACGCATCGCCGCCGCCGAGTCCTTCGGGTGGCAGCGTGGCGACGTGGACCGCCTACGGCGGCACGCCGGGTGGAACGCACTACTCCTCGGCGACGCAGATCACCCGCGACAACGTGCGCTGGCTGGAGCCTGCATGGGAGCACCGCTCGGGCGACATCCGCCACGGACGGGAGTGGGTCGAGGGAGAGCTGCCAATCGGCCCCAGTGGGTTCCAGGCGACGCCGATCGTGATCGACGACACGCTCTACTACTGCTCGCCCTTCAACAAGGTCTTCGCGATCGATGCCGAGACCGGTGAGGAGAGGTGGCGCTTCGATCCGGGGATCGACAAGGACACCCACATCCTTCCGAACTGCCGGGGCGTCAGCAGCTGGCGCTCCGGGAGGGCGGGGACCTGTGAGCATCGCATCTTCGTGGGCACGCTCGACGCGCGACTCATCGCGCTGGACGCCGAGCCGGGTCGGCGCTGCGATGATTTCGGAGATGCGGGGGAGGTGGACGTCACCCACCGCATCTCGAAGCACGATCCCGTCGAGTACAGCATCACGTCACCGCCGGCGATCCTGAAGGACCTGGCGATTACGGGCTCGCTCGTGCTCGACAACACGCGCACCGATGCACCCAGCGGCGTCGTGCGCGCCTACGACGTCAGGTCCGGCGAGCTGCGCTGGGCCTGGAATCCGATTCCGCCGGGCATGGAGCCGCTGAACGAAGACGGGACGTACCGCAGCGGAACGACCAACGTGTGGTCGATCATCGCGGTCGACGAAGACCGGAATCTCGTATTCGTGCCCACGGGCAATACCAACCCGGACTACTTCGGCGGTCACCGCAAGGGGCTCGATCACTACTCGAGCTCGGTGGTCGCTCTGAATGGCGACACCGGCGAGGTGGTCTGGCACTACCAGATGGTCCACCACGACCTCTGGGACTACGACACCCCGGCGCAGCCCACTCTGGTGGACCTGCGCATCGACGGCGAGACGATTCCCGTCGTCGTGCAGGTGACGAAGATGGGCATGACCTTCGTGCTCCACCGGGAGACGGGCGAACCGGTGTTCCCGGTGGAGGAGCGCCCGGTTCCCCAGGAACCGGTGCCGGGGGAATACCTGTCGCTGACGCAGCCCTTCCCCTCGCACATCCCCCACCTGCTCCCGCCGATCACTGCGGACGACGCCTGGGGGCTCACCTTCTGGGACCGGGGCGCGTGTCGCGACCGCATGGAGGCCCTGCGCAACGACGGCATCTATACGCCGCCCTCGCTCGGCGGGTCGATCCTCTATCCGAGCAACGGCGGCGGAAACAACTGGGGCTCCCCGGCCATCCATCCGAGCGAGCAGGTGATGCTCGTCGTCACCTGGCGCATGGCAGCGACCTCCAAGCTCGTACCTCGGGAGGACTGCGCCGGTTCGCTCCAGAGTCAGAAGGGCACCCCCTACTGCGTGGAGACCGACCTCGTGTCCTCCCCGCTCGGCGTGCCCTGCACGGCGCCGCCCTGGGCCACCGTCGACGCGATCGATCTCGCCGAGGGGGAGATCCTCTGGAGCATCCCGCTCGGAACGACCCGCAACATCGCGCCCTTCCCATTCTGGTGGATCGAAGGAGTGCCCGGGATCGGAGGCCCCATCGTCACTTCGACGGGTCTCGTATTCATCGGCGCCTCCCTCGATCACTTCCTGCGCGCCCACGACCTCCGTACCGGTGAGGTGCTGTGGAAGACCGACCTGCCGACCTCGGCCAACTCGGTGCCGATGACCTACCAGATACGCCCCGATGGCCGGCAGTTCGTGGTCATTGCAGCGGGCGGGCACTGGGGCGCCCCCAATCCGCCGGGGGACCACCTGATGGCCTTCGCCCTGCCCGAGTAGGGCGGTGGGAAGAGGCGGCCGGTCTGGGCCGCAGCCCTGTGAGGGGGCGGCGCGCCGGGCGTTCTACCAGCGCTCCTTCGAGGTCCGGACGTCGATCTCGAAAGTCCAGGCCCGGCGGGGCTGGCGGTAGAGGAAGACGTAGCCGTCCACGATGCCCTCGATACTGATCATTCCCTCTTCGCCCAGCCGCTCGGCGTATTCGGGAAGGAGGGTCATGATCTTCTCGCCGCCGATCGGACCGTCGACCACCACGTGGCCCACGTGGATGCCGTCCTCGGCGTACTCCTTCGCCATGGCCTGGGCGAGGGTGCGCAGGGCGCCCTTCGAGGAGTTGAAGGCGCCGAAGTGGGCGCGACCCCGCAGCGAAGCGCTGGCGCCGGTGAACAGCAGCGTCCCTCCCCCTTGCGGCTTCATCCTTCGCACGGCCTCGCGACCGAAGAGGAAGCCCCCGAAGCAGCACACGCGCCAGCTCTGCTCGAAGTAGTCCGCCTCCATGTCTTCGATCCGGCCCGGCGTGTTGTTGCCGGCGTTGTAGATCGCGAGGGTGAGGCCCTCCCCGGCGCGATCGAAGAGGGCCCGTGTGTCCGACTCGCTCGTCGCATCGGACACCACCGCCTCGGCGCTGCCGCCTTCGCCCTGGACGGATGCCACCACGGCATCGAGCTTCTCGCGGGTGCGGCCCGCGACGAGGACGTGCAGATCTTCGCCGGCGAAGCGACGGCAGAGCTGGGCTCCCAGGCCCCGGTCGGGGCCGACTCCGATGACGATCGCGCTCTTCTGACTCAGTCCGTCAGTGTACGCGGATCTCGGGGTAGGCGTCCGTGGGAAGTGAAGTGGCTGCGCTGATGTTCGATGGCCCGATCGAGCTGCTCTCGCTCGGCTGCCGAGAGCGAGGCCAGGCGGGACTCGAGCGCCGCCAGCTCGGTGTGGTGTCCGAGCACCTGCACGATCTCGGCGAGGCGCTTCAGGTTCTCGAAGCTGTCGGTGGCGTTGGTTTCGGCGGCCGGTCGGCATTCGGCCTCGTAGGTGTCGAGGGTCTCGGGGCCGGCTCGGCCCGCCTCCACCTGGGCGAGCCGGTGGACGAGGAAGTCGGCGTCGAGGACGCCGGTATTCAGACCGAGGCCTCCGCTGGGAGGGAAACGGTGGGCCGCATCCCCGGCCAGGAAGACGCGTCCCTCCCGGTAGCGCTCCGCCACCTGGACGTGGGGCGACCAGGCGTCCACCGACAGGATTCGCAGACTCGCGTCGACGCCGAGGGAGGCCGCCATCCTTGCGGGCAGTGTGTCCTCCTCGTCAGGGGTGCCGAAGCGCGGAGTCATGAAGACGTAGGACCGGGCCGGATCGTGCACGATCAGCGTACCCGGCGATTCCGGGTTCATGAGCCAGAAGAGCGGTCCGGAGCGCCCCTCGATCCAGGGCCGCAGATCCGCCTCGAAGTGGATCATGAAGAAGCGGCCCTGGGGGCCGGGCCCGATCATCGGGATGCCGAGGCCGTGTCGCACCGGACTTCCCGCACCGTCGGTGGCGAGCATCCAGGCGGTCTCGATGGAGTGATCGTCGCCGTCCTCGAGGCGCACGACTGCGCGAACCTTCTCCTCGTCCTGGGAGAGTCGGGTCCATTGGGCGCCACACAGGATGTGTGCGCTGGACTCATCCCGGGCGCGTCGCAGCAGGATCGGCTCGAGCAGGTTCTGGGGGCAGTTCGTCCAGTCCAGACCCTCCGGGCTGGCGGCGGAGAAGTCGAGGCGTCCAACCTCGCTGCCGCCCAGGGTGGTGCACCAGGTGATGAAGTCGAGGTGCTTCAGGGGCGCGGCGTTTCGAACCTCGTCTCCGACGCCGATGCGATCGAAGACCTCCATCGTTCGTGGCCGGAGCACATGGGCGGCGGGGGCGCGCAGGGTCTCCTTGCGCCGCTCGACGAGGACGTTGGGGATCCCGTGCTGGGAGAGCAGCGTGGAGGCGGTGAGGCCGACGGGTCCGCCTCCGACGATGAGGACGCGGGTCTCGGCCGGGAGCGCGCCGCTCACTCGTAGGCCTCGGCGAAGAAGGCGCCGAGGTCCGTACCCTCTCGGTGACGCTTCAGCATCTCCTCCGGATCGAAGGGGACGCCGATGAAGTTGCGATCGAACCCGCCCCGGCTGAACCATTCGTTCATCGTCTCGGTGTCGCTGAAGTTGTCCATGGCCAGCTCCACCTCGTTGCCGTCCGGGTCGGGGTAGTAGAGGGAGGTGGTGAAGCCGTGGTTGATGCAGGACTTTGGAACGATGCCCTGGTCCCGCAGGCGCTCGTAGGCGTTCACCAGCTGGTCGAAGGTCTCGAAGGCGTAGGCCCAGTGGACGACGCCCGTCGCCGCCGGGTCTCTCGGCGTGGCGCCCGGAGCCTCGCCGATCATGATGCGGTGGTGCTCCTCGTCGTAGGTGAGGAAGCACACCCGCTCGTTCTCGAACATGGGCTGGGCGTTGAGGACGGTCTTGTACCAGGCGGCCATCGGGCCGAGGTCGGCGGTCTTCACCACCAGATGGGAGAAGCGGGAAGGGCGGACGGCGGGCGGGTGCGGCGCAGGGACGCGAGCGGTCATGACTCTCCTCGAATTCGTTCACTGGTCACTTGAACAGTCTGGAGAAGCCCAGGGTACGGACTTGTCGTTGGCTTGTCAAACGAATAACTTGCCACCCGTGACGACCCGAGCAGAGCAGCGGGAGGAGACCCGGGAGCGGATCGTCGAGGCCGCCGTCGAGTGCTTCTCGGAGCGGGGCTTTCGCGGCGCCAGCACCCGGGAGATCGCTGGCCGGGCCGGAACGAATCAGGGTCTCATCACCTACCACTTTCGCAGCAAGGACGATCTCTGGAAGGCAGCGGCGGATCGGATCGTCGGCCAGCTCGAGGCGAGGATCCGCGAGAGACTGGTCCGGCTCGGCGGGGAGGACCCGCGCACCCGGGCCCGCGAGATGATTCGCGAGTTCGTGCGCTTCAACGCCGGCCACCCGGAGCTCTTCCGATTCATGGTGGAGCAGGGCAAGAGCGACGACATCCGGATGCGGTGGCTGGTCGACACCCACCTGAAGCGCCTCTACGAGGCCATCCCGCAGCTCGGGCTCGGCGCAGAGGGGCCGCTCAAGCCCCACGCATTCTACGTCCTGGTGGGTGCGGGCTCGGTCCTCTTCTCCGTCGCACCGGAGTGTCGGCGGCTCACGGGCCTCGACCCGTCCAGCCAGGACGCCATCGAGACCCACGCGGACCTCGTTGCGCGGTTGCTCGTTCCCTGACGGGATCGGGCGCAACGAGTGCCGGCGGCCCTGGGGCTCAGCCCCGCGGCGGCAGTCCGTGCACGATGGTCAGGAACTTGAGCGTGGTTCCCGCGCGCCGGTGCTCGGAGAGGGCCTGATACTCCGGGTCGTCGTACCAACCTCGCGCCGCGGCCTCCGAGGGGAACTTGAACAGGACCACGCGCCCCGGCGGCGGCTCGCTGCCTTCGAGGTTCGAGTTCGCGTCGTCGTAGGTCAGGAACTCACCGCCGTGCTTCTTCAGGATGGGAAAGAATCCCTTCTCGTACTTGCGGTAGGTGTCGGCGTCTTCGATGGTGAAGTTGGCGATCATGAAGACGGGAACGTCGGACATGGCTCTTGCTCCTGGGTGATTGAAGGCTGTCGTCAGTCTGGGTCGATTCGATCCAAGCAGCGTCCCCGGTCTTCCCGAGCCTGGACGTCCTTGCACAGACCGATCTCCATCCAGCGTCGGTAGCATCCATGCCCGGGATGGAAGGCCTCTTCAGCACCCTGCTAGGACGCTCGGGAGACTCGCTCGGCATTCGGCGGGTTGCTGAAGGTCAGCACGCCGTCTTCCAGCGGGGCCTGGCGGACCATCTTCCTGTCGGCATGGTAGTTCTGGGTATTCAGCCACGGCACGCGGTCTCCCTGCTTCGGGAAGAGGTGCATCATCCGCTGCATGTAGCCCGCCGAGAAGCCCTCGATCCAGGGGCGCTTCGGCATGCTCCGATCTTCGTCCCGCAAGACGGGCGTGCACTGTCGTACGCCGAGCTCGTTCATGCGATTGAGCAGGCGGCAGGTGTATTCGGCCGTGAGGTCGGCGCGCAGCGTCCAGGAGGCGTTGATGTAGCCGAAGGTCTGGACCAGGTTCGGCACGTCCGAGTACATCATGCCCTTGTAGGTGTAGGTATCCTGAAAGTGGACCGGATCGTCGTCGACGCTGAACTGCACGCCGCCGAGGACCTTCAGGTTGAGACCGGTCGCCACGATGATGATGTCGGCTTCGAGCTCTTCGCCGGACGCCAGGCGGATGCCCTTCTTGGTCACGCGGTCGATCTGGTCCGTGACGACGGATGCCTTACCCGCCTTGATGGCATCGAAGAGGTCCGCATTCGGGATCAGGCAGAGCCGCTGGTCCCAGGGGTCGTAGCTGGGCGTGAAGTGCTTCTCGACGTCGAAGTCGGGGCCCAGGTGTTTCTGTACCTGGCCGAGCAGGAAGTCCTTCACCTTCTGGGGGTCGGTGCGGGTCTTGCGGTAGACCCGCCGCTGGAGCTCGATGTTCTTGAACCGGGTGATCCTGTAGGCGAGTGATTCCGGGAGGATCTTGCGAAGCGTGTTGGCGATGATGTCCTTGTCGGGCCGCGAGATCACGTAGGTGGGCGACCGCTGGAGCATCGTGATGTGCTCGACGTCGTCGGCCATGGCGGGGACGACGGTCATGGCCGTCGCGCCGCTGCCGATCACGACGACGCGCTTGCCCCGGTAGTCGAGGTTCTCGGGCCAGAGCTGCGGGTGGAACATCGCGCCCTCGAAGTCCTCTTCTCCTTCGAAAGTGGGCCGATAGGGCTCGTCGTAGCTGTAGTAGCCACTGCACATCAGCAGGAGGTTGCAGGTGATCCGCTCCGGGAGGTCGTCGTTCGTGCAGGCGACGTCCAGATCCCAGTGCGCGTCTTCGGTGGACCAGGCGGCCCGATCCAGGCGGCGATTCAACCGGATGTGGGGCCGGACGTCGTGCTCGTCCGCCGCTTCGTTCACGTAGTCGAGGATGGCGGGGCCGTCGGCGATGGCCTTCTCTGCGCGCCAGGGCTTGAAGTCGTAGCCCAGGGTGTGCATGTCGCTGTCCGAGCGGATGCCCGGGTAGCGATAGAGATCCCAGGTGCCTCCGACAGCGTCCCGGCTCTCGAGCAGGGTGAAGGTTCTGTTCGGGCACATTCGCCGGAGGTGGCACGCGGCTCCGATGCCGGAGAGTCCTGCCCCCACGATCACCACGTCGAAATGCGTCGTCGAGATCCGATTCATCGAGGCCCTGCGCCTCCAAGGTGGTGTCTGCCGACGATAGCCCGGATGGTCACCGGCGGCGCGGTTCACCCCGGACCGTCAGAGGGCGCATCGCGGATCGCCCGGCATGGGATCGGTCCCGGCCCGCCTGGATCGAAGAGCACATTCCCCGCCCTGGATGGGTCGCCAGCCGGTAGGATTCGATCGTTCGCTGGCGACCAGGCCCGCTCCCCGCTTCCCCAGGTGTGTCGGCCGACTCCGGCGGATCGCGAACGGAGGATCGGCCATGGCGACGGGAGGCGCGGCGGTCCGGCTCTACGTCTGCACCAAGAAGGGTCTCTGGACTCTGACCAGCGGCGCCGATCGGATCGGATTCGAGCTGGAAGGGCCGGAGTTCCTCGGGCACATCGTGAACCACGCGGTGCTCGATCCGCGAGACGGGCGGACGCTGCTCGTCGCAGCCCGCACCGGGCACCTCGGCCAGACGATCTTTCGCTCGTCGGATCGGGGGACGACCTGGAAGGAGGCGACGCGACCGCCCGCATTCCCGAAAGCAGAGGGCGGGGCGGATCCGAGCGCGTTTCTCGGCTCCGGTCAGGACGTCGTGAAGCCGAGACGAAGGCGCACGTTCCGCATCGCGCGCAGGAGGACGCTTTGGAGCTCGTCCATCAGCGTGTAGGCGACGGGCACGACGAGGAGCGTCAGGAGTGTCGAGGCCGCGAGTCCGCCGATGGCGACGACGCCCATGGGGCTGCGCCACTCGGAGCCGTCGCCCCAGCCGAGGGCCAGGGGGAGCATGCCGAATATGGTCGAGACGGCGGTCATCAACACCGGGCGCATCCGGGTGGGGCCCGCCTCCAGCACGGCTTCGCGGAGCCCGAGACCACGATCTCGCAGGGTGTTCGTGTAGTCCACGAGCAGGATGCCGTTCTTCATCACGATGCCCATCAGCATCAGGAAGGCGATCTGTCCCATGACGTCCAGGCTCTGGCCGGCCAGTCGGACGGCGGCGAAGGCGCCGACGAAGGAGAGCGGGGCGGAGAGCATGATCGTCAAGGGGTGTACGAAGGAGTCGAACTGGGCCGCCAGGATCATGTAGATCGCCACGAGCGCGAGCAGGAAGGCGAAGCGGATAGCCGACGCGGTCTCGCGCAGCCGCTTCGACGGGCCGACGGCGTCGAACTGGTACTCGCCGCCGATGTCGAGCTCTGCGGCCCAGGCGCTGATCTCGGCGTCGGCGTCGGCGGCCGCCTTCCCCGCGAGGTTTCCGTAGATGGAGATCACCCGGGTGCGGCTCTCGCGGTTGATACCGACCGGACCGCTCCCGATACGGGGCGTCACCAGGTTTCGGAGGGGGATCAGCTCGCCGCCGCTCGAGCGCACCCGGACGAGGTCGAGCTTGGTCACGTCATCGCGGTCCTCGGGGCGGATCTGCAGGCGTACGTCGTAGCGCTCGCCCAGGTCCTCGAAGGTCGTGGCGTCGATTCCCGCGAAGAGCGCGGAGATCGTGCTGCCGATGCGGGCTGCCGGCACGCCCAGATCGGCGGCGCGCTGACGCGAAATCTCGAGAGCGATCTCGGGCTTTCCGACCTCGTAGGAGAGGAAGACGTCCGCATAGCCCCCGACCTGACGCATGCGCTCCGCGAGGTTTCCCGCGTAGTACTGGAGCCGGCTCACGTCCGGGCCGCGCACCGAGTACATGAGGTCCGAGTGCCGGGAGCCCGCCATGGAGATGAACCCGATCTCCTCGACGGCGAAGTCGTCGAGGGGAAGCCCGAGCCCCTGGATGTGTTCGCGGACCTCGGCCATCACCTCTCGCTGACCGGCCTCGCGGGCGCTCTTGTGCACGAGCTGGACGAAGATCTCTGCCTCGTTGACGCGCTTCCGAGCGCCTGCGCCGATCGTGGTGAAGGCCACCGTGACGTTAGGCATCGCCATCAGCGCCTTCTCGACGCGGGCGGTCACCTCCTGGCTCTGGTCGAGGGTGCTTCCGAGTGGAAGCTTGAGCCAGACGTTGAACTCGCTTCTGTCGTCGGGGGTGACGAAATCGATGGGAACACTTCGGCCGATCGCGAGGCCCGCGACCAGAGCCACGAGAGCCAGGGCCACCACCGTGGGCCGGTGGGAGAGCCCCCAGCCCAGGGTGACCCGGTAGGCCGACTCGAGTCTCCGATAGCGCCGCTCGAGCCAGTGCCAGGCGGCGCCGTGCTCGTCGCTGGGCCGGACGTAGCGGGAGCAGAGCATGGGCGTCAGGCTGAGTGCGATGAGGGTCGAGGTGAGGACGGCGCAGGACGCCGTGACGCCGAACTCCCGGAAGAAGCGGCCCACGACACCCGTGAGGAAGGCGATCGGGACGAATACCGCGCATACGGCGAGAGAGGTGGAGATCACGGCGAGCCCGATCTCGTCGGTTCCCTTCGAGACCGCCGTCTGCGGCGCCAGCCCCTTCTCCATGTGCCGGTAGCCGTTCTCGAGCACGACGATGGCGTCGTCGATCAGGAGCCCGATCGAGAGCGCGAGGGCCATCAGGGTCATGGTGTTGATCGTGAAGCCGAAGGCGTAGAGGAAGGTGAAGGTCGCGACCAGCGCTGCCGGGATCGTCACCCCCGCGATGATCGTCGTGCGTAGGTTGCGCAGGAAGACGAGCACCACGGCCGAGGCGAGCAGGGCGCCCCAGCCGAGGGCCACGGCGACGTCGCGGATCGCGGAGCGAATGAAGCGCGATGCGTCGCGGGCCAGGATCATCTCGTAGCCCGGGGGGAGGTCGGCCTCGATGCGGGCCAGCTCCGCCTTCACGGCGTCGACCACGCGCACGGTGTTCTCGCCCGATTGTCGGCGGATCTGGAGGGCCACGCCGCGCCGCCCGCTGAGGCGGGAAACGGTGCGCTCCTCGGCCAGGCCGTCCTCCACGGTGGCGACGTCGCGGAGGTGGACGACGCGGCCGCCGCGCTCCGCCACGACGACGTCGGCGAACTCGTCGGCGCTGGTGAGCTTGCCCTCGGTCTTGAGGGAGTACTCGGCGCGGGCGGTCTCGATGCGCCCGCCCGGAAGCTCGACGTGCTCGCTGCGGAGCGACGCGAGCACGTCGTCGACGGCGAGGCTGTAGCCCGAGAGACGCAAGGGGTCGATCCAGATGCGGATCTCTCGTGGGCGTGCGCCCACGAGAGTCACGCTGCCGACACCCGCAACGCGCTCCAGACGGGTCTTCACGCGCTTGTCGGCGAACTCGCTGATCTCCCGGATCGAATAGGGTCCGGCCAGCATGACTCCGAGGACCGGTGCGGCGTCGGGGTCGACGCGGTCGACGATCGGCTCTTCGACGTCGTCCGGAAGACTGGCGCGCACGGCGGCGACCTTCTCGCGGACCTGCTGCGCCTTCTCCTGGATGTCGTACTCGAGGTCGAACTCCACGAAGAGGAGCGAGAGCGAGTCGCTGGAGTCGCTGCGCAGCAAGCGGATCCCCTCGATCGTGTTGATCGACTCCTCGAGGATCTCCGTGACCTCGCGCTCCATCGTCTCGGGGGCCGCGCCCGTGAGCAGGGTCTGTACGGTCACGATCGGGAACTCGACTCGCGGCCAGAGATCGACCCCGAGGCGCGGAATCGAGACGAGGCCGAGCACGACGAGCCCCCCGATCAGCATGACCGCGAAGACCGGTCGGCGGATCGAGACGTCGGAGAGCCTCACCGGGGATGCGCTCCGTTGCGCGGCTCGACCCGCATGCCCGGGCCCAGGGTGCGCGCGTGCTCGCCGACCACGATCACGTCGTCCGTGCGAACGCCGTGAAGGACCTCGACCGAGTCCTCGGAGATGGCGCCGAGCTGCACGACCACGGCGACGGCGCGTCCATCCCGGACCGCCAGAACCCGGGCCCGACCGTCCTCCCGGCGGATGGCCTCTCGGGGCACGAGCACGACGTCGCTCTTGGCGCGGGGAAGGATCTCGATCCGGGCGAAGACCCCCGCCTTGAGACGGTGCTCCGCATTGGGCACCCGCATCTTGACCAGGAAGGTGCGGGTGGCGGGGTCGACGGCGTCGCCGACACTGTCCACCGGGGCGGAGATCGGGTGGGGCAGCCCTTCTACGTGGAGGAGCGCGGCGTCGCCGGCGCGGATCGCTGCGAAGTGGACCTCCGGGATGGTGGCCTGGGCCTCGAGCTCCGAGGTCTCCTGGAGCACGATCACGATGGTCTGGGGCTGTACGAGGGCGGTCGTGCCCTCGTCCTCGAGCCTGGCGGCGACCGACGCCTCGTAGGGCGCGCGCACCAGTGTCTGGTTCAGGTTGCGCTGGGCCAGCGCCACGGTCTCCTCCGCCTCGCGCACGGCCGCCGCCGCCACCTCGAGGGACGTGCGCAGCTGGTCCATCTGGGTCTCGGCTACGACCTCCTCGCGGTGCAGCTTTCGACCGCGCTCCAGGTCGCTGCGGATCTGCTTTCGCTGGGCGCGTGCGCGGTCGAGCTGGGCTTCCGCCTGACGGAGGCCCAGCTCGTAGGGCTCCGGGTCGATGCGGAAGAGGGGATCCCCGGCGGCGACCCGGTCGCCCTCCTCGACGAAGATCTCGGCGAGCCGGCCGCGCACCTCGGGGCCGATCCGGCTCTCGCGCCGCGCCAGCAGACTTCCGGGGGCGGCGATCCGCTGGAGGATCGATCCTCGACGGACGAGCGCCGTGTCCACGGTGACGACGGGCTCGGCTGTGGGCTGTGCCGGGGTGCCCTCGGCCTCCGAACCGGGGCTCGGTCCGCTGTCGCAGCCCGCGCTCAGGAAACCGATCAGTGCAAGTGCTCCGAACCCTACTCGCCTTCGTGGACCCACTGAACCGTCTCCCCTCTACGAACCCGGTCCTCCGCGGACCCGGTCGGCAACGCGATCCCGGTCGAGGGGAGTGCAAGCCCGGGGCCCACGCCGCTCGTGCCGGCGCGGGGTCCTGGCGCCGAGGTGGCGGGGCGATTTGGGTCAGTCGGGGTGTCCTGGGTCGCTCGCGTCGGTGGAGTCCGGGGGAGCCGCGACGGCCCCGAGACGCGCCGCGTAGTCCATGACGGCCCGCAGCTCCGGGTCGGTGAAGGCGTCGAGGGGCCGCTCGGTGGCGGGGTGGCCGTTCCGGCTCCAGGAGGCCAGGTCCCGGGCCCGGCGCAGGAGATAGGCGTAGTGCTGGCAAGAGATCACGGGCACCAGACGCTCGGCGTCGCCCAGGCCGTCGTCACCGTGGCAGCTCTCGCAGGTCTCCCGGTAGATCCGCTCTCCCCGCTCGAGGTCGTTCCCCGGGCCGAGACCGCAGGCGCCGCGCCGGGGCAGGGCGGCGACGTAGGCCGCCACGTCGGCCAGCTCCCGGTCGTCGACCAGGTCTTCTACGTGGGGCTGCATCACCGGATTCGAGCGCGTTCCGGAGCGGATCGCCGCGAGCTGGGCCCTGACGACGGAGTCGTGCTGGCCGGCGATCCTGGGAAAGGTGCCGTCGGGTCGGCCGGCGCCGTCTGCGCCGTGGCACACGGCGCAGCGCTGCCAGATGCGCTCACCCGAGACGAGATCCGCGCTGGGCGCGTCTTCGGCGGTGGCCCCCGACGCGGTCGCGAGGACCGTGAGGGCGGCGAGGATCCGAAGCCGACGGAGCGAGAGGCGCTGCGACATGGGTCGGCAGTGTAGGGGAGTCCGGGAGAACCCGGCGCCGACGGATCCGGTCGGGAGTCAGATCGCCGGGGCTGCGGCCGGCTCGGGCCGACCGACAGTTCTCATCGGAGCGCGGAAGCGCGGCGCGTTCCGGATCCTGCTGCCGTCCGCGGACTGGTGATCAGCGTCGAGGCTGGGGCCTGGCGGGCGGCCGACGGTCCGACCCGCGCACCGTGACGTCGTCGTCGTCGG
>CALDCK010000367.1 GCA_937937315.1 uncultured bacterium
GCCCGTCCCCTGACCGGATCAGGCACCCTGCCCCAGGCGACGGCGCTGCTCCGTCAGCCACTCCGACAGCGCCGAGCCGTGACGCTCCACTCCCGTCGCTGCCAGGATCACGAGAACACCGACCAGTGCCAAGCTCCCCCAGTGGCTGAGGGCATAGAGCTCTATGGCCGCCTGAACGTGGGTCGCCACCGCGAGCAGCGCCCCGGCGACGCCGGCGAGGAAGACCCCACGGCGCTCGGTGACGAAGCCGTAGGAGAGGGTCCCGATCGCCACCGTGAGCCCCGCCAGAGAGGACACGACCGAGGGGAAGAAGACCAGGTCGACCGCCGTCGTGGCCAGCAGAGCCAGGGCCGCAGCGCGGCGATTGACCTCTCCCCAGCGGGCATCCCCAGCCACGAGGGAGAGCAGCGACGCGAGCACGGCGAAGAGAACGCCGCCCAGGGGGAGCGCCACGCTGATCGAGAGCGACGCAGCCTGGGCGAAGGCGAGCGTCGCGCTCGCGCTGGTCGCGCCGAGCGCGACCAGGCTCGTGCCCCGCAGAGCGGCTCGCAGCAGAGCCGGGATCCGGCGCTCCTCGGCCAGGGCGAAGCTCGCCAGGGCGACCGCCGCCGAGGACACGGCGAAATAGAGCGCCGAGAGCTCGTAGTGGAGCGCGCTGCGTGCCAGCATCAGTACCGGCGGCGCGAAGAGCATCGCGCGCACGAAGCGCCCCTCGAGGGTGTGCAGCCTCGACTCGGTCCTCGCGAACCGCCACTCGAACGCGACGAGGGCGGCTCCATGAAGCCCGACCATCGCCGCGATCACGGACGGATCTCGCGACGGCACCAGGAGCATCGCGTTGCCGACGAGGTAGGCCGCACCGAGCAGGCCGGCCCGAACCCGAGCGAGGGCGACGAAGGCGAGGGCCGTCACACCGCCCAGGGCGAGCACGCTGAGCGCTGCCGCCAGGGAGGCGACCGCCGGACCGGGTGCGACCCAGGTCGCGTAGCTCGCAACCGCCGTGAGCGGTCCGTCCCAGGAGAACTGGGAGTAGACGAGCCCGCCGAGGATGCAGAAGTGGGCAGGCACGAGGCCCGCAGCCAGGGCGAGGAAGGTGCGGGCCCCCTTCGGGTCGTCGGCCCGGAGTCCCCAGCCGAAACCGAGGAGCCCCAGCAGCACCGTGTGGACCAGCAGCGCGTAATAGCGCCAGACGTCTCCGCCGTTCTCCCAGTGCTGAAGCAGGAACGAAGACGCGGCCGCCATCATGGCCAGGGCGCCGACACCTCGCAGCAGTCGCGGGAGCGCTTCCAGGCGGCTCTCCGTCGACGCGCCACACTCCGCCCGGGGCCGATCCGGCGCAGACGCCGCCACCGGCGACTCGAGCCGCGCAGTCGGCGTGGTGTAGGTCGAAGGGCTCGCGTTCGCCATGGTCAGGCCTCCTCCCGCGCGCCCTGGCGCTCCAGCAGTGCGTCGAGATCGGCCGCCAACGATGCGTCCTCCTCCTCCTCCTCGAACTCCGCCGCGAGCGCGTCGCCTGTGTGCAGGCAGCCCCCCTCGAACTCGTTCTCCGCCACCCGGGTCTCCCAGCGACCGAAGACCTCGGAGACGTCGGCGTGGGGCGACTCGGCATCGCGCACGGAGCCCAGGGCCTGGGCACGCGACTGTCGCGTGACCAGCACGTTGCGCTGCTGCTCGAGCTCACCGAGTCGGTCCTCGACCCGCGCCACGTCTGCGGCGAGCTGCTTCTCCACGCGCTCATGCTCCTCGATGCGGCGTGCGAGCTCGCGCGCCTGTCGCGCCGCGCGCTTGCCGCGGCGCACGCATTCGAGGGCCTTCTCCCGGTCCCCGCTCGCGCTGCGCAGCGCGCGCTCCTCCCAGGCCCGCTCCTCCTCGTGCAACGACCCCAGTCGGTCGCGCTGGCGCGCGCCGTCGGCGCGCACGCGGCGAAGCTGGACCGTGGCCCGAGCCGCCGCGCGACGCACGTCGCGGATGGCGCTGTCGGCCAGGGCCTCGTGATTCTCGATCCGACTCACCATTCCATCGACGCGGGAGACCAGACTCGTGGTCCATAGTCGAATGCGCTGCATGACGTTCTCCTTTCGGGCACGGGGCCCCGGACGCGCAGGTTCACCCCGGCTCAGGAGCACGCGCCGTGCCAAACGCGCCCGGGGAAGGAGAAGCCCCTGGGCTTTCGCGGCCTTCGCCCGGCTCCGCGCACCGGTGCTGCCGGTGCCGTGCCGAGGCCGAGTCCGACACTCGCTGTACGGCGCCGGGCATGCTCTGCCCGGCCGTCTCGGCTACCGATCGCCGTCCAGGCGCGCGCACTCCCGGTGGAGCAGCACCAGATACCCGATCAGGACGACCGCAGTGATGCCGTAGGCGGCGATGGCATAGCTCACGAGATCGCGCCCTCCGCCTCGCGCTCCGCCCAGCGCGCCCGGCCGATCTCCACCTCCCAGCGCAGCAGCACGCAGTACACGAAGGCTGCGAAGAAGGTGATGTTGCCGGCGAGGAAGGGCAGCCCCATCCCCGCCCCCAGACTCCCGCTCGAGAGATTCTCCGGATGCATCGCGCGCCCCTGGAAGAGGTCGATCACGAAGTAGTTGAGCGGGATCAGCAGCGTGCCCAGCACACCGTAGACCGCGGCGAAGCGTGCAGTGCGCTCGCCTCCCTCGGTGAAGCTCCGCAGTAGCAGGTAGCTCAGGTAGACGAACCACAGCAGCAAGGTCAGGGTGAGCCGCGGGTCCCAGGACCACCAGTGCCCCCAGGTTCCCTTCGCCCAGATGGGGCCGGTGATCATCATCAGCGTGCAGAAGACGACTCCCACCTCGGCGCCCGCGACGGCGAGGTGGTCGTAGACCTCGCGGTGCCGCCAGAGATAGAGCGCGCCACCGATCGCGGTGATGATGAAGCCCAGGTAGGCGCCGTAGGCGAGGGGCGGATGGAGGTAGAGGATCTTCTGGATTACGCCCTGCACCGAGTCGATCGGTGCCGTGATCACGGCCACCGCGTAGAGCAGGAGTGAAGCGCCGGTGAACAGGCCGACGCCGCGTCGCCAGGCGGCCATCCGGCCGACGCGCTGGCCATCGGCGCCCGGATCCGGGGCCATTTCACTCACCGACTCGCTCATCCCGGCCAAGGCTAGCATCCCCGCCAGCGGGGGTGCGCGACGCCTACTGGATCTCGATCAGCTCGACGTCGAAGTAGAGTGTGGCGTTCGGCGGAATGCGCGGAGGCGCGCCGCGCTCTCCGTAGGCGACTTCCGGCGGGCACACGAGCTTCGCCTTGCCGCCGACCTTCATCTCCGCGACACCCGTCGTCCAGCAGGGGATCACCCGGTTCAGCGGAAAGCGAGCGGGCTGCCCACGGTCGACACTGCTGTCGAAGACCTTTCCGTCCTCGAAGGTGCCGTGGTAGTGCACCACCACGACGTCCGTCGCGGTGGGCTGTGCGCCGGCTCCCTCCTCCACGTGCGTCACCGAGTAGCCCGAGCTCTTTGCGGCGCCACCCTCCTCGGGGGAGGCCTCGGGTGTGCCCTCGGCACAGGCGGCTCCGAAGCCGAGCATGGGAAGGAGAGAGAGCGAGATCACGAGGTTGCGAAACACGGCGCCTCCAGCGGTGGTCGAAGGGGCGGACTCTACCGCAACTCGGACCGGGCCGAGGCCGAGACGCGAACGCGGACTCAAGCGGCCTGAGTGACGACGCGATTGCGCCCTTCCCGCTTCGCGAGACGCAACGCCTCGTCGGCCCGGCGAATCAGCCCTTCCACGTCGTCGCCGACGACCGCCGCAGTCACGCCAAAGCTCGCCGTCGCAGCGGGGCCGCTCCCACCGTGCTGGGCCTCGAGCATGCGACGGATGCGTTCCGAGACGTCCACTGCCGCCTCGAGGGCAATTCCGGGCAGTCCGATCAGGAACTCCTCTCCGCCCCAGCGCGCGAGCAGATCCCGGGCCCGGACCGAGAGGTCGAGCACGCGCGCCACACGCTGGAGGACCCGATCCCCGGCGTCGTGGCCGAACTCGTCGTTGACGGCCTTGAAGCGGTCGACGTCGAGCATGACGAGGGCGATGGGCTGACCGAGCGCGGCGCAGCGCGCCAGCTCTGCGTCGAGTCGGCGCTCCATCCAGCGTCGATTGTGGATCCCCGTGAGGTAGTCGGTGTCCGCCGAATGTCGAAGCGCCTCGGCGAGATCCTGGGTCTCCACATAGCGCTCCTTGAGCGCGGACAGGGTGAAGATGAAGCCGATGCAGCCGAGATTCGCGATGTACACCTCGAGGAAGCCGAGTCGCGCCTCGGGCGGCACCGCCACCGGCCCCAGGTGGGAGAGCAGGAGGCTGACGGCGAGGACCGCGACGCTGAAGACCAGCGCCTTCGCCTTCGAGAAGAGCGCGAAGCTGAAGAGATAGAGGGCGGGAAACCAGGCCAGGATCTCGTAGGCGTCGATGATCGATTCGTAGCTCGCCCGGGGCTGGATCAGGGCGACGAACAAGAGCCCGAGAAGGATGCCCGCTCCGGCAAACACCAGTCCGGCCTCGGCGAACACCGCGTGACGACCGCGGTAGATCAGCGCGAGCGCGAGCGTCCAGACTGCGATTGCGGGAAGGCCGTAGACCTCGAACAGGGCCGGCTGCCCCTTCTGCCACTCGAGGACGCTCACCGCGATGGCGGCGCTCGCACCCAGCAGACAGGTCGCGATCCCCATCCGCCGCCGCAGGGCGAGCCACTCCGGAACGGGCGTCTCCGAGGCCGCGTCCAGCGCTCCGCGCGAGAGCTGGGATTCCGACACAACGATGTCCTGGGACACGACCGACCTCGATCCTCCCGCGATCATCGGCGCGCTCGGCCCTAAACTGTGGTGATTAACACCCTATTCAGATTTTCTTTACTCCAGCCGGCCGCCATCTCGAGGCGGCAGCGGCCTCCCCCACCCTCACGAACCACGGGCAGTGTCGGGTCCTCCCACTGCTACCCTTCAGCCATGGGTCGTCACCGCGTCGCCGTCGCCGGGCTTGCCGCTCTGCTCTTCTTCGCCGGCACCGGGCCCGCCGCCCTGCTCCTCGCCAGCGCCGCCTTCGCGAGCGAACCGGAGGTCGGCGCCCCGGCGCCGGACTTCACGCTCCAGGGATCCGACGGCGCGGCGGTCAGCCTGTCGCAATTCCTCGGGAAGCAGGACGTCGTGCTGGCCTGGTTCCCGATGGCCTTCACCCCCGGCTGAACCGAAGAGCTCAGGGCGCTGCGGGACAGCGCCGAGGCCCTCGCCGGGTTCGACACCGCGGTCTTCATGGTGAGCCTCGATGACCCGGAGAAGAACCGGGAATTCGCCGAGTCCCTCGAGACGACTCAGGTGCTGCTCTCGGATCCGGGAGGCAAGGTGGCGAAGGCCTACGGCGTGCTCTCGTCCAGTGGCGCCGTCGCCCAGCGCTGGACCTTCTACATCGATCGCAAGGGCGTCATCCGCGCCATCGACAAGGCCGTTCGAGTCGAGAGCGCTGGACAGGACATCGCCCACAAGCTCGGCGAGCTGGGATTCCCGAGGCGCTGACGCCGCTCGGTGTCCGCGACCCGGCGCCTGGTCGGCCGGGCAGCTCCCTCAGAACGGGCTCGCCTCCAACGCACCCAGCGCCACGGCTGCTCCGCCGCCGACCCAGAGCCCGATCCCGACGCTCGCGAGCCCGGTCAAGAGCTCCATTCCGCCGCGCATCCGCTCGAATGAGAAGGACGAGCGCTCGATCGGCAGCGACACCGTGAGGGAGAGTGCGAGCATCCCCAGGATCGAGCCCACACCGAAGCACGCCGCGTAGGCGACGCCCCAACCGGGAACCACCCCCTGGGCCGCCAGGAGCCCGAGCGCTGCCGACCCGGCCAGCCCGTGGGCGCCTCCTACACAGAGAGCACGGCGCAGCATCCGCCTCGGCGAGAGGTGCTCGTGCTCGTCTCCGGGGCCTTCGCGATGCACGTGGATGTGCCGCGTCCCGTCTCGGTGGCGGTGCGGCCTCACCCGCGCTCCGCGGCGCCAGGCGCGCAACAGAACGTCGGCGCCGAGCAGGACGAGCAGGAGCCCGGCTCCGAGCTCGAAGATCGACGCGACCGGAGGAGACGGCGCGATTCCGAGAATGCCCAGGCTCGCGGCCACGAAGACGAGCACCACGCCGTGGCCCACTCCCCAGGCCGTCGCGATGTGCATCAGCTCGCGCGACGAGCGCGAGCGCGACGCGATCGTCGCAATGGCTGCGACGTGGTCCGCCTCGAGAGCGTGGCGGATTCCCGTCCAGAATCCCAGTACCAACAGACTCGTCAGCACGGGTAGCAGCGAGGCGGGGGTTGCACGACGCCCACGAAGCTAGCGCCTGGAGGGCCCGAGCGCGCCCGCTCAGGGCTTGGCGTCGTACTGGCGCATACGCTCGTCGTACTCCCGTACGACGGCGTCGGCGCGCTCCAGCTCCTCGCCGATCCTCTCGCCCAGGCCCGCGGCCGCCACCACGCCTCGCAGCCGCTCGAGGAAGCTCGACTCGGCCAGCTCCGGCCGGAAGATCTCGGGCCCCGGCGGTGACGCCACCGGCCAATGCTCGTATCGCACGTCGGTGACATGGCCTTCCACCGCGTGCCGCATGCGGACGTGGGCGGGATGCATCTGTCCCGCGACCTCGACACTCTCGATCTGCTCCCAGGTCTTCAGAGGCTTTCCCCCGAGATCCGCGTACTCGACGTGGGTGACGACGTCGTGCTCGCGGTCCACGTCGATCACGAGCCAGGCGTAGCCCAGATCGGCGCGAATCTTCCGGTCCCGCGGACAGGCCCCGACCCGAGGGGGTCCGCCGGCCTGACGCGCCGGCGCCCAGGAGAAGTGATAGGAATCGACCGGAATGAAACCTCGCGCGTCTTCGTAGGTGAGCACCGTCCCCGGCACGAGGACCGTGCGCGCCCCCCGCTCGAGGGCGGTGAAGGTGCCGAGCGACCGCAGGTAGAGCCACATGGCATCGTCTTCCACGGACGTGGCGGCGTCGTGGATGAGCAGCGTCGTCCCGGCGAGTCGACCCGGGCCGGAGAAGACGTAGAGCACGCGCGTCCGCTGGGCGTCGCCGTCGAACACGCCCCATAGGATCTTCGTCAGAGGCGCGTCGGCCAGCAGCGCATGCATCCGGTGCGTCTCCGGATAGCGCGTGCGGATATCCATCCGAACGATCCGCGGCTCGCCGCGAAAGCGCGCATCGAGGCCCGCCATGAGCGACCGCGCTTCGGCGGCGGGGCGCTCGCCGCAAGGGCCGGCTCCCCTCGCTCCAGGCGCCTGGGCCCGGGCGGCGGGGGATGCTGCGGCGAAGGCGAGGAGCAGGACCGCGAGCTTCGCCGCACCCGGGACGCCGCGTAGAAGACGGGGCAGGAGCAACACGGTCGCCAGATAGCACGCCCCCATGGCGGCTGCGAGCAGCAGACCCAGCTCGCGGTTCGGGCGCAGACTCGAGAACGCCAGGACCGTGAAGCCGAGACCGAGAACGCCAGCGTTCCAGCGCAGGGCCCGACCGACGGTGGCGACCGTTGCCTGGAGCGCCGGGCCGGGCCCCTGCCCGCGTGCGCGTTCGAGGCGATAGCGGTGCACGTAGTGAATGCCGAAGTCGACGCCGACGCCGACGGTGAGGCTCGCGAACATGCTCGTCGCGATCCCGAGAGTCATCCCCAGCCAGCCCATCGCGCCGAGGAGCGCCGCCGCGGCAGCCGTAACGGGAAGGGTCGCGGCGAGGCCCGGACGGCCGGGGGCGAACACGAGAGCCAGCGCTCCCGCGATGGCCGCCAGCGTCCACGCGATCGAGCGAAGCTGTCCGTCGACGATCGATTGGACCACCGCCACGGCCGACGGAAGATCACCGCTGAAGTGCCAGGTCACCTCCCGCGGCCCGAGCAGATCCGGCAGCCGAGCCTCGAGATGCTCCTGAATGGCGAGAGCCCGCTCGTAGCTCGCGTCCTCGACGAAGAGGCGGACACGCGCCGCGTTGCCGCGATCGCTCAGCAGCTCGCGCAGCGCGACCCGGCTCGGAGACATCTCGGCCACGGTCACCACGTCGGCGAGGGCCGACGGCGAGAGCGCCGCCAGGGTCTCCCCCACCCCTATGGCCCGGGCCACCTCGGTGAGGGGAGTCAGGTGGGTCAGCACGCCTCCGACGTGAGGCGCCTGCAGGGCGACGTCGCGAGCCCGCGCCATCAGCTCGGCGGCGCCCGGCGCATAGAAGAACTCGGGGGGGCCTTCGAGCACGACGTCGAAGCGATAGGAGCCCCAGAACGCGTCGTTGAACAGGCGCTCGGCGCGAACCAGGGGGGAGTCGGAGGCGAAGTTCTCCACCCACGAATCGCCCACCCGAAGCTTCGTGATACCGGGCACCGCAACGAGCAGGACCGCCGCCCCCGCCAGCAACGCCGCAGTCGGCTTCGCGCAGGCCCAGCGGGCGAGTCCGTCGAACCTTCCGCCCCGGGTCTCTCGCGAGCCCGGCACCACCCAGGCATCGGGCACCAGGGCGAGCAGCGCCGGAATGCCAGTGAAGCTGAAGATCATGGCCAAAGTGATGCCGAGGGCCGTGAACAGGCCGAAGTGACGCAGGGGCTCGATTGCACTGGTCGCGAAGGAGAGGAAGCCGAGGGAGGTCGTCACAGAGGTGGCCACGATGGGCGTCGCCACCTCTTCGAGGGCAAGCCGGGTTGCCTCCCTCAGACTACGTCCGGCGCGATGCGCCTTGATGCGCTCGAGGAGATGAATTTCGTCGGTGATCGCCATGGCCATGAGCACGACCGGCAGGACCGTCGTCACGAGGGTCACGGGAATTCCGAGCCAGCCCATCGCGCCGAGGGTCCAGAGGAGCACGGCGAGCGCCTCGACCAGGGGCACCATCACCCCGGCGCGGTCGCCGAGGGTGACGAAGAGGAGCCCCGCGATCAGCAGCACCATGACCGGCACGAACAGGGCGAGATCACGCAGCACCATACGACCGAGAGTCGTCTCGGCCACCACCGGCCCCCCGAGGAGCAGCTCGAAGGGTGCGTCCTCGCCGATCTCCTCGACGGTGTCCTCGACGTCGAGGAGCGCCTCGCCGATGGGGACCTGCTCGGTCAGCGGGACGTAGAGCACTGCGAGGCTTCCGTCGGGTGAGAGCAGCAGCCCGTTGGTAAGCGGCCGCGCCCGCAGCGTCGCCAGCAGCGCGTCGAAGCCTGGACCCGGGTCCGGAACCTGTTCGAGATAGGTCCCCACGGTGAAGCCGCCGCCCTCGCGCTCGAGCCGCGGAAGGCTCGCGAGGGAGGTCAGGCTCTCGGCGCGGACGCTCCAGGTGGCGCGGAGCGCCCGGTGGGTGCGAGCGAGGAAGCGGAAGCCCTCGGGCGATTCCAGCTCCGGGCCCTCGGCCCGCTCCCGGACGAGCAGCAGCACCTGGCGCGGGTCCTGGAATCGGACGGCATCCCGGTTCGTCGCGGCCACCGCGAGATCGCCGGCGGGTCGCAGCACATCTCCGTCGGTCCGCAGCTCCAGGCGGCCGACTCCCGCGCCGACGAGGACCGTCGCAACCCCGAGTGCCGCCAGCCAGGCCCGCGGATTCTCGAGTGCGTGCAGCGCGAGCCGGATCATCCTGCGCCGCCCTTCAACGCGAGCGCTCCCGTCTCAGGCCCCGTAGGTCTCGTCGAGGTAGGCGACGATCTCCGCCGACTCGAACATCTCGACCCCGCCGTTCGGATCGACGAGGAACGGCACCTGCACCTTGCCGGCCCGCTCCAGGAAGGCCGGCCGGTTCGCGCTGCCTCGCCCCACGTTGTGCAGGCGGTAGGGAAGCTCCAGGGTACAGAGCTTCTCCCGGACGATGCGCGAGAAAGGCGAGGCCTCGAAGGACCAGAGCTCGAGGGGCTGTGCCGGGGGCTTCGAAGGCTCGACCCGGGTGCCCTTGCCCAGGCGCCAGGCCGAGGCGAGGGAGCCGCTCAGCGTCGCGAACGGACCCATCGACAGCGCCGGGGGAGGCCCGTCGCCGTACTCGGCGAAGAGATGGCGGACGATGTCCTCGGACTCGTACAACGCCTTCCCGGAGTTCGGGTCGACGAGGTAGGGGAATTGCGCCTTGCCACCCCGCTCGACCAGCTCGTCGCGAAAGCGATGCCCACCTTTCGGACAGGGACGGATGTCCGCGTCCAGGTCGAGTGTGGTCAGGGCCTCCCGCACCTTGCGACAGAAGGGACAGCTCTCGAAGTCGTAGAGGACCAGAGGCTGCTCGGGGCGGCGTCCAGGCCGTCCGACGCTCAGGCCCTGGGCGAGTCGCGTCACCGTCGCGGCGATGGACGTGGTCACGTCGACGGCACGCGCCATGACGATCTACCTCCGGCAGGGCCCCGGTCTCGCTCCATCGATCGGCCGACGGCGATCCGAGCCCGCGCCGCTCCACGCTAGCAGTTTGCCGAAACGGTCCGGACCGTGGACTCTGGGCCCCAGCATCCGATGAGCACAGGGAGGACCCATGTCCGAGAAGCAGTACATCCAGCCGAGCGACACCTTCGACAGCGCGCGCTTCGGCTTCACCCAGGTCGTCACGTCCCCGCCCGGGACGCTCGTATTCGTCTCGGGCCAGGTCGGGCTCGATCGGGACCTGAAGCTCATCGGCGAGGGGGACGTCGCCCGCCAGGCGACCCAAGCGCTCCAGAACCTGGGGAGCTCCCTGCGTGCGGCGGGCGCCGAGCCGGCCGACATCACCATGCTCCGCACGTACATCGTGGGCTACGAGCCGGCCCAGGCGGCTCTGCTGGCGCCGCCCTTCGAGAGCTTCTTCGGCGGTCGGCCCCCGGCCAGCACCCGGGTCGGCGTTCAGGCGCTGGCGGCGCCGGGGCTCCTGATCGAGATCGAGGCGGTCGCCGTCATCCCCGGATGACACGCCCACCGGCGGTGCGGGGGGCACGGCGCGCGAGCCGCCCCCGTCCCGTGAGCAGGAACAAAACGGCCAGGAGTGTCGGGCCCGCCAGGGGCGCGACGCCGGTCGCCGGCACCGTGGCCACGGACCGGATCCGCCAGACACTGCCGTAGTAGCTCACGACCAGCAGGTTGCCCTCGGCATCGGCGAGGACGTCGGTCGGAGCGTTGAATCCGCTCGCGACCCGCTCGACGGCCCCGGTCACCGGGTGGACGAGCACGACGTCCCGGTAGTCGAGACCATCGATGATCCCGTTCTGTCCGTTCCAGCGGGCCACGAAGGCATGACCGTGATAGCGGGGCGGAAGGCCCGACCCGCCGAAGTCCAGGCCCGTGAGCGCCGAGGAGGGCCCGAGTCCCTCGGGGCTCGCCGGGACATGGAGCGCGTCCCAGGCCGGATCGAGGGAGTCCAGGTCCGGCCCGCCGGAGCCGTCGAGGTCCAGGTTGTCGAAGGCATGGGCGGGGGTGAGCTGGGTGGGGTCCGCGACGCCCGCGAAGAAGCCCGCCGCCTGGGCGTCGGTGTCGTTCTGCCAGTTGCTGTTGCGGTAGCCGTAGTCCGCCAGGGGCGCCGCCCGGAAGACCTGGTCGTGGATGTCGTCGTTCGACGATCCCTGGAAGGCGTCGCCCTCGGCGCTCGCATCGAGGACGCTGCGATCGTAGTCATGGTGACTCGACCGGTGGAAGTTCACCGTGAACCACAAGGCCCCGCTCGGGTCGAAGGCGAGCCCGAAGGGGTTGCGCGTCCCCGCCGAGTGGACGCGCAACCTGTCGCTGGCCGTCGTCGTGAACGGAAGCTCGCTTCCGGCAGTCGTCCCGCCGATGGCGGCGGCGTAGGTCGTCGCGTCGGGGTGCTCCGGGTAGGCGGCGAACCCCGCCGCGTTCGCCGTCGTGGCGACGGCGTTCAGGTCGTCGATCGTCAGGATGGCGCCCCCGTAGGCCGACTCACCGTAGGTGTCGCCCGAGAAGGTCTGGACGGCTCCATTGCGCGTGCGGACACCGCTTCCCAGGAACAGCGAGTCCCCGCGGATCTGGAGATGGTTCAGGCCGTGGTCGTCCCGCGGAACGCCCCAGACGATCACCGCCGAAACGTCCCCGCCGGATGCGAAGACGCCATCTCCATCGGCGTCGATGATGCGCCAGAGTCGCGAGAGCCGGAGTGAGGAGTCGGCCCCGCTGACGTAGCCCTCGACCAGGTACATCGCGTCCTGTCCGAGATCGTCGGTGTGGAAGGCGATCCCGTTGCCCGAAATCGTCGGCACCACGTCGACCCGGTTCGAGAGGGCTCCCGCGGCTGCATCGTACTCGAGGCGACGGACCCCGTGAACGTTGCTCGCCACGTAGAGATAGGTCTTGCTCGGATCGGGGCCCGGCCCCCAGGCGAGCTGCGTCGCCCGCGACTGATTCGCTGTCACGTCGGCGGCGAAGATCGATCCGCTGGCCTTCTCGATCGTCAGCAGTGTCGCGTGATCCCCCGCCAGTCCCGGCGTCTCCTCGGGAAAGGCCTGGGCGAAGGACGGGATGAAGCTGCTGGACAGGGCCAGCAGCGCAGCGAGGAGCGTGGAAGTCAGGAGCATGAGCGAAGACCTCAGCCCTCGATCCTACAGCGACCCTGGCTCCCTGTCCGAGGGATTCGAGCCGAAAGTCGCCATCCGGGCAGGGACCCTGCGCCGCGACCATTTCTCTCGCCGATCCGGCGCCGTCCCGGATCGCCGGATAGAATGGCCGCGGCATACTGCTCGTGCCGGAGGCCGCGTGGCGAGACTTCAGCAGCTCCGAGCCTGGTGGCTCCCGATCCTGTTGACCCTGGCGATGGCCATTTCGGCCGGGCTGGCCCTCTATGCCATCGAGCAGGTCACGCAAGATTCTCTTCGGAGCGACCTGAAGACCCTGCTTCGGGCGGACCTCCAGGCCCTGAGCCTCTGGTCCACCTCCCACGAGCGTATCGCCCGCGCCGAGGCCGAGGACGCCGCGCTCATCGCCCCGGCCCGGCGCCTCGTCGAGCTCGCCCGATCGAGCTCGGATCCGCGACGGGTCCTGCTCGACGCCCCCGAGGCGAGCGCGGTGCGAGACGCGCTCGTGCCCGCAGTCGAGCGACTCGGATACCGGAACTTCGTGCTGATGGATCGCGAAGGGCTGGTCCTCGTGGATCGTCACGGCGAGGTCGTGGGCCGCCGCCTCGACGTCGCCCCGAAAAGTCTCGAGGCGCTCCTCGCCGGGAAGACCGTCTTCAGCCGTCCGACGCGAGACATCGCCGGTCGAAACGGCGGGACCCTTGCCTCCACCGTGTTCCACGCCGCCGCCCCGGTGATCGACGAGTCCGGCGAGGTC
>CALDCK010000368.1 GCA_937937315.1 uncultured bacterium
CTGGTCCGCGGCGCCGTGATCTCCGAGACCTTCGAGACGGCGGTCACCTGGGATCGCTTCGAGGCCTTCTACGCCGCAGTGAGCGGAGCCGCCAGCGACGCCGTGAAGCGCGTGTGCGGCGCGGGATCCGTCACCTGCCGCTTCACCCACGTCTATCCCGACGGGCCCGCACCCTACTTCACGATCCTCGCCCCGGGCCGTCACGGCAGCGAGCTCGCCCAGTGGGACGAGATCAAGAGCGCGGCGAGCGATGCGCTCATCCGCCACGGCGGAACCATCACCCACCACCACGCCGTCGGCCGCGACCATCGCCCCTGGTACGACCGCCAGCGACCCGACCTCTTCGCCACCGCCCTCCGGGCGGCGAAGTCGGCCCTCGACCCGGCCGCCGTCATGAACCCGGGAGTGCTCGTCGATCCGGCCTGAGGAGGGGCTAACATCGGCGCCATGGCGCGAATCAACGAACACTATCTGAAGCTCCAGGCCGGCTACCTCTTCCCCGAGATCGGGCGTCGCGTGTCGACATTCACCGACGCGAATCCGGACGCGGACGTGATCCGCCTCGGGATCGGGGACGTCACCCTCCCCCTCGCGCCGGCGATCGTAGAGGCGATGCGCGAGGCCGCCTTCGCCTTCGGGACGCCCCAGGGCTTTCGCGGCTACGGTCCGGAGAACGGCTACGACTTCCTGGTGAAGCCGATCCTCGAGCACGACTTCGCTGCGCGTGGCGTTTCGCTCGCATCCGACGAGATCTTCGTCTCGGACGGCAGCAAGCAGGACAGCGGAAACATCCAGGAGCTCTTCGGCGTCGATTGCCGCATCGCCGTGACCGATCCGGTCTATCCGGTCTACGTCGACACGAACGTGATGGCGGGCCGCACCGGCCCCGCCGACGACGACGGACGCTACGAGGGCATCACCTACCTCCCGGCGACCGCCGAGAACGGCTTCATGCCCGACCCGCCGAGCTCTCCGGTCGACGTGGCCTACCTGTGCTCGCCGAACAACCCGACCGGCGCCGTCGCGAGCCGGGAGAACCTGGAGTCGTGGGTGGCGTGGGCGCGGAAGACCGACGCACTGCTGATCTTCGACGCCGCCTACGACGCCTTCATCCAGGATCCCGCCCTCCCGCACTCGATCTACGAGATCGACGGGGCGAAGGAGGTGGCGATCGAGATGCGCAGCTTCTCCAAGCGCGCGGGCTTCACGGGCGTGCGCTGTGCCTACACGGTGGTGCCGAAGGCGCTCACCGGCGCGACGGCCGGCGGAGAACGCGTCTCGCTGAACGGACTCTGGTCGCGGCGCCATGCGACGAAGTTCAACAGCGTGCCCTACGTGATCCAGAAGGCCGCGGCGGCCGTCTTCTCGCCCGAGGGCACGAAGCAGACGCGGGAGCAGGTGGCCTATTACATGGCCAACGCCCACGCGCTCCGCGACGGCCTCGGGGCCGCGGGGTTCACCCTCTACGGGGGCGAGCACGCGCCCTACATCTGGATGGAGGCGCCCGACGGGCTCTCGAGCTGGGACTGCTTCGACAAGCTCCTGCGAGAGGCCCACGTGGTCTGCACTCCGGGCAGCGGCTTCGGGGCCGCAGGAGAGGGCTACGTCCGCATCTCGGCATTCAACGATCGGGCGAACGTCGACGAGGCCATCGCGAGGATTCGGAAGGCCTTCGCGAGCTGATGCGAGGGTGAGCGACGACGGCCCCACGCGCCTCGCGCGCCTCGTCCTGGTCGGCTCCGCCCTCGCCTTCGCCGTCATCGCCGTTCCCTTCCTCGTCGCGCCCTCCGCCATGGCCCCGCATGTCGGACTCTCCCTGGCGGGAGCCATCGCGGACAACGACGTGCGCGCCGTCTACGGCGGTCTTCAGCTCGGCTGCGCCGCCTTCCTCGGGTTCTGTGCGCTCGCGCCCCACTCGATCCGGACCGGACTCATCGCACAGCTCCTGCTCTTCGGGGGCCTCGTCCTGGGACGTTTCGCGAGCTGGCTCGTCGTCGGCCTCCCCGGCCCCCTCGGCCTGGCGCTCCACGGCGCGGAGGTCCTCGCCCTCGCACTCGGGGGGGTCGCCCTGCTCCGCCTCTCTCCCTTCCCGCGATCCCAGCAGCGGGACGGATGAAGCACGCCAGCCCCGAGGCCATCGCGCGCCTCAAGACGCAGCGAGCCCTCGTGCGGCGAATCGACGAGCACCTCTCGAGGGGCTGACCGAGGACGGCATCACCTATTCTCACGGAGCTCTTCCACCTCCCTTCGGACCGAGTGGAGACGGAGGTCGTCTTGCGACTCAACCGCGCCGAGTTCGCGCTGATGAACAACCCGCTGCGCGCCGCGATCCAGCGTCGCTTCGAGACGCCTCGACTCCTGCACATGGGGGGCGCCCTGCGAGGAGGGACCGCGCTCGAGCTCGGCTGCGGGCGCGGCGTGGGTGCTGCTCTGATCCTGGAGCGCTTCGGCGCCGACACCGTCGACGCCTTCGACCTCGACCCGCGCATGGTCCATCGAGCGCGCAAGCGGCTCGAGCCCCGGGGCCGACGGGCCCGCTTCTGGGTGGGCGACGCCACGTCGATCCCGGTCCCCACCGCGACCTACGACGCCGTCTTCGACTTCGGCATCATCCACCACATCCCCCACTGGCGGCGAGTTCTCACCGAGGTCTCGCGCGTGCTGAAGCCCGGGGGGCGGTTCTACGCAGAAGAGGTCCTCGCGCGCTTCATTCGCCATCCCATCGTGCGCAGGATCCTCGAACATCCGCAGGCCGATCGCTTCGACGGCGATACCTTCCGAACCGCCCTCCAGGAAGTGGGCCTCGATCCCTTCGGTACCCGGGAATCCTGGAGATCGTTCGCCTGGTTCGTCGCGCGCAAGCCGGACGCGTGAACGGCACGACGAGGAGGAATCGATGGACGTCGAACTGAAGATGCTCGTGGCCTCCGCCCTCCTCGGAGTGGCCCAGGCCTTCCCCCAGCTCGTCGCCGTCACCTGGTACGGCGGCATCGGGGTGGCCGTCGGGAACCGGGACGACGTTCCCGAGCTTCCGCCCTGGGCGGGCCGCGCCACGCGGGCTCACCAGAACTTCCTCGCCAACCTCCTCCCCTTCACCGCCCTGGTGCTGGTCGTCCACCAGACGGGTCTCTCGAACGAGGACACGGCATGGGGCGCCGCTCTCTTCTTCTGGTCGCGCCTTGCCTACGCCCTCATCTACATCGCCGGCGTTCCCTATCTCCGGACGATCGCCTTCGTGGCGAGCCTCTTCGGCATGCTCGACATCGCCCTGGTGCTCGTCTCGAGCTGGAGCGGCACGACGCCCTGAGCCGAGAACCGCGGCATCAGCCGCCGGACCCGGGGCGAGGCCGTCGCCGACGACGGCGGTAATCGAGATAGGCCGCGATCGTGGCGCGCAGATCGAGCTCCTCGATCTCGAGATCGAAGGCCACCGGTCGGGGCGGGAAGCCCACCCGATAGCGACGTCCATCCGCCGTACGCTCGAGGTGGCCGTGGTCGACGAGTAGACGGCGGAGGGTCACGTGATCCGTCTCGATCGCCGGCGCAACCTCCCGCTTCCAGTCGCGCAGCGCGTCGTTGATCTCCCCCTCCGTGTAGGTCCGACTGCTGTCCATCAGCATGACGATGCTCTTCATCAGGATCTCGCGGTCGTTGCGGCGACGAGGGAAGCCTCGGGGTCCGCGATCTGCGCCCAGCCGACACAGGCGGTCCACGAACTCTTCGATCTCGATCATGGCTCCCCCCGCCAGCGAGGTGGCCCGGCTTCGATCGTCGTCGCCCTCATGGTACAGTCCGCCACTCGGCACGCCGGAGCCCGGCCTCGCCACGTGACGACCGGATGCCCACACTCCCACCGGAGGCTGCGAAGGTGCCGGACGAGGTCGACGACTTCCTCGAGCGATGGCACCGCTTCGTCTCCGAGCGGGATCCGGCCCTACTCGATCCGCTTCTGGCCGAAGACATCTCTCTCGGCGCACCCCCCTACTGGGGGCGCCTCAGGGGCCGAGAGACCGTCCAGCACCTGCTCGGTCTGATCGTCCAGACCATCGAAGGCTTCACCTACCATCGGCAGTGGCGAGACGGACGGGAGCTCGCGCTCGAGTTCACGGGCCGGGTCGGGAAGCTCGAGCTCCAGGGAATCGACCTGATCACCCTCGACGAGAGCGGAGCGATCCAGAAGCTCGACGTGTTGATGCGACCACGCGACGCGATCGAGTCCCTCCAGGAGACCATCACGCCGCGGATGCAGGCCTTCCTCGCAGAGCGGAGCGGCGGCGGGGCCTGAGCAGACCCGAGGGAGGGGCCGCGTGACGACGATCGAGTGCGACCCGATCGGGTGGGTCCGGGGCGGGCGGGAGACCTCGGAGGACGACAGCCGGTGATGCGCGAACTCCTTCCGCGGGGCGAAGTCCACCAGCCCTCCTGGTCTCGGGAGCAGAGGGAGCACTATTCGCCGCGAAGGGCGCAGGATTCGGCGTGCGTCCCGACACCCGCATCGTGGTACCTTGCGCGACGACTCGACGAAGCGCGGAGGAATCATGTCGCTCAAGATGGATCGCGAGGAACGCGAGACGTTCCTCGCCGACGTTCACGTCGGCATGATCGCCATCGAGGAGCCGGGTCGCGGCCCCCTGGTGGCGCCCATCTGGTACGGCTACGAGCCCGGCGGCGAGCTCTGGATCGTAACCGAGCGGGGCTCGAGGAAGGGACGGCTGCTCGACCGGGTCGAACGTTTCAGTCTCTGCGCCCAGAGCGAGGCGCCGCCCTATAAGTACGTGAGCGTCGAAGGTCCCATCACGGCAATCGAGGCCTCGGACGTCGAGCGCGACGAGCGACCGCTCGCCCACCGCTACCTGGGGCTCGAGTTCGGCGATCAGTACATCGAGGCCACGGGAGGCGCCGGAGAGCGCGGCGACAACGTCCGGATCCGAATGCGACCGGAGCGCTGGCTCACGGTGGACTACGCGAAGGAATTCTCGGAGATCACCGGCACCTGAGCCGGGATCCCGGGCCGATTCGCAGCAGGTCGCCCCGATCAGTCCGGAAGGGCGTAGTCGTTGCGCTCCGCCGGATCCTTCGAGGCGTACTGGACGAACTCCCAGTCGTTGCCCTCGGGGTCGTAGAAGTAGACGCGCCTTCGGTGCGGGTGGGCGTTCGGAACCGTCGACTCCCGGTAGCCTGCCGCGGCGAGCCGCGAGCGCAGCGCCTCGACGTCATCGACCTCGTAGCCAAGGTGATTCGTACCCGGCTTGCCGGCGTAGGGAACCCAGGGCTCCGGCGCCTCCCGGGTCGCCTGATTCAGCGCCAGGTAGGTCTCGTCGGTGCCGATGTGGACCCAGCGGCCCAGGGGAGCGCCCTGCCCCTCGCCGCGGACGCGAAACCCGGGAAACGCCGTCCTCAGAAACTCGATCATGGCATCGATGTCGCGAACGATCAGATTCGCGTGCTCCAGTCGGATTCCCATCGCGATCTCCTCCTCGACCCAGCGGGCCCGGGCGCAACCGTCGTTCATGGGGTCAGGATCGGCCAGTCGGGGCTCTCGGCGCTCGCATCCGGTTGATGAGCTGGCGACTTGCTGCTTCTTCGACCGGATCCCCGTGCCGGGCTCGAGCAATCGGGAATGGTAGGCTGACGGCGCCGCCCGCAAGTGAGTCCCCCATGTCCGAGACCGCCAAAGAGGCCTACGGGCCGCCTGGAGACGCCGGCCGCCACCGAGCGCTCGCCGAGCTCGAAGCGGCGCTGCAGCGTCTTGCCTCTCCCTCCGCGGAGACCGGGCGCGTGACACTGATCGTGCGGCGGCGGCCCGACGGAGTGCGCGAGACGCCGGAGCGGGTGCGGCTGACGCCGGAAGACGGGGTACCGGGCGACGGCTGGAGCCGGCGTCCGCCCCGCGATCCCGAGGCGCAGCTCGCCGTGATGCGTCAGGACGTGGCGGAGCTCATCGCCGACGGCCAGCCCCTCACCCTCTTCGGCGACAACCTCTTCGTCGACCTCGACATCACCGCGGCGAACCTCCCGACCGGAACGCGCCTGCGCGTGGGCGAGGCCCTGGTCGAGGTCACGCCGAAGCCCCACGACGGCTGTCTCAAGTTCAAGGGCCGCTTCGGTCTGGACGCCCTGCGCTTCGTCCAGGCGAAGCCGACCCGGGACCAGAATCTGCGCGGCATCTACTGGAAGGTCGTCGAGGCGGGCGACGTCCACGCCGGCGCCCCGATCGTGGTCGTCGAACGCCCCTGACCGATCGAAGCTCAGGCGTCCGGGAGCCTGGGAAAGCGCTCGGCGAACTCCTCGAGCTCGACCCCGAGTGCATTCGTGACGTACGAGATCGTGTGGTAGAAGCCCGCGAGCACCAGCAGCTCCACGATCTGCTCCGGCGCGAAGTGGGCGGTCAGGTCGCGCCACGCATCCTCGCCCAGGGTTGCCCTCTCGTGGAGCTCGTCCACCAGACGAACGATCGCCCGCTCCTTCGGCGTCCAGTGATCGTTCCTCCAGTCCCAGTCGAGGGTTCCAGCGACCTTCTCCTCCGGAATGCCGAAGCGGCGGGCGAAGAAGGCGACGTGCACGCCCCACTCGTACTCCGAACGACAGCGCGCGCAGGTCCGGAGGATGGCGAGCTCCCGGTCCCGGCGATCGATGGATCCACGGTCGAGCAGGTTGCCGCCCCGGATCCGGCTCAGCACGCGCGGATTGCGGGCGAGGGTGCGAAAGAGCCGCAGAGGCGCAACGCCCGGCGGCATCATGGCCGACAGCTCTTCGGCGAGCTCGGGTGCGTAGGGGGGCTCCAGGGGTGCGATTCGTTCCACGATCTCCTCCGTCTCTTGAGTGCTATATTTTCCGTAGCAATGGTACGCTACGTTTTCGATAGCGCAAGGGATTGGCGGTGAGCGGGCCCCGACCTGGGGGGCGCGTCCGGGGCTCCCACTCCGGGCGCCCGCTGATGGCGGCACTCGACCTCCTGGGTCGACGTTGGGCCCTGCGAATCCTCTGGGAGCTACGCTCGGGTCCCCACACCTTCCGCGCGCTGCGCGAAGCCTGTGAGGACGTCTCGCCCACGGTCCTGAACACGAGGCTGCGCGAGCTCCGCGAGGCGAACCTGATCGAGCGGAGCGACGAGGGCTACACCCTCACCCTCCAGGGCGGGCGCCTCGGAGAGGCCCTGGCTCCCCTCGACGCCTGGTCGAAGCGCTGGGAGCGTTCGCTCTAGATGACCGAGGCCTGCAGGGCGGTCAGGCGCTCCCTCTCCAGGCGGAGCGCGGAGTGGAGGCGCTCGAGGGTCGAACCGCGCAGCGTTCGCAGCGTCTCGGCATAGGCTTCGGTCGGCAGCCCGGCAAGCGCCTTCGCCTCCCGTGCCACCCCCTCCTCCAGAGCAGCCCCGGGCACGAGGCGGTCCAGGAACCCGATCTCCACCGCCTCCCTCGGCCCGTAGACCTCCGCCAACAGGGTCGCCGCCTGGAGACGTCGCGGATCCAGACGCTCCCGGGCGAGGGCCACCGGCAGCTCGGGAAGCGGCAGACCGCGCGCCACCTCGCTGAAGCCCACCTTGTAGCTCCCGACGGCTCCGATCCGCCGATCTGCCGTCAGCAGCAACATCGCGCCCGCGGCGACCGCGTGCCCCGCGCAGCCGACGACGACCCGGATCGCGCCGCCGTAGAGATCCAGCAGCAGCTCGCCCATCTCGACGAGCAGCTCCTGGGCGGGGACTCCACCTGCGGCAAGGGTTGCGAGATCGAGACCCGCCGACAGTGCGTCCCGGCGGCCGAGCAGGGCGATCACGTGGGTGTCCGGATCGGCGCTGGCATCGCGAACGTGACGTCTCAACGCCCGCAGTGCGTCCGGTCCGAGAACGTTCATGCGTCCCGAGTCCAGTCGCAGCGTTCGGACACCCGCGTCCGAGGTCATCGAGACCGCCATGCGATCACCCTACGCTCCCTGGCGGAGAGCGACAAGCGACCGGTAACGTGCGGGCGGGGTCCGAAGCCGCTGAGAGGAATCGCGTCTTTCGGAGTTCGACACCCTCTTCGCCCTCGCCGAGCTCGCCGTCGGCATGGCGGGCTTCTCGGCAATCGTCGTCCTGTTCAAGCGCCGCGAGTCGGGGCAATGGCTCCCGGAGGACGCCGATCGCTTCAACGGCATGGTGCTCCACGCCATGGCCGCGACCATCTTCTGCTTCCTCCCGGCCATCGTCGAGGCAGCGACCGGCCCGGGACCCGACCTCTGGCTCGTCTGCAGCGCGCTGCTCGGCGCCCAGATCACGGTCCACGCGGCGATCGTGATGCGCCTGAAGAGCACCTCGACGCCTGCGCGGGCGCTCGTCGCAGGCGGAGCGTTCGTGGCCGCCGGCCTCCAGGTCCTCAACGTCGTCGGCGTCGGGGCCTCGCGCGGCTTTACTCCCTACCTGATCGGCCTCCAGTGGCACCTGCTCCAGGCGGGGGTCCTCTTCGTCCTGCTCATCTGGGTTCGGGACGAGGATATCGAGGGCGGGGGCTGAAGGTCGGAGGGCGCCCTCCCGGACATCATCCGATCTCGACGCGCGTCCCGATCTCCACGCGATCGAAGAGATCGATCACGTCGCCGTTGCGCATGCGGACGCATCCGTGAGACGCGGGGCTGCCGATGCGCGTCTCCTCCGGGGTCCCGTGGATGTAGATGTAGCGACGCATCGAGTCCACCGCGCCCAGACGATTGCGCCCGCGCTCGAGCCCGCGCAGCCAGAGAATGCGCGTCAGGATCCAGTCCCGGTCGGGCTCCGCGGACGCCAGGCCCGCACTGAAGATCTCTCCCGTCGCTCGCCTCCCGACGAAGACCGCTCCCTCGGGCGCGCCCTCGCCGATCCGCGCACGGATCTCGTGGAGTCCCCGGGGCGTGCAGCCGCTGCCCATGCTCTCTCCCGGGCCCTTCGCCGCGGTCGAGACGGGATAGGTCGCCAGCACGTCGCCCTGCTCGACGAGATCGAGGCGCTGCCCGCGCAGATCGATACGAATCCAAGGCCGCGCCCGCATGACCACCCCCGCTCGTCACACACCATAGCGACGAGAGCCACCCCCGAGGCCGCCGATCGGACTCCGCCCGTGGTAGCCTCCCGATCTCTCGCGGCGAACGTCCCCACTCCGGCGCCGCCCGGTCGCGAGGTGTGCGAGGCGAGGCGATGGCAGAGATCCAGGACGTCACGGACGACTCCTTTGCGAAGGAGGTGATCGAGAGCGACGTCCCCGTTCTCGTCGACTTCTGGGGCGATCACTGTCCGGCCCGCCGGCAGATCTCCCCGATCCTGCGCGACCTCGCGGAGTCGGCCTCGGGACGATTCAAGATCGTCAAGGTCCACGCCACCGAGAATGCGGCGACGGCAGCTCGCTACGGCGTCCGCGCAATGCCGACGGTCCTCGCCTTCGCCGGTGGAGCGGTGCGCGGCCAGCTCTTGGGAGCGCGACCGCGGACCGACTTCGAGGGGCTGATCGAGCAGGCGCGCGCATGATGCGGGTCGTCGCAGCGCTGGCCGTCGCCCTCGCCACCTCGGCCTGCGGCGGACCCATGCTTGGCATCCCCGGCGGAGAGCTCTCCGGCGAGGTCGTGACCGAGCCCGTGGACGACTGGTCCTTCGTCGACGACCTCTTCGTCGAACTGGAGACACGGCCCGAAGATCCCTACTCCGTCGAGCTGAACTACATCGTGATCGACGGTCGGCTCTACATCGACCCCGCCGAGGGCCGGACCTGGCTCGAGCACATCCGGGCCGATCCCGACGTGCGCGTCCGCTTCGATGGCCGGGTCTATCCGATGAAGGCGGTTCTGGTGGGCCGACCCGGCGAGCTCGAGGGCTTCGACCCGGACCGCTACATCTATCGCCTGGACCCCCGCGACGAGTAGGCGCAGCCCGGCGACTCCGCTCTTCGCCGTTGCGATTTAGACCCACTCGATCACGCCACCGACTCAGGCTCCTCCTCGGTTTCGCCGAATCGTGAGAGGATGCACGCGGTTCCGGGGGATCTCGCCGCCTCGTGCACGAGGTGGAGGAGGGAGTTCGAGCCATGACCGACTGGGCGGTGGTCTTTGCAGTCCTCCTGATCCCGATGGCCGTGTTCGTGTTCGCTGCCCTGGGGATGCGAGCGCTCGGCATGCTCGAGCGCATCGCCAACGCCCTCGAGTTCATCGCGAAGACACTGACCCAGGAGCCGGAGCGCTTCCACACCTCCGGCGACGTCCCGAGCGACGTGCGGGATGCGGTCGCCTACGCCTTCCGGTCCCTGGCCAAGGAGCTCGAGCGATGAGCGCCTGGGCGACCCAGTTCGTCCTCGTCTTCCTCGCGATCTGTGTGCTGATGCTCGGCGCGATCGTGATTCGCGTGGTTCGCTCCCTGGAGCGCACCGTTCGCGCCGTCGAGAGACTGGCCCAGATAACCGAAGAAGCGGATCGGCGGTAGCACGGTCCCTGCCGAGAAGCCCGCCGCCTGGATCACCCGGCCGGGGCGGGGCGCAGCTCCCGGATCGTCGCCCGGACCACCACGAGTCCGAGCAGATTGCGGATGGCCACCGTCGCCGCGTAGGCCCAGGCCACACCGACGGCGCCGAGGCTGCTCCCGAGCACCAGGATCAGCACGATCATCACGACCAGCGCCACGGTGTTGATGCGGAGCAGGACCGCCTGACGGTGGGTCATGCTGAGGAAGCTGCCCACCAGGCCCGAGGCCGAGCTCACGCCCTGGCCGATGGCGACGATGGTCAGGAATTCCACGCCGGCCGTGAACTCCGGACCGAAGAGCCCCAGGATCAACCGGGGCAGGGTGAGGAAGAGCAGGAGGATGGGCGCGTAGGTGACGATCGAATAGAGCTGCGACCGACGGAAGGCGGAGCGGAGGGCGGTGGCGTCACCGCCCTCGTGGTGTCGGGCAAATCGCGGGGAGAAGTCGCTGACCAGGGCATCCTGGATCGCTGCCGCCAGTGCGACCAGGCGGGTGCTGACACCGAAGAGCGCGATCTCGGACGCGGCGGCGAACTGGGGCATCAGCAGGAGGGGCGCATTGCTGATGGCGGAGTTCACCAGGCCGATGCCCCAGAAGGACCCCATCGTGCGCGGCGGAAAGAGCTCCCCGACCCTGAGCGGCGTCTCCGACTGCGTCTCGACGGTGGCATCGCGCAGCAGGAAGAGCGACACCGCGACCGAGACCGCCAGCACGAGCACACTGGCTCCGATCAGAGCGGGCGGAGAGACCACGCTGCCGAAGAGGAGACTCGCTCCGACGAAGAGGAGCAGGCCGACGGGCAGGGAGCTGAACTCCAGCACGAGGGCCAGCTCCGGGCGGGAGCGCGCCTTGAAGGCGGACCCGACGATCCGAAGCGACACCCACAGCGCGCCGGCGACGACCGCGGCCTGGAGCACGTAGGCGAGGTTCTGCGACCCGAGAGTCGATCCGGCCATCTGCGGAGCGAAGGGGAGGACGGCGAGACCGATCACGACGGCCAGCCCCAGAACGAGCCCGAGGGCGATCTTCAGGAAGCGTTGGGACGCGCCCCGGTCGCCCCGGCCCTCGAAGACCGACAGCGATCGCAGGCAGTGGAGCGGCAGCCCCAGCCCCCCGATCTGTGAGAGCCAGCGATACCAGGCCTGGAAGAGATAGAAGATGCCGAGGCCCTCGGCGCCCATGACGCGGCCCAGCACGATGTTCAAGAAGAACTGGGCGCCGGTCCCGAGCCAGCGGGTCGCGAGCAGCCTCGCCAGACGCAGCGGGCCGCGGGCGAAGAGCGCCGAGATGCCGCTTCGAGCGGTCCCGGCCGGCGTCGAGCCGGCGGCGATCTCTCCCTCGTCCATCCGGCCCCTAGTGTCCCGAATCAGGGTTTCGGCTGCATTCGGACGCGTCTACCGGTCGCCGAGTGCGTCCCGCTCCCCGCGCCGTCGCGACGGCCATACCCCGATCGCGCGCCTTGCCGGCAACCCGGGGCTGCGCCCCCGATGCGCTGCGGAACGTCACGGATCGTGACGAATTCGACGCCGGACCCGCGACCGAGGGCACTAGTGTCGCCGCCCACCGTGGGACAGCACCCAGGCGATGCGAGAGGGTGAGTAGGGCATCGGAGGCGTCACCGCGGCGGCGTCGGAGAACGCCGGCTGGAAGCACACCGTGAGGGTCGCGACCAGCCACATCGTTCGGTTCGTCTGTACGTCGTGGGTGAGGCCGAAGATCAGGAATCCGATGAAGGCCATCGTGAGTCCCTCGTTCACCGCACGCCACTCCGGATAGGCGTGGAGGGCAAGCCTCGCGTTCCGTCGCATGATCCCGAGATAGGCGACGAAGATGGCGCCGACAGCTGCCAACCCCAGGGCGCCGGTCTCCAGGGTGATCCCGAGGATGGTGAAGTGGGAGCCGTGGGGGTTCGTGAAGCCCGAGTGACTGAGCCGCGCCTTCGAGAGTCCCACGCCCGTCACCGGATTCGCCACGATCGCCCGCAGCCGGGAGTCGATCATGTCCACGCGGGCCGCGAACTTGGTCCCGGACCCCTCGTAGCCAATCGCCGTGAGGATCTGCTCGACGGTCGCACCGACGAAGTCGAGCTGGGAAATCGCCACGATCAGTGGAACCGCCGTCACCATCACGAGGATCGCGAGGGCGGGGCCCCAGTCTCGCGAGGCCCGGATGAGAGGCCAGACCACGAGCCCCACGACTACGGCGAGGAAGGCGCCCTGGGAGTCCGAGAGATAGGTCGCGAGGAGCAGCCCCGGAAGCGTCCAGCGGGCGATCGTCCGGAAGAGCGCGAGGGTCGGTGCCGGCCCCCGGTAGAAGGCGATCGGAAGGAAGCAGAGCGCGGTGGCCGCAATGGCGCCACCCGATGCGTTCGGGTTGCGGAAGAGGCCGACGAAGCGGTCCTCCAAATCAGTCACGCCGATGGCGTCGAGGCCGACCAGGTGGAAGGCGAGCAACGTGACCACCACCGCGGCGGCCGCGGACCAGGCGACGAGGAGCCGACGATAGGTGGCCAGGCTCGTGCCGTAGGTGGCCACGGCCAGCAGGAAGGCCATCAGGTACATGCGGGCCACGAGCTCTCGAATCCCGTCGATGTCCTTCGTGTCGTAGGGCGAGAAGAGCAGGGACAGCAGCCCGGCCAGGACGTAGAGCAGGAACGGCCCGAGCAGCCCCGCCGAGTAGATCTGCACCTTCGGGCGGGCCACGGCCAGGATCACCAGCCAGACGAAGGCGGTGAGGAGGAAGGAGACCTCCGAAAGGGTCATCGCCTGCCGCACCAGAGGCAGGTCCGGCGTTCGCTGGACGAAGATCAGGCCGACCGCCAGCAGAAGCCCTGCCTCGACGAAGAGCGCGAGGGGAAGGGCGGGCAGTCTGCGCGGCTCCGACGCCAGCGCTTCGCTCATGAGCGGAAGCGGGCCGATCGCCGGCTCCGGACGCGGCGCGAGAGGAGGTGGGAGAGCGTCATTTCCCTTCCGTTACGGAAAGTTGCCGACTGTGATGAAGGTCATATTAGCCGAGCGCTCTTTTGCAGATGATGGAGTGCAGTGCGGAGGCATCCCAGAACGGGAAGAGCGCCGCACATCCCCCGTGGGGGGCGCTTCGGCCGATTCCGCTGGGACACGAGCCGAGGCGTTGGGGGACAATGAGAGCGATCGAGCCGGCGTCGCCGCGGGCCCGATCGTGGCTGATCAGGAGGTCGATCTGTGAGGTTTTCGATGAGTTCCCGCTGCCGCCGTTCCGATGCGCTCGCTGCCCGGCTCTGCACACTGCTCTGGCTCGTATTTCTGGTCGGCTTCGCCATGCCGGCCTTCGGCGCGACCTACTACATGGCCACGAACGGGAGCGACTCCGCCTCGGGGAGTCAGGCGAGTCCGTGGAAGACCCTCGACGCGTCGGCGGCGAAGCTCTCGGCGGGAGACACGCTGATCCTGCGCGGGGGCACCTACTACGAGCGGGGCATCGAGATCGACATCCAGGGATCCGCCTCCTCGCCGATCACGATTCGCGCCATGGCCGGCGAGTCGCCGGTGATCGACGGCGGCAGCCAGGAGTTTCGCACTCCGGGCAACGACGACTGGGAGCTGGTAAACGCAGCGACCCACCTCTACCGCTCGAAGAGCAGCTACACCGACGGCATCTTCGGCGGCTACCTCTCCTACGGCGGAAAGGACTACAAGCTCGTCTCCTACGAGAGCATGGGGCACCTGACCACCTCCAATCAGCGCTACTCCTCCGGCAACATCTACGTCGGCCAGGGACTGCGCGGCGACGCGGGTCGCATCTACATCCGCCTCGAGAAGGGTGAGCTCCAGCAGGTCCAGGGCATCACCGACCCGCCGACCCTCGATCCGAACCTGGCCAGCCTCGCGATCTTCGATAACGCCGACCTCGTCGACGTCTCGAGCGCCGCGAAGCACGTGGTCATCGACGGCATCGACTTCGTGAACGCCTACACACCCTTTCGCTTCGCCTCAGGCGCGAGCTATGTCACCGTGAAGAACGGTCGGATCCGGGGGGGACGCTACCACTTCCGCATCCACCCGGGAGCACATCATCTGACCTTCGACAACCTCCTGATCGACGACGCGGTGCCGGACTGGATCGCCTGGCAGGACGTGAAGTCGGGGGACAAGCCGGCCCACCAGATGCAGGGGGCGGGCTTCGACATCTCCGGGAACACGAACAACGTCGAGATCGCGAACTGCACGATTCGCGGGGTGTTCGACGGGATCGACGCCAACGGCGACCCCTTCGAGTTCGACGTCCACCACAACACCTTCAGCGGCATCCGCGACGACGCCTTCTCGCTGGGGACGGCGAGCCACGACATCCACATCCACCACAACATCATGGCGCCGGTCTACACCTCGGTCGGCCGCTACGGCCAGGGCACGAACCCGAAGCCCGGGTCGACCTTCATCCACCACAACGTCGTGGACGCTTCGCTCCACATGCAGCACGGACGCATGAATCCAGACGGAACATGGCGCGGCGGGACCTCCGACGGGAAGTACACGGTGCACGCGATCGCCGCGAATCACACCTCCAGCGGATTCGGTGAAGGTGACGCCTGGAAGATCTACCACAACACCTTCATCGGCAACGACGACGACGAGGGGAACCACGGCATCGGGCACACGAAGCAGCAGCACGCCGACGCCGTGCACGAGGTCTACAACAACATCTTCATCCAGCTCGACGATCACTACATCGCGCGGCACCCGAAGGCGGGGACCCAGTTCTACGACGGCAACCTCTACTGGCGCCCCGTGGAGGGTGCGAAGAAGCCGATCTTCTACGACTTCGAGCGCCAGGATGGATCGCGAGGCTACGACTACGACGACCTCGCGGAGTTCCTGTCCTCCTCCTTCCACCGCGACACCGGCTGGGATGCGAACAGCGTGCAGGCAGATCCGCAGCTCGACGCGGAGTACCGCCCCGCCGCGAGCGGCCCCGCCGCGAGTGGCGCGGTGGCTCTGCCTTCGGGACTGCCCGGCAACACCGGAGAGACCTTCCGCGGCGCCCTGGCGCCGGTGGGAGGTGGAGGGGGTGGCGGAACGCCTCCGCCGCCGGCCGCTCCGGATCCGCCGACCCTGCTCCAGTGGCGCTGACGGATCCAGCGCCCGCCGGCCCACCGCCGGCGCGGCGCGCTCAGTCCAGTCTCTTGCGGAAGCGCAGGATCGAGAGCGCCATCAGGATCGCGAAGAAGAGCAGGAGGGGCACGATCTCCGGCCGCACCGCCTCGAGGTCGGCGCCGCGCAGGATGATGGCCCGGACGATCCGCAGCATGTGGGTGAGGGGGAAGGTCTCGGCCAGGAGCTGCGCGCCCCGGGGCATCCCGTCGAAGGGGAACATGAAGCCCGAGAGCAGGATCTGGGGCAGGAAGGTGACGAAGGCCAGCTGAAAGGCCTGGAACTGGGTGGCGGCGGCGGTCGAGATCAGGAGGCCCAGGGTGAGGGTCGCGGCCACGAAGGCCCCGGCGCCGAGGTAGAGATCCACGAGACTTCCGCGGATCGGCACGTCGAAGAGCTGGGACCCGAGCAGCAGGATGAGGGTCACCTGGATGAAGCCGATCGCGACGTAGGGCAGGATCTTGCCGATCATGAGCTCGGTCGTGCGGATGGGTGTCGTGATGAGCAGCTCGAGATTGCCCCGCTCCTTCTCGCGCACGATCGCGACCGAGGTGAAGAGCACCATGGTGAGCGTCAGCACGACGCCACACAGACCCGGCACGATGTGCACCGGCGAGCGGCGCTCCGGGTTGTAGAAGGCGCGCAGCTCGAAGGTCGGCGCCGCCGCGGCGGTCCTGCGAAAGCGGTCGTGGATCGGCAGGGCCAGGAGACCCCGGGCCGCACCGAGGACGATCGGGTCGCCCCCGTCCACCAGGAGCTGGGCCGTGGGGCGACCGCCGTGGGCGAAGCGGCCCTCGAAATCCGCCGGGATCAGCAGACCGACGGAGATCCGCCCGGACACGAGCAGCGACTCCAGGGCCTCGGCGCTCTCCACCCGCTCGACGACGTCGATCACCTGCGTGGCCTGGGCGTCCTCCACCAGCAGACGGGAGCGTTGGGTGCCGGCCAGATCGGCCACGCCAGCGCGCAGATGGCGCACGTCCTGATTGATCGCGTAGCCGAAGAGAAGCGTCATCATCAGAGGAACGCCGAGCACCATGCCGCCGGTCAGGTGGTCGCGCCGCAGGTGCCGGAACTCCTTGCGCGCAATGGCGAGGATGCGAGCCAACGGCTCCCGGATCACCCTCACGCGGCCGCCTCGACCTCGCGGGTCGCCGCCACGAAGACGTCCTCGAGGTTCGCCCGGACGACCCGAGCGCTCCCGTCGAGCCCTTCCCTCGCGAGCTCGGCCCGGACCCACTCATCGGGTCGGGAGAGGCTTCGGTCGACGAGGGCATGCAGGCGCAGCCCGAGCTGAGCGAG
>CALDCK010000369.1 GCA_937937315.1 uncultured bacterium
GGACGGTCCAGATCCCGGTGATCAGGTCGCGCAGCTCGGCGTCGGTCGCGCCGCCGCGCAGGGCGGTCTTGAGGTCCTTGCCGCCGGCCGCGAACAGACACGTGACCAGGTGGCCGTCGGCCGAGATGCGCGCGCGCGTGCACGCGCCGCAGAAGGGCTGAGTCACCGAGGAGATCACGCCGATCTCTCCCCCGCCGTCGGCGTAGCGGTAGCGGCGGGCCACCTCGCCCGCGTAGTTCGGATCCATCGGGACGAGGGGCATCTCGGCACCGATGCGTTCGACGATCTCGGAAGCGCTCACGACCTGGGAGAGATCCCAGTGATTGAGGGTGCCGACATCCATGAACTCGATGAACCGGACGATGTGCCCGCTTCCCTTGAAGGAGCGGGCCAGGTCGACGAAGGTGTGATCGTTCACGCCGCGCTGCACGACGCAGTTGATCTTGATCGGCGTGAGCCCTGCGGCGGTGGCGGCCTCGATCCCCTCGAGCACCCGGGCCGGACCGAAGTCGCGCCCGCTCATGCGGCGGAAGACCGCCTCGTCGTGGCTGTCCAGGCTCACCGTCACTCGCTGGAGTCCCGCCTCCACCAGCGGGCGGGCGTGCTTCGCGAGCAGGTGACCGTTGGTGGTGAGGGTCAGATCGCGCAGTCCCGGAAGGGTGGTGAGCGCCGCGACCAGGGACGGCAGGTTGTGGCGCAGCAGCGGCTCGCCGCCGGTGATGCGGATCTTCTCCACACCGAGCTCGACGAAGAGCTTCGCCAGGCGCTCGATCTCCTCGAAGGTCAGGAGCTCGGGCTTCGCGAGGAAGGGATACCGCTCGCCGTAGATCTCCGCGGGCATGCAATAGGGGCAGCGGAAGTTGCAGCGATCCGTGACGGAGATGCGCAGATCGTGAAGGCGCCGACCCAGGCGGTCCTTGGCGGGGGACAAGCGGAGACTCCTCGGCGTCGCGGGCAGGCAGCCTATCGCAGTCGCCGGGGCGACCGTCGCGCCGAACGGCCCGGATCGCCCGGCTCCATAGTTGACTCACGAGTATAGTTTCATATCCTCCGCGGGCCATGCAGCTCCTCGCCAGCGAAGAATACGGCCTGTGCTGCCTGCTGCGGGTGGCCTCCGCCGGACAGAGCCGCCCGGTCTCGATCTCCTCGATCGCCCGGGACGAGGGGCTCTCGCCGGAGTACACGGCGAAGCTCATGCGCGAGCTCCGCCTTGGCGCTCTGGTGAAGAGCGTGCGGGGGGCCGAGGGCGGCTACCGCCTGGCCCGGCCGGCCGCAGAGATCGACGTCTGGAGTGCCCTCCAGGTGCTCGGCGGGGAGTTCTTTCCCGATTCCTTCTGCGCCTGTCACGGGGGCCAGAAGAGCGACTGCGTTCGCTCCGGGGATTGCTCGATCCGCGCGCTCTGGCGCACGGTGAAGGCCGCGCTTCGCGAGACCCTGGAGCGCATCACCCTGGAAGACCTGCGCCGCAACGAGCAGGCGATGGGATCGTGGCTCGACCCGATCACGCTGCTCCCCACCACGACGCACACGGAGGCCTCATGAGCGACCCGACCCACGACCGCATCGACGCCCTGGTCAAGGAGCATCGCGTGCTGCTCTTCATGAAGGGCGACCGCCGCGTTCCCCAGTGCGGATTCTCGGCCACGGTGGTCCAGATCCTGGACAGCCTGCTCCCGGAGTACGCGACCTTCGACGTCCTGTCGGACGACGAGATCCGCCAGGCGATCAAGGAGTACTCATCCTGGCCCACGATCCCCCAGCTCTACGTCGGGGGCGAGTTCCAGGGCGGCTGCGACATCGTGCGCGAGCTGTACGAGACGGGAGAGCTCCAGCAGCTGCTTGCGCCCGGAGCCTGATCCGCCCCGAGGCTCGTCTCAAGGCGCCCCCCCCGGCCGTCCGATGAGCCGTGCGGACCCGACCGGGAGCGCGCCGCAACGTGAGCCGAGAACGACTCCGAGCCCTGATCCTCGACGATGGAGACCTCACCGAGGTGCGCGATGCCCTCGGCCACTTGGGGGTGACCTTCCTCGAGGCCGAGCGGGGCGCCGAGCCCGTGGCCGAGGACGGCGAGTTCCCCTTGCTCGTCACCACCCCGGCCCGCGCTCGGGCGCTCTCCGACGGTGATCGGAAGCCCCGCCATCACCTGCACCTGGTCGTCGCCGAACACGGCGGCGAGGCCATCGACGGAGTCCGCTGCGACTTCCTGGTGCAGCGGCCGGTCTGCCCCGAGGTCCTGCGGCTGCTGGTAGAGCGCGCGGACTACGAGGGACCGGAGCGGCGGCGCATGACCCGGGTGGCCATCGGCATCCCGGTGAGGGTCCACACCAGCGGGCGCTCCCGGGAGCTCGTGATGGTGCAGCTCTCCACCGGAGGCTGTGGCCTGGTGACCGCCCAGCCCCTGGACATGCACGCACCCGTCCGCATCGAGCTCCCCGAGGAGGTGACCCACCCTCGCCGCCTCGAGCTCTGGGGACACGTGCTGAGCTCGCGCAGCGTGCGGACCGCCGACGGGCCGAACTTCGACGTGTCGATCGCCTTCGAGCCCCTCTCCCTCTCGGACCGCATCACGCTGCGGGCGGCCATGGCGGAGCAGCCGATCGACTTCCATCCCCATCGATCCGCACCCGCCGGGAGCGCGCCACCGCGCCGCGGCGCGCGGCGACGCCTCTCCCTAGGACGCCGCGGCGTGAGCCGCGTGGTGATCGGGCGGAATCCGACCGGCGACGGCATGCGGATCGAGCGAGATCCGGCCCTGGCGCTGGGAGACACCTTCGAGCTCGCCATCTACTTCGGCGGCCATCGGGAGCCCATCGCGGTGTGCGGACGCGTAGAGGGGGACGATGGCGACGAAGGCTGGCGCATCGCATTCGAGGACGTATCCGCCGAGGCCAAGGCCGCCCTCGAGGATCGGCGCGGGACCCTGTCCAGCGACGCCTCCGAGAGCGCGGGTTTCGTCATCGCGGAGATCCTCGAGGCCTAAGGCCCGGACCGCGCCGAG
>CALDCK010000370.1 GCA_937937315.1 uncultured bacterium
AGGAACTGCTCGGCGTTGGCGACCAGTCTGGCGACTGCGCGATCCACCCCCACCAGGTCGTCCAGGTCGAAGCGGTGCCAGTCCTCGATGGGGACGAGTCGTCCGCGGTCCCGGCGCACCTCCCAGCGAAATGCGTGCACGCGCTCGAAGAGCGCCGGGTCCGGAGGCTCGCCGACGATCTCGACGAGCGCCCGCTCGGCGAGCTCGAGGGCGCGAGCCACCCGATCGAAGAGTCCGTCCCAGCGATCCCCGGTCACGGCGCGTATGCTGCCTCTCATGAATTCGAGGCGCCACGCACCCGCCGCGGGAAGCGGCGCGCTCCCCCTCCCGGAGGTGGGGCTGTGCTCGGTCTGCGCCCAGGCTCGACGTCAGGACACGGCCCGCGGAGCCGTCTTCTGGCGTTGCGCCGCGGCGGACTCCGACGCGTCGCTCCTGCGCTACCCGCCGCTCCCGGTGACGCGCTGCCCCGCCTACCGCCCGGGGAGCGAGCCCGAAGAGAGCTGACCGACTGCTCCTAGCGCTCGTGCAGCTGGCGCGCGTAGGCCCGCATGCTGGGGGACCAGCGATTCGGGAGAGGTCGGCCCACGGTATCGAAGAAGCACTCGAGGAAGCTGTAGGTGAGCCCCCAGACGATGTGGCGCCCGGGCTCGCCGACCAGAATGCCCGGAAATTCCAGATCTTCCCGCGTCGGGTAGACCACGTGGTTCGAGGGCTCGAGCAGGCTCCGGAGCGGGAACCAGAACGCCTCCTCCACCTCGTGATTGGGAACGAGCCTGGGTGGATCCGCCAGCGCGTAGACGAAGGCGGAGATCACCAGGGCGGCGTCGGCGCGGGGGTTGCCCTGCTTGTCGTCGAGGCGACCGAGGAGCTGCGCGCCGTGCAGTGAGACCCCGACCTCTTCGTACGTCTCGCGCTCGGCCGCCGCCCGGACATGGGGATCCTCGGGCTCGAGGCGGCCCCCGGGAAAGGCCATGTGGCCCGACCACGGGTCGCCCTCGTGACGCGCACGCTCGATGAAGAGCACCTCGGGGCCCTCCGCCGAGCTCCGGAGCACCATGGCGACGGCAGCGCGGCGCTTTCCCTCGACGTCGAGCCGTTGCCCGGGTCGCCGGTCGAGCGCGTGCTGGATCTCCTCGATTGAAGGCATGAGGCGAAGATAGCCGCTGGGGCCGGAGCCGGACCGGGACCCCGGGGCGCGGATCGGCGACAGGGCGAGGCGGGCGACCGGGAGGGCCGGGGTGGCGGCCCCTGGCGCCGGGTCGCGGGGGTGGATCCGAAAGGCGCCGTCGACCTCTGCGTCGAACCTCGGCCGACCCCTGACGGGGTCCAGACGTGGACGAGCCCCCTTCTCCAACTGCACCTCGACGATCCCACCGTCCCCCGCCTGGCGCGGGCTGCTACCGTTGTGTGGCGATGGCGTCCGCCCCCTTGGACCCCGATCAGAGCCGACGCCTGCGCCAGCTGGTACACGACGACCGCGAGGCCGCCACCAAGGCCCTGTCGGCGCTCCCGCTCGAGGCGCAGGTCGGCTTCGTATGTGACGCCCCCGTGAACCGGCGCGGGGCGCTCCTCGCTGTGCTGCCCGAGCCCGAGCGCGTCATCCCCGCCCTCCCCGAGGCGGAGCTCTGCTTCACCGTCAAGGCCGTCGGACTGCCCGACGCGGGCTGGATCCTGGAGCACGCGACCCCCGAGCAGATCGTCGCCTCGGTCGACCTGGACGCGTGGAGCGGATACGAGCTCGACGTCTCGACCCTGTCCGACTGGATCGATGCGATCGCAACGACGGAGCGCGCCTCCCTCATGCGCGGATTCCTCGCCCTCGATACGGAGCTCGCGGTCCTCTTCCTCCGATCGAAGCTCGACCTGGTCCAGAAACCGACAGGAGACGATGGGTGGAGCCCTCCCACCGGCGGACAGACCCTCGAAGGGCAGTTCTACTTCCAGGCGCAGGCCGAGGGGGACGACATCGCCACGATCGTCACCGTCCTGCGCGCGCTCTTCGAAGACGACTACTGGACCTACTTCCGGCTGATGCAGGGCGTCCTGTGGGAGCTCGACTCCGACGCCGAGGAGTGGGCCCAGCGTTGGCGCAGCGGAAGGCTCGAGGATCTGGGCTTCCCGGCCTGGGACGAGGCGATGCGCATCTATCGCTTCATCGCGCCCAAGGACCGGGCGCGTCTCGAGGAGGACGAGAGCCCCCTCGAGGTCAGCCCCTGGTCCCTCCCCATCTGGCTGCCGCAGCTGCCCGACGTCGGTCAGGCGGGCCACCGCGTCTTCGCCGCCTTCGCCGACCTCACGGAGGACGAGCGACGCGCCTGCTTCTACTCCTTCACGGCCCTGGCGAACCGCGTCGCCGTTGCGGACCGCATGCCGCTCTCCGACTCCGAGTCGACACCGCGCGCCATCGAGAAGACGGCTCGCTTCGTGAGTGACGGACTGGCGCACGTCGCTCTGCAGACCGGGCTCGCCGACGCGGACGTGCTCCGGCGCGCAACCCTCGAGCGCCTGTTCGCGGTCGGGGCGAATCTCGATCCCGAGAGCGCCCGACCTTGAGCCTCTGGTCCGGCTTCGCCCGTCGCTGGCTCGACCTCCCGGCGCCGCGTCATCGCCCCAGCGCGTCGACGGAGTGGGTCGCCAGCCGGGATGGCGCGCGGCTCGCGACCAGCGTCCTGCGACCTCGGGGCGCATCGGCGCGGGGCACGGTGATCGTGCGATCCGCGGCGCCGGTCGACTCGCCGCGCAGCCTGGTCCGCGCAGCGGGGCACCTGCTGGCGGAGCAGGGCTACGCCGCCGTCCTCCAGACCTGCCGCGGACTCCACGCCTCCGAGGGACGCTTCCAACCCTTCACCGACGAGACCCGCGACGGCGCGGACCTGCTGGAGTGGGTCGCGGCCCAGCCCTGGTTCCAGCCACCGCTCGTGGTGGGAGGGTTCGGCTATAGCGGCCACGCCGCCTGGGCGGCGCTCGGCACGGAGCAGCCCCGGGTCGACGGGCTCGTCGTCGGCTTCGCGCCCAGGGACCCCTACGCCTGGCTCCACGACGATCGAGCCCTGCGGCTGAACGTCGCCCTCGAGCTCGCCGTCGCCCTCGCGTCGGGGGGGAGCGACGCGTCACGGGCGCCGGACCTCGCCCGGGCCCTGCCCTTCCGTCCGCTTCGCGAGGCGGACCGCGTAGCACTGCGACGCATCGAATGGTGGCGCGAGTGGCTCGACCATCCTCGGCGTGACGCCTACTGGGAGGAGCGAAGTCCGCGACTCGCGCAGCAACCCGGCGCCGCGCTCCTGATCGGCGGCTTCTCCCACCCTGCGTTGACCGGGCAGCTCGACGACTACGAAGAGCTCACGGACCCGGAGGACGCGCAGCCCCGAGTACGCCTGCTCGTCGGCCCCTGGCGTGACGAAGGCGGCCGCCCTCACCGCCACCAGCAGTCGCGCTTCCGGAGCGAGGCCGCTCGCTCGGTGCTCGAGTTCCTCGATGCACTCTGCGGGGAAGACGCAGTGCGAGCGACGTCGCCGGTCCGCGCCTTCGTCGGCGGTGACGGCCCCTGGCGCGACGCACCCTCCTGGCCCCCGGCGGAGACGCGAGAGCACGCCCTCCATTTGAACGGAGATGGCCGCGAGGAAGGCCGGTTGGGCGACGAGCCGCCGGTCGACGAAGACGCATCGGATCGCTTCGTCTACGACCCGGCCGACGCGACGCCCCAGGCCGCAGCCGGGTACGGCCGAGGAGACGTGCTCCGTTACGCAAGCGATCCCCTCGAGGCACCCATGGAGATCGCGGGGCGCCCGCGCGTCGATCTCTTCGCCGCGAGCAGCGCCCCGCGCACGGACTTCGTCGCGCGCCTCCTCGAGATCTCCCCCCACGGCGACCCGACGACGCTCAGCGAAGGGCTGGCGCGCGACGCGCTCCGAGAGGGGACCGGTGCGGAGCCTGCGCAGCTCGCGATCGAGCTGGCGCCGATCTGGCATCGGCTGCGGCCGGGGTATCGGATCGGGCTCGAGCTGGCCTCCGCCAGCCATCCCGTCTACGACCGCCACCCCAATACGGCGGCGCCACCGGCGCGCGCAGGCGACGAGGACGGGGTGCCGGCGCTCCAACGCATATGGCGCGACACTCGCCACGCATCGCGCATCCGTCTTCCGGTGCTTCGCACTTCCTGAGCCAGAGACGAGAGGGCGACGCGCTCGCGGGGTGGGCATCCGACGCCGAATACGCGTCGGGCCCGCCGGCTTACGCCGACGGGCCCGAACACTACGACCGAAGTGCCGCCCGAAGGATCACCTCCGGGCGGAGAATCCGATGGATTCTCCCTAGAGGTCGACGGCCTTCAGCGTCTTGCGCTTGTTGCCAACCGCTCGGGCCTCGGCCTCGGCGATCGCCTTGCGAACCGCCTTGTCGAGGGCTCCGTAGAACTCCGAGCCAACGTTGCACTTCTTCACGGCGGCCTTCGTGCGGGCCTTCGAGATGATCAGATCACCCCCACCCGACTTCTTCCGCGCCGTCTTCTTCTTCTTCCTGGCTGCCATCGTTTCCTCCCATCCTCGCCGAGCGCTTCGATTGCGTCTCGGCAGTGTCCCCCAATGTTCGCGAAGCTGTCGCGGCCTCTCCGCTTCGTCGCGTTACATCGCGGCATCCGCAGCGGGCGGATCATAGGCATTTTCCCCGGCGGTGTACAAACGAAAATCGGCCGATTCCGGGCAATACACGCCGGAGGGAGGCCGATCTGGTCCGATCGGTCCAGGGCCGCCCGGCCTGCGGCCGTTGGTGACGCCCGTCACCAACTGGGGCGCCGAGCCGGGGGCGATCGAGCGCGGCACGCCGGGCCCGCGGTTTCGGCTGCGCTTTCAGGGTGTTCGCGGCGGTCCGCGGAACGGCGAGCGGCGGATCGAAGAGGGGTTTCGTCCCCCACTCCGTCGCGGCGACCCCTCGTCCCGACGGACCACGACGTCGGTCGCCCCTGGTATCCTGCCCCCCATTCGCTCCCCAGGGAGTGAGGAGGAGTCCATGTCCGACCTGCTGCGTCGTCCCCTCACCGACCTCTGCGCCGCCCTCGTCCGCCGGGACGTCTCGCCCGTGGAGCTGATGGAGGCCACCCTCGACCGCATCGAGGCCACCCGCGAGACGCTCAACGCCTTCGTCGCGCTCCGGGACCG
>CALDCK010000371.1 GCA_937937315.1 uncultured bacterium
GGGTTTGCGCTCCGTCATCCTGATCGGCGGCGGTGAGCCCACCCTCTACCCGCGCTTCGCCGACTTCGTGGCCTTCCTCAAGGAGCTCGAGCTGCAGGTCGCCATCGTCTCGAACGGCAGCCGGGGCGACGTGCTGGCGGAGGCCGCCGCCCACATGGACGAGCGCGACTGGATCCGCCTCTCGCTCGATTCGGGCAGCAACGAGCTGTTCGTCGAGATGCACCGTCCCACGAGTCGCGCCGTGGACCTGGATTCGATCTGCGCCTCGATCCCGAAGATCAAGGAGCGCGGGCCGAGCGTTCGCGTCGGATTCTCGTACATCATCGTCTGGGGCGGTGCCTCGCGCGACGACGAGAAGCTGTGCGAGAACATCGACGAGATCGTCATGGCGGCAGAGCGCGCCAAGCGCTCCGGCTTCGACTACATCGGCTTCAAGCCCGTCCTCGAGCGGCGTCCCGACGGGGCGGAGGTGATGGATCCCGAGAAGACGGAGGCGGAGCTCGACGGCGTGATCGCGCGCATCCGCGTCGAGGTCGATCGCGCCAAGGAGCTCGCGGACGACGGCTTCGACGTCTACGAGAGCATCAATCTGCGCCTGCTCGAGGATGGGAGCTGGCAGCAGTTCACCAAGCAGCCCCAGACCTGCCACATGCAGGCGTTGCGTCAAGTGCTCACGCCCACCGGTCTCTACAACTGCCCGGCCCACCGGGGGGTCGAGAAGGCGAAGATCGGGGAGCCGACGGCCTACAGCGACGCTCGGAACGCGGGTGAGACCGGCGACGGGCTCAAGGAGATTCTCGACCGCTTCGACGCCAGCCAGGAGTGCCGGGAGGTCACCTGCCTGTACAACAGCGTGAACTGGTGGCTCGAGAAGCTGATCGCCGATCCGGATCTGTCCCCGGAAGCGGAGCTCGGTGACGAGCGCTTCGACTACTTCCTCTAGGAGGGACCTCCGCCCCGGTCGCATCTGGGTGCGCGCTCCCAACTGGGTCGGGGACGTGCTGATGTCCACTCCGGCATTGCGAGCGCTGCGCCGAGCCCAGCCTCAGGCCGAGATCGTGCTCGGAGGGCGCCCCTTCGTGGGCGAGGTGCTCGCCGGGATCGGCTCCTGCGACCGCTTCGTGGTCGAGCCAGGCGGGGGCCTGCGGGCCAGCGTGGCCCATGCTCGGGCGCTGCGTCGCGAGGGCTTCGACTGGGCGGTGCTCTTCCCCGACTCGGTGCGCACGGCCCTCGGTCCGTTCCTTGCCGGCATCCCCGTCCGCATCGGCTACGCGCGCAACGCGATGCGCCGGGCGCTGCTCACTAGCGCGCTCGCTCCGCCCCGCACCGTCGAGGGAGCGAGGCGGCCGATGTCGATGATCGAGCGCTACCTCGACGTCATCCGCCCCCTCGGATGCACCGATGCCGGCAGCGAGCTCGACCTGGTGGTCGACCCGGCGGCGTCCCTGCGGATCGAGGAGCGCCTCGCGGGCGCGGGCCTCGCGGGGGCGGACCTGATGATCGTCTGCCCCGGCGCACAGTACGGCGCGAGCAAGCTCTGGCCTCCGGAGCACTTCGCACGCGCCTGCGATCTGCTGGCGGAGCGGGGCCTCCACACCGTCCTGGCGCCGGGGCCGGGCGAGACCGGGATCGCGGAGGCGATCGCGGGGACCATGAAGTCGCCGGCGCTCGATCTCTGCGAGCCCGTCATCGACCTGCCCGAGCTCGCCGCCCTGATCGACCGCGCGCGCCTGCTACTCGTCAACGACACCGGGCCGCGCCAGATGGCCGTCGCCCTCGGCACGCCGGTCGTCACCCTGATGGGCCCCACCGACCCCCGCCACTCGGAGCACAACCTCGAGCGACAACGCGTGCTCCGCGAGGACGTGGATTGCAGTCCCTGCCATCTCAAGACCTGCCCCATCGACCACCGCTGCATGACCCGTCTGAGGCCCGAGCGGGTGGTCGCGGCGGTCGTGGAGCTGCTGGGTTGACGGCGCGCGTCGTCCCCGACTACGCGGAGCTGGCATCGATCCTCGCGGTGGAGCGTGAGGCGGGGCGCACGGTCGCGCTGGCGAACGGATGCTTCGACGTCCTCCACGTCGGCCACGTGCGCCTCCTCGCCGAGGCGACGGAGCACGCGGACCTCCTGGTGGTCGCCCTCAACGACGACGAGAGCGTCCGGAACAACAAGGGGGCCGCGCGCCCCTTCGTCCCCCTCGAGGAGCGCATGGAGGTGATCGCCGCCGTCGAGGGTGTTCGCTACGTGACCAGCTTCGGCGAGCCGAGCGCGGAGAGCCTGCTCGCAGCCCTGCGCCCGGACGTCCACGTCAAGGGCACGGACTGGACCGCCGAGACCGTCCCCGAGCGCGACGTCGTACTCGCCTACGGCGGTCGCATCGCCATCTGCGGCGACCCCAAGACCCGCTCCAGCACCACCCTCATCGAGAAGATGGGGGGCGGATCCTAGGACCTTCCCGCGAGCAGGCACCTCACCCGACGCACGCAGGCCGGAGGCGAGAGGGCGCCGCGCGGAATGTGGAGGCGCCCCGACGGACGCCGCGGCCGC
>CALDCK010000372.1 GCA_937937315.1 uncultured bacterium
TGGAGCCCCCACGCTACCACCCCGGGGACCCGGCTTCGATCGATGAAGAACGTGGTGCGGCTCGAGAACCACTACAACCCCTGGGATCTCGTGATCGGTGGGGACACCCACTGCACCACCTACGGCGAGGTGTTTCGATCCGGGCCCGTCATCGTTTCGGAGTGCGTGAAGGACTCGCCACGGCCCGGCTCTGCGTCGGCCGGCGGACCGGACTAACGCGTCGCGTCTGCTGGGGTGGCTTCGAGCCGAGCCAGCTCGGCGCGCGCCTGCTCTTCGTCCGGAAAGCCCCCGATCTCGAGCGCCTTTCGCAGCTCCAGGCGCGCCGCTTCGGTGTCGCCCACCAGCGCCAGCGCGCGGCCCAGCCGATAGCGCGTCGATGGGGAGTCGGGTTCCTCTTCGAGCGCGCGCCTCAGTGACGCAACGGCGCGCTGCGCCTCACCCCGCTCCAGCTGAATCCACCCGAGCGTGGCCAGAGCCTCGCTCCCCCCTCGGAAACGGACGGCCCGTCGAGCCATCGCATTCGCGAGCTCGAGGTTCTCGCCTCGTTCGACGAACCGGCGCGCGAGCAGGTTTGCAGCCTCCGCGTGGTAGCCGTGATCGTCGAGCAGCGCCTGGAGCCGCCCTTCGACTTCGGTGTCGCGGTCAGACGAGACGAGGAGTTCGATCGCGGCCCAGGCCAAATCGGGATCGTCCGGATTTGCGGCGGCGGCACGGTCGTAGAGCGCCAGGGCCTCGTCGATTGCGCGGCCATCGGCAGCCAGCTCTGCGAGCGCTGTCAGCACCGAGAACCGCTCGGGCTCCAGCTCCAGGGATCGCTCGAGCGCTTCGCGCGTCTGCGTCGCCGGCTTCCCCGCGGCTCGCAACGCCATCGCCCGCAGCTCGTGGAAGACGGCCGAATCGGGGTGAGCCGCGACCGCTGCGTCCACTCGGCGCAGCGCGTCTTCGTGCCGTCCGAGGCGACCGAGATTCTCCACCAGCACGGCCAATGCCGGGCCGCCCGACGGCTGGGTGAGGTCGAGAGAACTCTCCTCGATCATTCTCACTGCCGCAGCGGGATCCCCGAGCGCGCGCGTGGCAGCCAGCTCGGCCAGCCCAACGCCAGCGTATCCCGGCACCCGCATCAGTCGCTGGGCGGTGTCGTCAGCGAGCTTCGCAAACTTGTTTCGCCTCGCCATCTCGATCTGTAGGAGGTAGCCGCGCGGATCTTGGGGTTGCTCGCGAATAAAGTGACGCAGGAACGGCAACGCCTCCTCAAAACTCCCCTGTGCGTTGTGCAGCACCGCAAAGCGAGTCAGAGCCTCCCAGTTGGTGAAATCGACGCGCACGGCTTCCTTGTACTCCGTGAGGGCGCGGTCGAAGTCCCCGAGCTGCTCCGCCGCATACCCGGCCAGCTGACGCGCAACGGTGTTATCCGGCCAGAGTCGGATTCCCTCTTCGAGTTCCGCCAGTGCGCGCCGAGACTCGCCCTGCTCCAGCAGCAGGCGACCCCGCAGCAGTGCCGACTGCGAGGGCTGGTCGATGGCGGCGATCGCCGCTTCGGCAGCGGCGAAGTCCTCCTCGCGAATCAGCAGGTCCGCGTACCGGAATCGGTGCAGCGACGGCGGGTTGGGCTGAAGCTCCAGCACCCGCTCCAGCGCCGTCCTGGCCTTCGAGAGCTCCTGGCGGCCCTCGTAGTAGTCCGCCAGGGCGAGCCATGCCGGGAGGGGATTCTGCTGCTCCGTGGCTTCGAGCAGCAGGCGCTCGGCCTCGTCGCTTTGGTCCATCGCCTCCAGGCGCTGCGCGAGTGCGCTGCGGAAGGGGAAGTAGTCCGGCACCTGTTCCTGTGCGTGGCGGACGATCTCGGTCGCGCGTTCGCGCTCGCCGCGCTTGTCGAAGAAGGCCGCCGCTCCCTCCACTACGATGGGCTCCAGGGGGAATCTCTCCAAGCACGCATCCCACTCGGCCGCGACCTGATCCCCCGCGCCCTCGCCCCCCTTCTCGAGAGTGAAGACGACACTCGCCACGCAGAACCTCGCCTGAACCGGTTCCTGGCCGACGAGTTCGTCTGCGCGCTCCCGCGCCGCGGCGAGCGCTGCCTCGGCCTCCTCGACCCGCTCGAGTTCGAGCAACGCCACCAGTTGTGCGATCAGCGCATCAGGCTGACTTGGATCGAGTTCGAGGATCGTGTCGATGTCCACCAGCGCGTCCTCGGCGCGCTTTGCGGCCAGCTTCGCGTCGATCCGAACCAGCAACGCTTCCAGGAGATCGGGCGCCTGCTCGAGGACGCGATCCGCAGCCGCAATGGCGTCTGCGAAACTCTGGTTCTCGAGATGGGCTCTGGCGAGGAGAATCCCGACCTCGAGGCTGCGCTCCGGCGCTTCGGCCGCCTTGCGCAGCGGCCAGACCGCGAGCGCCGCCTGCCGAGTGGCCAGCAGGGCCACGCCATACAACTGGTTGAGTTCGGGATGATCGGGGTCTTGATCGAGCAGGACTTCGAGCATCTGGATGGACGCCGCGTAGCCGCCCTCCTCGTGAAGCGCTCGAATCTCGGCAACCTGCTGCTCCCGGCTGGGAGTGCAAGCCAGGAGCACGGCCAAGAGGACGGCTGCGATCGCTTTGCT
>CALDCK010000373.1 GCA_937937315.1 uncultured bacterium
GGCCCACCCCCAGAGCACGGCCGGGTGGTCCCGACGCAACCACAGCGCGCCGAGGGAGACCCCGCCGAGCACGATCCAGGCGGCGGCGATCTCGAGTCCGCCGTAGAAGGGAAGGCCCATCTGGTGGGGCTGGGGATAGACGATCGTAAGCCCCGTTGGCCAGATCGTCTTCTCGAGGTAGAGGACCACACTGATCGGTGCGGTGAGGATGCGCAGCAGCAGCGGCGGGTCCTCGACCCAAGGATTCTGGGTCCGGACGATCATCAGCGCACTCGCCAGGGCTGCCGCCGACGCAAGGGCGAGCCAGGGGAGCTTCTCGAGGACCAGACGTCGGACGGCCGCCCCACCTGCGTCGATGGCCCTCTGGAAGCGTTCGAGGGGCCAGGCGTCGATCAGGAGGAGCAGGAAGGGCAGCGCGAAGTGGGCCGGCTTCGCGAGCAGTGACAGGCCGTAGAGGGCCAACGCGCCCGCAGCCCGCCAGAGGTTCCGGCGCCGGGTCCAGTCCACGTAGGCCCAGATCGCCAGCAGCGCGAAGAGTGCGGCGAGCTCTTCCTTGCGCCCCGAGACCCACGCCACGGGCTCCACACGCAGGGGGTGGAGCGCGAAGAGCGCCGCGGCGAATGCGCTCGGCCCGAGGCGACGGGTGAGCGACGTGAGCAGGCCCAGGAGGATCAGTGCGTTGGCGACGTGGAGCGCGACGTTGGTGAGCGCGTAGGGCCCGGCGTCGTCCGCTCCGTGGAGCTCGGTGTCGAGCATCAGGGAGAGCCACGTCAGCGGATGCCATAGGAACGCCTGGTCGGAGCGAAACGCCCAGTCGATGCTCTCGCCGGTGAGGCCCCGCTGGACGACGGCGTTGTCTCGCACGTAGAGCGGGTCGTCGAACTCGACGAAGGCGTGGTCGCGGACCGGGAGGTAGACGCCGGCGATGGCAGCGGCGAGGGCCAGGGCGGTGACGAACGCACGCAGCGGCGTCGACGTATGCCGTGCGTGCATCGCGATGAGCCTGGATCCCCGTCAGGGGCGCGGCGCGATCGTGTCGCAGCCTTCGAGCAGGTCCCCGTCGCCGTCGCTGGCGACGAGACAGAGCAGATGATCTCCGCGCCCTGCCTCCAGATCGCTGGCCCAGAACCGGTGGAGCAGATCCCGATGGCCGTCGCCGTCGAGGTCGCGCCGTACGGATCGGCGGCCGATCGGCATCGCCTCGCTCGGGCCGAGGCGCAGGGAGCTCGGAACGATCTCCTCGACGTCGAGATCCTCCGCTCCGAACACGCCGACCGCGATGGCCTCACGCCTGTCGGGACGGATCGTGCCGCGGCCGCGCTTGCGCTGCACGCCGATCCGGATCGGTTGCGCCGCCGTCACCACGAGAGTGAAGGCGCCGATCCGGCGCTCCGTCGTCGGGAAGACCGGGCGAAGGTCTCGGCAGAGGGGTATGACCTCGATGTCGAGCCGGCCGTCCCCGACGCCCTCCGCCAGCTCGGGAACGGCGACGTTGCCGCCTGCTTCCAGGTGGAGGCTCGCATCGGGAGCCAGACGCAGCTCGCCCTCGATGTGGATGTCTCCACCGGCGATGAGCGTCAGGCTCGTGAGCTCGAAGAAGTCGCCGATCCCTCCCTCGAGGATCAGGTCGCCCTCCGTGCGGATGGTGAGACCCCCTTGTCCGTCGTGGAAAAGCTCCGCGCCGGCGGGCGCCTCGATACCCAGGTCCTCCAGGGTCAGCGTGCCGCTCTCAGCCGCCGCGGAGAGCGTGGGAGCGGGCTGGGCGATCAGCGTCGCCCCGGGCCCCGTCAGCGATCCGTCGATGATCGTGGAGTCGCCTCCGGGCCCGAGTCCGATCGAAACGCCCCCGCCTCCGGGCGTGGCGCAATCGTCCCCGGGAAGCCGAAAGGTCTGATCGACTTCGTACAGGGTGCCGGAGAGATGCAGGCGTCGTGGTAGTCCGTCTTCCCCGATCTCCCCGACGGCTGGGCCGGTGCCGCCACGCAGCTCGACGAAGCGGAAGGTCACCTGCTCCGCCTCCTCGGCCACGAGTGCGCCCCCGGAGCGCAGGTGAAGGAACCGAACCCTGTCGGGCTCGACGTGCAGTTGATTCGCCGCCTCGAGGTAGAAGAGGGGCTCGAGTCCCTCGTAGACGATGGGCCCTCGGGGCACGAGCTCGTCGTCGCCGACTCGCAGGGAGAAGTCGTCGACGAGCAGTGTCGCCGGTCGCCCCACCGGGGGCGCCTCGGTCTCGGCGAGCAAAACCTCGAGCCAGCCCTCCAGGGGCGCAACCTCATCGCCCGAGAGCACGAAGGTGCCCGCGAGGCTTTGGTAGGTATCGGCCCCTGCGGCGCCTGCGAGCAGCAGTCCGGTCAACACGAGCCCGAGGCGCCGTCCAGTCCAGCCCATCTTCGTTCGCTCCCGGGTCCGCATCTCGGATCCATGCCTATCACATCCGGGGCCGATCCGGTCGGGCTTCCGCGAAGCCTGGGACTGTCCTGGAACACCCCTGCCCTGCCCTTTCCGCCCCATCCGGGAGCCCGTCGGACGCTCCCCGGCCCGGTGGACGGCATACGACGTGCACCTAAGCTGGACGCCCCCCGGGCGAGGTCGCGATGCTGCACTACCAGGAATGGGGCGCCGGCGATCCGTTGATCGCCCTGCACCCCCTTGCCCTCGAGTCGTCGGCCTTTGGCGGGCTCGCAAAGGATCTCGCGGGCCAGGGGCTGCGCACCCTCGCCGTGGACCTGCCGGGCTTCGGTCGGAGCCTCGCCCCGGATGAGCCACTCACGCCCAAGGTGCTCGCCGCGCCGGTCCTCGAGCTCGCGCGTAGCCTCGAGACCCCCCCGCTGATCCTGGGCTTCTCGCTGGGGGGCAGGGTCGCCCTCGAAGCCGCGCTCGAGGATCCCACCGCATTCCGCGGGATCGTGCTCGTGGCGCCCTATCTCCCCTGGCGACATCGCCGACGCTTCCTCGACACAGCTCGGGCCATCCGGCCGGAATGGTCCGAGTACCTGCCCCTCGAACGGGCCTGGCCCCTGCTCAAGCGCGTGGCCGACGCGTTGGAGGCGATGCCCGCGCTCGAGGATGACTGGCTCGCTCGGGCCTGCGTCCGCGTCATCTACTACAGCTCGTGCCCCGCCACCCGCGAGGCCTTCCTGTCTGCGAGTCGAGAGCTCGCCCTCGATCCCGCCTACGGCCCCGATGGCCTCTGGACGCGCTTGCAGGGCTTGAGCCTGCCGACCGCCTTCGTCTGGGCCGGCCGCGACCGGCTCATTCCCCGGGATCATCAAGCCGGGGTGCGAGAGACCCTCCCCCAGGCGCACATGGTGGAGATCCCCTGCTCCGGCCACTTCGTCAACGCAGGTCACCACCGCTGCTTCGAGCGCGCCATGGCGGGCGCAGTCGAGCGCGTGGTGGCAGACGCTGCGAGAGGGGGGAAGAGCCCCGGAGACCGCGCACCCGTGCTGGCCCCATGTCGGGCGGGCGAGAACGGCGCCCCCCCGTCCTCCGACCCGGAAAACGACGGGACGGTGGCGCACGAAGGCGAAGGCGCGGCATGATCCGGAATGGGAGGACCCTTCGGTGAGCGAGAGCCCCGTTCGCAGCGAGATCGTGGCACAGCACGACGAGATGAGATCGCTGGTGCGCGATGTAGAAGAGCTGGCCCAGCGCTTCGAGCGAGCGTTGGGCGACGATCCAGATCTCGGCAGTGAGCTCCACTCACGCGGGCTCGAGCTCTACGAGAAGTTCGGCTCCCACCTCGACCGCGAGCAGGAGCTCCTCGAGCCGGTCCTCCGGCGGGCCGGAGCCAACGGAGAGAAGCTCGCAAGACGGCTCGTGAACGAGCACCACGAGCAGAGGGAGCTCCTCAAGTACCTGCTGCGAAGGCTCAGCCAGTACCCGCCGACCCTGCTGATCGCCCGTGAGCTCCAGCACTTCGCCGGATTTCTCCGCTTCGAGATGAGCCAGGAGGAGGCGAACCTGCTGACTCCGAGCGTGCTGGGCGAATAGGGGCGGATCAGGCGACGAGCCGCTGGACCGCGGCGACGAGCGCCTCGGCATCGAAGGGCTTGTGCAGGAAGCTCGCGAGGCCACGCTCGAAGAGGGCCTCGGCGTCGCGCCCGGGTGCGTAGCCGGATACGAGCATGACGCGTGCCTGGGCGTCCTGGCTGCGTATCGCATCGAAGACGTCGGCACCGCTCAGACCAGGCATGGTGCCATCGAGGACCACACCGGCGATCTCCTCGCCCTGGCGGCCAAAGAGCTCGACCGCCTCCCTTCCGCTCGAGGCAGCGAGGACGGAAAAGCCGACGCGCTCGAGCACCAGAACAGCGAGCTCCCGGGCTCCGTCGTCGTCGTCGACCACCAGGATCGCGCCGTCGACGGCAGCGACCTGCGAGGCCTCGACGGCCGGCGCCTCGTCGGCCTCGACCCGAGAGGCGAGCGGCGCGGTTCGATCCATGGCCGGCAGGAGGACCTCGAAGGTCGTTCCCTCCCCGAGGCGGCTCTGGACCCGCATGCAGCCCCGGTGCCGACGTACGATGCCCTGCACGACAGCGAGCCCCAGCCCACGCCCCGTGAACTTGGTGGTGAAGAAGGGATCGAACACGCGGTCGACGGATTCCGCGGAGATGCCACACCCGTCGTCCCGGACCCGGAGGCAGGCGTAGTCGCCCTCCGGGAGGATCTCGCCGAAGTAGCAGGCATCGAGCGTCGCCCGATCCCCGATCACCCTTAGGGTGCTGACCTCGATGCGGCCGCCCTTGGAATCGAGAGCCTCCGAGGCGTTCGAGATCAGGTTGAGCACCACCTGGCCGATCTGACCGGCGTCGCCGTGAACGGTAGGAACGTCCTCCGCCTGGGAGTAGGCGAAGGTCACCGTTCGCTTCCCGGTCTCCGTCAGCACCCGCATCTCGTTCACCACACGGGGAAGGTCCACGGCGTCGAGCTTGAAGGGAGTCTCTCCGACGTAGGCGAGCATCTGGTCCGTAAGGGCCCGCGCCTGGCTCGCCGCCAGCCGGATCGTCTCCACGTGCCCCCGGGTCGCGGCATCCTGCGGGAGGTCCGCGAGGAGCAGGCCGACCCTCCCGAGAATGGGCGTGAGCAGGTTGTTGAAATCGTGGGCGATGCCTCCCGCGAGAATGCCGAGGGATTCGAGGCGCTGGGTGCGCTGCAAGCGCGCCTCGAGCTCGGAACGTGCCTGCTCCGCCTCTCGCCTCGCCGTGATATCGCGCGCGACCCCCATGATCCGCACTTCGCCGCCGGGTCGCCGATAGCGCAGGCCGGTCGCCTCCACCCAGGCCCAACCCCCATCGCGTTTCTTCAGCCGATGCGGAGGGACGTGGAAGGGCTCGCCCTCGCGGCTTCCGCGCACGTGCTTCAGGAAGATGGACGCCTCCCCCGGATGATGGAGGGCGACGGCCCGAGTGCCGGTGAGCTCCTCCGGCGACCAGCCGAGAACCGTCTCGACGGCACCGCTCACGTAGGTGAACTCGCCGCTGGCGTAGTCGGTTTCGGTCACCATGTCCTGGGTGGCCTGGGCGACGGTCCGGAAGCGCCGCTCGTTCTCCGCGAGGATCGCCAGGCGTTGCCAGCCGTCGGATGCCTCCGGGCAATCCGGCGGAGGGCTCCCCCGCCCGCTTCCCTCCGGCTTCGCGGTCACGCCCTCGCCCAGAGGCGACCCGTCCTCGTTCGTGGTCACGGTCTTGGAGGGTATCCGGAATCAGAGTCGGAGTCCCTGCGCCCTTCGAGCGCGCGGATCCGGGAGGAGACGACGCGGCAGGCCCGGGCGATTGGAGCCGCACCGGAGAGCTCTCCTCCCTCGCCCTCTCCGCCGCCTCGCCAGGCGCGATCTCGAA
>CALDCK010000374.1 GCA_937937315.1 uncultured bacterium
CAGATGACGAAGCGCGAGGCAGTCGCGAGCCCGATCACGCCGACGAGCAGGGGAACCCAGTGTCGGCGCGGCACGAGGGCCATCAGACCCGGCCAGAGCAGATAGAACTGTTCCTCGACCCCGAGGCTCCAGAAGTGCACCGTCGCGGCCCCGAACTCGCCGGTCCATCCCATGTGGAGGTTGGTCGTATACGTGAGGTGCCAGGGAAGCAGTTCCAGCACGTCGCGATTTCCGAGCAGCCCGAGCCCGAGCAGCGTGAGGTAGTAGATGGGAAAGATGCGCAGGAAGCGGCGCGCGTAGAAGAACCCGAGCATGCGGCTTCGGGATTGGAGCCCCTGCTCTACCTCACCGAGGCCCGCGATCAGCAGCAAGGTAATGAGGAAGCCGCTCAGCACGAAGAAGAGGTCGACGCCCAGCCCGCCACCGATGAAGCCGACCCAGTAGAAGGGTGAAGAAGTATCGAAGAGACGAAAGTGGGCGACCATCACGGGCAGCACCGCGACACACCGGAGGCCGTCGAGCTGCGGCATGTAGGCAAGGCTCTGATAACCCCGCCCTGCCCCACCGTGCGACTTCGTCACGCCTCGCTTCCACTCCACTCCCGCTCAGCGGTCACTTTACCACCCCCCGCCGACCGGACCGCCGCGCGCGGAACGCCCGAATCGCGCCGGCCATCCAACCCGACGCCGCGGTGCGCCGCGGGTCCTGGTGATATCCTAGGGACTGCGATGGGGTCGATGAAGCAACACAGACTGCGACGCATCGGCGCAGCCGCACTCGCGCTGACATTCGGGGTCCTGCTCCTGGAGGGCCTGCTCCAGGTCGCGGCCCTGGTCCTGTCCGAGGAACGGGTGCGCGCCTGGGGCGTCGGCGAGGCGGGAAGCCGGCGGGTCCTCACCATCGGCGACTCCAACACCTACGGACTCTACGTCGACGACGGGGAGAGCTACCCGAGCCAGCTCGAGACGCTCTGGAATGCCCGGGCCCCCTCCGAGCCCCTCTCGGTGGCCAACGCGGGCTTCCCCGGCAACAACTCCTCCCAGGCGGCTCGCGACCTGCCTCGGCTATTGGACAGCGTGCGCCCCGAGGTGTTGATCGTGATGCTGGGAGTCAACGACTTCTGGACGCTGCCCGCGGAGGAAGACGAATCGCTTCCCTCTTCCAGCCCTCTTCGAAGGCTGCTGGAGCGCCACTCGCGACTCTATCGACTCTTCTACGGCGCGGTGGGCGCAGCGAAGGTGAGCTTCACGCTCGACCACCACGAGGGCTTCGATCGCGGCGAGGGCCGCCTGCTACTCGGAGAGGAGGAGATCGACGTATCCTGGGCCCGGTCCACACTTCCGAGAGCCACCGAGTATCGCGAGGATCGGGCCGAGCACCTGAGGCGCATCGCGCGGCTCGCCGACGAGCGCGGCGCCCGGCTCTTCCTGATGACCTACCCGGCCCGCGTGTGGCCCTACAGCGACGCCAACGAGTCCCTGAGAGCGGTAGCGCGGGCCACGGGTCGGCCGCTCGTCGACCAGGAGGCGCACTTTCGGAGCCTCTGTGCGGACCCCGCCTGCGAGAAGCTGCTCTATCCGGATCACCACCCACGCGCCGAGGGATATCGGATAATGGCCGAGCAGATCGTCGAGGCGCTGCGCGAGAATCTCCGCTGAAGCGAGCCCCTCCTGGAGGGGCTCGCGAACAGGATCTACAGCCCGGGGTGGCGGGCAGCCGATAGACGGGCTAATTGACTCATGATCGGGCAATCGCCCGGCAGCGGCGAACAACAGGACCTCTCATCTCCCCCCGAGGTCGCGCCGCCCACGAATCCTTCTCGCCCTTCGCTGTTGTCTGGGCCAGATAGGTACGGCCGTGCCGTACGGGCTCAGTCCGAACGAGTACGGCGGAGAACGAATTCTACATGTCTGCTTCAAGTAATCTCGTCTCGACCGGATTCGACCGGTTCGGGCTCCACGAAGCTCTCGGGCGCGGTATCCGCGCCGCCGGCTTCGAGTCCCCCCGACCGATCCAGGTCCAGACCATCCCCGCCGGCCAGGACGGCCGCGACGTACTGGGCCTCGCCCAGACCGGCACCGGAAAGACCGCTGCCTTCGCACTACCGCTGCTCGACCGGCTCCTCGAGGAGCGCCGCAAGGGCCCTCGCGCCGTGGTGATCGCACCCACGCGGGAGCTCGCCACCCAGATCGCGGCCGAGATCGATACCCTCTCCCGCTTCACCCGCCTGAAGATGGTCACCATCTACGGCGGCGTCTCGATGCGCAGCCAGATCAACGCACTGCGCAACCATCCCGAGATCGTTGTGGGCTGTCCGGGCCGCATGCTCGACCTGCTCCAGCAGGGCGTCCTGCAGCTCGGTCGGGTCGAGACCCTCGTCCTCGACGAGGCCGACCACATGTTCGACATGGGCTTCCTGCCCGACATCCGCCGCATCCTCGCAGCGCTGCCGAAGCGCCGCCAGAACCTGCTCTTCTCGGCCACGATGCCCCGAGAGATCCGCCGCCTCGCCGACGATCTCCTGACGGATCCCCACGTGGTCGAGCTGGCGGACGCCGCGCCGGCGTCCACCATCGATCACGCCCTCTACCCGGTGGCAGAGCGGCGCAAGCGCGCCCTGCTCGAGCACCTGCTGGACCACGACGACTGCGACTCGGCGATCGTCTTCACCCGCACGAAGCACCGAGCCCGGCGCCTGGCTGAGCAGCTCGGCAAGGCCGGGCACCGCGCCGTGGCTCTCCAGGGAAACATGTCCCAGTCCCAGCGCGACCGCGCGATGCGCGGCTTCCGTTCCCGCCAGTACGACATCCTGGTGGCCACGGACATCGCCGCCCGGGGCATCGATGTGAGCGGCGT
>CALDCK010000375.1 GCA_937937315.1 uncultured bacterium
CTCGCACGCGTAGATGATGAAATCTTCCCGATCGCGCATCTCCCCGGCCGAGAGATCCTTGTAGTGATCACGGAGCGCGAGCACGCCGAAGGCGACGTGGCGCGACTCATCGCGCATCACCGCGTGGATCAGGTGCTTGAGCAGCGGCTCCTGGACGAGCTGGTAGAGGTTCGCGAAGGCCGCCATGGCGAGGCCCTCGACCAGGACCTGCATGCCCAGGTACTTGAAGTCCCATCGCTCGTCGAGCAGGATGATGTCGAGCAGGCTCTTCAGGTTCGCGTCGATCGGGAACTCCCACTCGAGCTTCTCGCTCACGTAGCGGCTGAAGACCTCGACGTGGCGCGCCTCGTCCACGGTCTGGGTGGCCGCGTAGTGCTTCGCGTCGATCCAGGGCACCGCCGCCACGAGCTGGGACGCGGTGATGAGCGCTGCCTGCTCCCCGTGGAGGAACTGGGAGAGCTGCCAGGCGAGGGAGGCGTGGCGGAAGCGCGAGCGCTCCCGCGCGTCGAGGCGTCGGAAGGGGCGATAATCCTGGAGCGGGTTGAAGGCCTCGGGCACGATCTCGCTCTGGGGGTCGACCGCCTGGCTCCAGTCCAGCTCCGTGGTGCCGTTCCACTGCTCGCGCTTTGCCTTCTCGTAGAGGTCGCGCAGGCCCTCCTTCACCGAGCCGTAGTTCCAGGCGTAGTGGGTGTCGAAGGAGGTGAGGAGACGATCGAGATCCGGGTCGTCGACCGGATCCGGGACCGGGGCACTTTCCATCGGGAGGCCTCCAGGGGAACAGTGGACGCACTCGGCTCGGTGTGAAAAGCACCCTTCGAGGAGACCATCGGCGGCACGCCGATCGACCTTAGGCAGGAGGCGTGCAGCAGCCGCCGAAGCCCGGCGCGGCGGTCAGTCCGACGCGTCGCCGGAGAGGCGGCCGAGATTCCCCGCGGGGTGGCGCCGGTGGTACTCGGCGCGGGACAGACCCAGATCGCGCTCGAGCCCCGCCGACAGCGCGGCCAGGACCAGCAGCTCCGCCGCCGCGCTGGCGCGCGGTGCGAGCCCCAACGGGCCTCCCTCCTGGGTCACCCCGGCATCGAGCCAGAGGTCGGCATGGGTCGCGAGCCAGGACTGCGCGCCCCCGGTCACTCCGATCACCCGGGTGCCCATGGCCCGGGCGACCTCGACGGCGCGCTTCATCTCCTCGGTGTTGCCGCTGTTCGAGATCGCGATCACCACGTCGCCGGCGACGAGCTGCCCGGCACTGCCGTGCACCGCCTCGGTGGCGTGGAGGAAGCTCGCCGGCGTTCCCGTGGAGGAGAACAGGGAAGCCGCGTAGTGAGCCAGGTGCTCGGGCTTGCCAACCCCGGTGACGTGGAGGCGCCCACCCCGCTCGCGCGCTTCACGCAGCAGAGCGATGGCCGTATCGAAGTCCGCCGCACCGAGCCGTGCCCGCAACGCGGCCAGCTCGGTCAGGGAGACGTCGAGCAGGGCCAGGGCCTCCTCTCCCCCTGCCGAGACCTCCTCCTGGGATGCAGCCGCCTCGAGAGAGGGCCTCGGACCGTCGTAGAGCTCGAACACTCGCCGGCGCACGGCGACCGGGTCCTCGGGAAAGGCCCCGAGACGCTCGACGCAGGCGGCGCCGCAGGCATTCGCGAGACCTGCCGCGTCGAGCCAGTCGAGCCCGCCACAGCGGCCGGCCAGCAACCCACCGAGAAATGCGTCTCCGGCGCCGGTGCTGTCGACCGCCTTCACCGGGTGGGTAGCGACGAAGCCCTCGAAGCCGGTCGCCGCGACGGCACAGCCCGCCGCTCCGTCGGTCACCACCACCGCCTCGCAGCCGAAGCGCTCGCGCAGGGCGCGCGCCACGGCGAGGGGATCATCGCCGGCGTCCGGTACCAGCTCCCGCGCGGCGCTCTTCGACGGCTTCAGCCAGTCTGCCGCCGCCAGCACCGCGTCCAGGGTCTCGCGGTCGCCGAGACCCGTGGCCAGGGCGTCGGAGGGTGGCACGTCGAGATCGACGATCGTCACCGCGCCGTGGGACCGGGCCAGACGCAGGGCCTCGAGAGCACTCGCCAGGGGAAGCTGCGAGACCTCGGTGCTGAGATGAGTGGCCCGCGCGATGAAGTCCTCGTGATCCCGCACCTGCTCGGGGGTGGTCCGGGTCGTGGCGCCGGGCGCCATGTAGATCGCCCGGTCTCCGACGTCGTCGACGAAGATCTCGGCAAAGGAGCTGGCTTCCCCGTCCAGGCGGATGTCGCGAGCGATCCCGGCCCGGTCCATCGCCGCGCGCAGGAAGGCGCCGTTCTCGTCCGGCGCCTGGCGGCCGAAGATCCCGGTGCGCAGGCCGAGAGCCGCCGCCCACCCGAGATGGTTGAGCACGACCCCACCCACGGCACGGCGCACCGGCCCCGCCCCGTCGACGTCGCGCAGGATGCCCTTGGCGTCGGCGCCGAGCATGCGCGGCGCGCGGTGCAGCCGGTCCACCACCATGCTGCCGATGCCGACGACGTCGAGACGGCCCCCGGTCACACGAACTCCGCCGGTACACCCTCCGACGGGCGAGACACCCAGGGCGCGCGGATGCGCTCGGCGGCCAGGGCGCGAACCGCCTCGAAGTCGGTGTCGAAGCGCTCGGCGGCCTCGCCCGATAGCGACGCCGTCTCCGGTGCGACGGCGGCACTGGCGATCACGCCCTGATGGGCGAGAGCGCGCTTCAGACACGCGATCGTGCGCTTGGGTCCGGCGCGGCGAGTCGCGTCGCGGAAGGCGTCGAGGACGCTGCGCACCTCGTCCATTCGCTCGGCGTCACCGGCGCGACACACCTGCCAGGCACGGGCCCACTCTCGCGGCATCGCGTTGGCGGGTCCGGACACCACGCCGATCGGCAGACCGCCACGCAGGCGGTAGCGATTCCAGTGCTCGGCGAGCGAGCCCAGCCAGCCGCTGTAGGGCCGGAAGAGATCGAAGATCAGCAGCGCGTTCCCCACGTAGATCCCGAACTCGCCGCGTTCGCGGAAGCCCGCAGCGGCCTTCGTGTAGTTGCCGAGCACCCGCCGCGGCGCCGACACCTTGATGCCACGCACGAAGTCGAGACGCGACATCGCCTTGACCTGTCGCGTACGGATGTGCGGCACCTTCGGGTCGATGGCGATATCCGCGTTGTCGTAGAGATACACCGGGATGCGACGGGTGCGGGAATCCAGCAGGTCCGAGACGTCCCGGGTCACGAAGCGCACGGGATCGTCGACGCCCCGGATCGACAGCGGCGCGAGCACCGCGGCGTCGGCGCCGTGGGCGATGGCGAAGTCGAGGTTCTCCAACGTCTCCCGGGGCGAATGGGCCGTGATCCCGGCCCAGGACTCCACCGGCCTTCCGCTGCCATCGCTGGAGGCGAGGTTCGCCTTCGCGACCTCTTCGACACTGATCGCCACGACGCGCTGTCGGGTGGCGTTGTCGATCCGGTCCCATTCGCCGGTGGTGCCGGCGGCGAAGATCACGTCGGCGCCGTAGCCCTCTTGCAGCACCCAGCGGACCAGCGCGCGCTGGTCCGACTCCACCAACGCGCCCGCATCATCGAGCGCGGTAAGCAGCGGCACGGACAGACCGCGACGCGGCCGGGCATCCTCGACGGAACGCACGCCTCGACTCCTTCGTGCCCGCAGGCAGGACCGATCCGGGCCGATCCCAGCCCCGTCCGGGTCGCCCCAAGGATAACCGGCCCTGCGTGCAGGGGCCGGCGGCCCCCGCCCCGGCGCGCGAGGCGCCGCGCGGGGGGTCCCGAGCCCCGGCTATACGGTCTCGAAGAAGTAGGTCATCTTGATCTGGAGTGCGGTCGCGAGCTTGTGGAGCGTCGACATCGACGCCGCGCTCTTGCCCAGCTCGATCTGGGAGATCAGGCTCACGGACAGGCCGGTGCGATTCGCCAGCTGCTTGAGCGTCAGCTCGGCTCCCTGACGCCGCTCCCGGAGACGGCCTCCGACGATCTGGTTCAGACGAGCCTCGATGTCGACCAGGAGCCCCTTCTCGCGGATCGCCGCCTCGATGACGGCCTTCACCTCTTCCTCGGCGATCGGCTTCTCCAGGTAGTCGAAGGCCTGGCGCTTGAGGGCGCGTACGGCCACGTCGACGGTGGGCATCGCGGTCATGCCGATCACGCACACGTCGGAGTCGACGCCGCGGATGCGCTCCAGCAGCTCGATGCCGGGATCCGCGGGCGGCGAGACATCGAGCAGCACGAGCTGCACCTTCCCGCACTTCACCTGGTCCAGCACCATCGTAGGATCGCTCTCCACCTGGACCCGGTATCCCTGGGCCGCGAGCAGATCCTTCAGATCGAGAACGGTGGCGTCGTCGCGATCCACCACCATGATGTTGAGACGGCTCTTCTCCGACACGGGCTCTCCCATTTCGCCAGGCGGTAGGGCATGAGACCAAGTCCCCGTGAATCCACGGGATTCACGTCCTCACCGCGTTGTGTCGGATCTATTCGGTATTCCTGGCGGATTGCATTAGCCCTGAATTGCGGGCCCACGCGAAAAATCCCGACGCCCGGCCCTGGGGCCGATCCAGCACACCCGGGAGGCCCTCCGGCGGAGGGCAGGCGGGGCTACTCGGCCGGCGGCGCGCTCCGCAGCCAGTCCGACACGAAGGCAGCCGCCGGAGCATCCGCCCGGGAGGCGTGCAGGATGTCCAGTCGCGCCCGCAGCGCCGGGGTCTGGATCTCGATCCAGCTCGGCAGGCGGATGCCGTCGAAGACCTCGATCGGGCCGAGGCGATACTCGGTCCCGTCGGAGCGGACGATCCGCACCGGCTCGAAGCTCTCCATCTCGATCCAGAGCGAGGGCAGCAGGGCCTCGGTCTCCATGGGTCCCGGGTAGCGACGCCCCCCGAAGACGTAGCAGTCGTAGTCTTCGAGGCGGCCGAGCACGACCTCCTGCCCGGCCACGCCGAAGCTCGACAAGGCCGCGGCGAGGGCGGCACCAGAGGTGGCCTGGAGCAGGAACACCGGCGGGAGGAAGGGATGGGGGCTGGCCAGGAGCTCGCCGTCGCGGCTCGCCTGGTACTGATCCCCCAGCAGCAGGTGTCGCTCGACGAAGCCCTGGGGGCTGCGCAGCTCGAGCCGCGCGAGACCCGTCGGATGGGTGGCGATCTCGCCGACCGCCGATGCGCCTCCGCCGGAGATGCGCAGCTCGACGCCGAGGAGCAGGGGCTTGGCGCGGCCCGCCAGATCGTTGGCCTCGGCGATCGCCCCGGCGATCTTGTCCGCCGAAGGAATCGACGCCTGGACCGCCGCCGCCAGCACCAGGGCGCCTAGAAGGATGGAGAGCACCCGGCGCATCAAGCCGGTACTCCGGCCAGGGTGGAGCGGCCCGCGTAGTCGGCGCGGTCACCGAGCTCGCCCTCGATTCGCAGCAGCCGGTTGTACTTCGCCACCCGGTCCGAGCGCGAGAGCGATCCCGTCTTGATCTGGCCGCAGCCGGTGCCGACGGCGAGGTCGGCGATGGTGGTGTCCTCGGTCTCGCCGGAGCGGTGCGACACCACGGAGGCGTAGCCCGCCTCCCGCGCCATGCGGATGGCTTCGAGAGTCTCGGTGAGGGTCCCGATCTGATTCACCTTGATCAGGATGGCGTTGGCGACGCCGCGCTCGATGCCCTCGCCCAGGATCTTCGGATTCGTCACGAACAGGTCGTCCCCCACGAGCTGGGTGCGTGTGCCGAGCCGATCGGTGAGGGTCTTCCAGCCATCCCAGTCCGACTCGTCGAGGCCGTCCTCGATGGAGACGATCGGATAGCGCGAGACCCACTCTTCCCAGAATCCAACCATCTCGTCGGGGGACTTCGTCGCACCCTCGCCCTCGAGCACATAGCTCCCGTTGCGATGGAACTCGCTCGACGCCGGGTCGAGCGCGATCGCGACGTCTTCGCCCGGTCGGTATCCCGCGGCCTCGATCGCGCGTAGGACGAGCTCGATCGCCTCGCGGTTGCTCTCCAGGTTCGGAGCGAAGCCGCCCTCGTCTCCAACGGAGGTCGCGTAGCCCTTGTCGCCCAGCAGCTTCTTCAGGCCGTGGAAGATCTCGGCACCCCAACGCAGGGCCTCGGAGAAGGAGGGCGCGCCCACCGGGAAGAGCATGAACTCCTGGAGGTCCACCGTGTTGTCCGCGTGGGCCCCGCCGTTCAGGACGTTCATCATCGGCGCCGGCAGCAGCGCCGCCGCATCGCCTCCGATCCAGCGGTAGAGGGGGGTCTTCGCCGCAGCCGCCGCGGCGTGAGCGGCGGCGAGAGACACGCCGAGGAGAGCGTTCGCGCCGAGACGCGCCTTGGTGTCGGTCCCGTCGAGGTCGATCAGGGCGTGGTCGAGAGCGGTCTGCTCGCCGAGGTCGCCGAGGGGCATTCCGCGCACCGCCTCGGCGATCTCGCCGTTGGCGTTCGCGACGGCGCCGAGCACACCCTTGCCGCCGTAGCGGTCGGCGTCACCGTCGCGCAGCTCGAGGGCCTCCCGAGAGCCGGTCGAGGCCCCGGAGGGCACGGCCGCGAGACCTCGCGACCCACCGGAGGTCTCGACCTCCACCTCGATCGTCGGGTTGCCGCGGGAATCCAGGATCTCTCGCGCAAGCACGCTGCGAATCGTCTCGGTCACGGGCTCTCCTCGCTGACGCTCTTCGGTTGGACGGGGAGCGAAAGCTAGCGGTAAACCGCCCGGGGCACGACAAGGGGCGCACCGTCGGGAGCGCGGATCACCTCGGCGTCGATGCCGAAGACCGCACGCAGATTCTCCACGGTGAGGACCTCCGCGGGCGGCCCCGCGGCGTACACCGTCCCGCCCTCGAGCAGCACCATCCGATCGACGGACCGGGCGGAGAGGGTGAGGTCGTGGGAGACCACCAACGCGCTGCGCCCGGTGGCCACGAAGCGCCGCACCCGCTCCAGCACGGCGGTTCGATGCCGCAGATCGAGGTGCGCCGTCGGCTCGTCGAGGAGCAGCACCTGGGGATCCTGGGCCAGGGCCCGGGCCACCAACACGAGCTGGCGCTCTCCACCCGAGAGCTCGAGCATCGAGCGGTCGGCCAGGTGCAGCACGCCCAGGTCCTCGAGTGCGCGCTTCGCCAGGGCGACGTCCTCCCGCGACTCGAAGCCCAGGCCTCCGAGGTGCGGCGAGCGCCCCATCAGCACGACCTCGCCGGCACGAAACGGAAAGGCGACGGCGACGTCCTGGGGAACGACCGCCAGGCGGCGCGCCAGATCTCGCGGGCTCATCTGGGCGATGGGGCGTCCAGCCACACGCACCTCGCCGTGATCCGGCCGCAGCACCCGGGAGGCCACCCGGAACAGGGTCGTCTTGCCGGCGCCGTTGCACCCCGCCAGGCCGACGATCTCACCCGGCGCCACGGCGAAGCTGACGTCGCGCAGGACCGGCGTCCCCGCCAGCGCAACACCCACGCCTTCGAAGGCCAGAGCTCGCGTCGGGTCGCTCACGGCGCGAAGGCCCGGTGCTGATGGCGGCGCAGCAGGTAGAGGAAGAGGGGCCCACCGGCCAGGGCGGTGATCGCCCCCACCGGAAGCTCCCGTCCCCCGAGCAGGGTACGCGCAGCGGTGTCGCAGGCCACCAGGAAGGCGGCGCCCCCCAGGGCCGAGGCGGGCAGCAGCAGGCGGTGGTCCGGGCCGAGAGCCAGGCGCAGGAGGTGGGGAATGATGAGCCCCACGAAGCCGACGAGTCCCGCCACCGCCACCGCGGCGCCCACCATGAGGGACGTGGCGAGGAGCAGCAGGCGCTGCTGCCGTCCCACGTCCACCCCGAGCTGTCGCGCCGACTCCTCGCCGAGGGCGAGGAGGTTCAGGTTGCGCGCCAGGGGGAGCGCGGTAGCGAGCCCGGCGAAGAGGAAGAGTGCGACCCAGCCGGCCACGTCCACCCGGATCGCCGACAGGCTGCCGATCAGCCACAGGAAGATGCTCGCGCCCTCGGTAAGGCCGGCGAGGGAGGCGAGGAAGACGATCGCCGCCGATGCGAAGGCGTTGAACACGACCCCGGTGAGGAGCAGATTCGTTCCGGAGACGCTCCCGCCGCGACCGGCGACGGCGTAGAGCACCACGGTGGTCAGCAGTGCGCCGGCGAAGGCCGCCGGGGGTACGGCCGCGTAGCCCCAGCCGAGGGTCGCGCCCAGAGAGAGTGCCGCGATACCGCCGACCGCAGCGCCCCCGGAGACGCCCAGCACGAAGGGATCGGCCAGCGGGTTTCGGAGCAGCGCCTGGAAGAGCACGCCGGCGACGGCCAGGGAGGCGCCGACGAGAGCGGCCAACAGGATCCGGGGCAGGCGGACGCGAAGCACGATGTCGGCCGCGGCGCCGCTCTCCGCCTCCCCGAAGAGGGCCGCGGACACCTGACCCACCGTGATGGGGCTCGGCCCGGCGACGATCCCCATCCAGAGGACGGCGACGAGCAGCAGCGCGAGGACCGCGAGGGAGCCGGTCACCCGTCGCGGCGAGAGCGCCCTCACTCGGGCGGGTCCCCGCCCACGACCCGACCGAGGAGCGCGACCGCGCGATCGAGATGGGGGCCGGGCAGAGTCACCACCTCGGCGGGCACGGTGACGACGCGGCCCGCGGCCACGGCGGGCAGGGACGGCCAGCGCGACCAGTGCTCCAGGGCGTGCTCGGGCTGGGCGGCGGCATCGATGATGAGCTCGGGCCGAGCACCGATCAGCCACTCGACCGCAACCCGCGGATAGGCCTCGTCGAAGGTCGCCGCGAGGTTCTCGGCCCCGGCCGCTTGCAACATCGCATCCAGGAAGCTGCCCCCTCCCACCACGTAGAGGGGATCGCGCTGGAGCACCAGGACGGTGCGCGGATGCGGGCGGCGCTCGGCGGCTCGCTCGACACGGGTCCAGGCGCGGCGAATCTCGCGCACGCGCTCTCGGGACTCGACCCCCCGGCCCACCCGCGCGCCGAGGGTCTCGATCGAGGCGAGCACCTGGGGGAGGGTGATGTTGTCGAGCACGAGCACCTCGACGCCGAGGTCACCGAGGCGATCGCGCAGATTGCGCTGCTGTGCGGCCGGCACCCAGACCACCAGATCGGGCTCGAGGGCGAGGATCCCCTCGAGGTTCGGGTTGAACAGGCCGCCGACCCGGGGCAGGGAGGACACCTCGGGGAGGTCCCGCGCCGACCAGTCGTCCACCCCCACCAACGCCGGGCCCGCGTCGAGGGCGAGCAGGATCGCCGTCAGCGATGGGTTGAGCGACACCACCCGCGGCAGCGTATCCGCCTCCGGCTCGGCGAAGGATTGCAGCGAAACGAGCAGGGCGAGAAGGGCGAGGGCGCTTCGAGGTCCGATCACCGCCGCAAGGTAGCGTCCGCCTCGCGGCCGCCGCGCCGAGTCATCCGTGCGGGCCGGCGGCGGAAGCCCCACCGCCGGCCCTGGGGATCACGGCGTCATGCGGGCCGTCGTCTTGCCCTGGGTGGTGACGTGGGGGCGAAGCCGCTCGAGGCTGGCCTCGCCGATCCCCTTCACCTCCATCAGGTCGTCGACGCTCTTGAAGCCGCCGCGGCGCTTGCGGGTCTCGATGACCGCCTGCGCCCGCGACTCGCCGATGCCCGGCAGGAGCGTCAGCTCCTCGAGAGTGGCGGTGTTGACGTTCACCGTGCCGTTCAGGCCGGCTTCGCCCTCCGCCGAGGTCGCGGTGCTCGCGACGCCGATCACGAGCGCCAGAAGGCCCGCGAGCGCCACCGCGCTCACGCGCGCGGCGCGTCCCTTGGTTCCGATCATTGGGATTCTCCCCGGGACCGGGGCGAGAAATGAGGCGCGCGCTAATGATCGCGCGCGACGGAGAAGGCGGCGGCGGCCAGGAGATCTCGCTTGGCCACGCCGTCGGGGAAGGGGGCGATCGCCGCGGCGGCTCGGGCGGCGTGCTCGCCCGCGCGACGGATCGTGTCTGCGATGCCGCGGTAGCGCTCCACCGCCTCGAGAGCCGGCGTGAGATCGAGGGAGTCGTCGTCGCGGCCCTCGACCTCCCTGTACGCCGCGGTCTTCAGCACCGATGCGATGGCGTCGCGTTCGGCGTTGGTGCAGCGCTTCAGGGCGAGCAGAAGGGGAAGTGTCACCTTCCCCTCACGCAGATCGTCGTAGGGACGTTTCCCCAGGTCCGACTCCCGGTCTTCGTAGTCGAGGGCGTCGTCGCGCAGCTGGAAGGCGAGCCCGAGCTCCCGTCCGAAGTCGGCGAGCTTGCGCCGCTCCGCCCGAGTGACACCGCCGAGGATCGCCCCGGCCTCGGACGCGGCCGAGAGCAGCACCGCGCTCTTGCGCTCGATCACCCCGAAGTAGTGGGCCTCGGTGACCGTAGGATCGAAGCTCCGCTCGAGCTGGAGGAGCTCGCCCTCGGCCATGCTCCGGATCGTGTTCGCAAAGATCCACAGGATCTCGAGGTCGCCGTCCTCGACGATCATCGAGGACGCCCGGGCGTAGAAGAAGTCGCCGGCCAGGACGGCGCGGCGGTTGCCCCAGAGCGCGTTCGCCGAGGGCCGACCACGGCGCAGCTGGGAGAAGTCCACCACGTCGTCGTGGAGCAGGGTCGCCGTGTGGAGCAGCTCGACCGCGGCGCCGACGTGGATGCGTCGCGGTCCGGTGTAGCCGCAGAGATCTGCCGCCATCAGCAGGAGCGCGGGGCGCATGCGTTTGCCACCGGAGCGAAGCACGTGGTCGCCCAATGCGGCCAGGAGCTCGCTGGCCGAGGCGACCTGCTCGTGCATCGCCCGCTCGACCAGCGCCAGGGGCTCGGAAATCCGCTCCAGCGCAGCTCCGAAGTCGGAGGCCGCGATCACCGGAAGCTGGGAGAAGGACGCGGGGGGGAGTTGCGTCATCGGGGAGCCAGACTAGCCGGCGCCTCGGAGGCTGTCAAAGCCTCGTTTGACGAAAAAGCGGATTGATTTCAGAGGGTTAACGGCCGTTCTCGCGGCTGTGAACCGGCGTGGACTCCCGCAGCCAGCGCACTGCCGCCGCCACGTCGCCCACCGGGATCGGAATCGCGCCGGGCACGTCGCCCAGGTCGGCGGCACCCTCGGGCAGCAGGATGCGGCGGAAGCCCAGCCGCACGGCCTCCCGCGCGCGCAGGTCGGTCCGCGCCACGCGGCGGATCTCCCCCCCGAGCCCGATCTCACCGCAGGCGGCCACGTCCGCCGGAACCGGCAGGTCGAGCCGGCTCGAGGCGATGGCCAGGGCCACCGCCAGATCGGCGCCGGGCTCGCTCACCCGCACCCCGCCGACCGCGTTGGCGTAGACGTCCCGCGAGAGCAGGTCGACTCCGGCGCGGCGATCGAGGACCGCGAGCAGCAGGGCGAGGCGGCCGTCGTCCACCCCCTGGCTCGTGCGTCGCGCGGTGCCGTAGCCCGCCGGGGCCACCAGGGCCTGGATCTCGACGAGCAGGGTTCGGGTGCCCTCGACCAGCGGGGCGATGCACGAGCCCGGCGCACCACTGCGGCGCTCCGCCAGGAAGAGCTCGCTCGGATTGGCGACGGTCTCGAGGCCGGTCCCCGACATGCTGAAGACGCCCACCTCCTGGGTCGAGCCGAAGCGGTTCTTCTGCGCCCGCAGCAGGCGGAAGGCGTGACTGCGATCGCCCTCGAGTTGCAGCACGACGTCCACCAGGTGCTCGAGCACCCGCGGACCGGCGATCGTTCCCTCCTTGGTGACGTGACCCACCAGGACGAGGGCCGCACCCTGGCGTTTGGCCGCGGCGGCGAGCAGGGCCGCGCACTCGCGCACCTGGGCGACCGAGCCCGGCGCCGACTCGACGCGATCGCTGCGCAGGGTCTGGACCGAGTCCACCACCACGAGCGCCGGTCCGAGCTCCCGCCAGGGCGTGACCAGCGCCTCGACGTGGGTCTCGGCGAGCACAGCGAGGCGCTCGGGCAAAGCCGGCAGGCGATCGGCGCGCAGGCGGATCTGCCCCGGGCTCTCCTCGCCGGAGACGTAGAGCACCGGCGCTGGAGCAAGCCCGGCCGCAAGCTGGAGGGCCAGAGTCGATTTCCCGACCCCGGGCTCCCCCGCCAGGAGCACCACCGAGCCGGGCACGAGCCCGCCGCCCAGAACCCGATCGAGCTCCGGGATCCCGGTCTCCAGGCGCGGCAGACCCGCCGCATCGACCTCGCCGAGCCGCAGCAGCTTCGCGCCGGTCGGCGCGGCCCCGGTCGCGGCGAGGGGGTCGGCGCTGACGCCGCCCCCGACCCGCTCCTCCACCAGGGAGGACCATGCTCCGCACTCCGGGCAGCGGCCCATCCACTTGGGCTGCTGAGCACCGCATTCGGTGCACGCAAAGACGGTCCTCACCCGCGCCATCTCGCCCAGTGTAGCGGGGCGGCGACTGTCAACCTCTCATCGGACGCCCGGTTGACAGGGCCGGAGCCGGGCCTCTAGCCTGACCCACGTCCCGTCCCCCGAACGACCGAATCCCGAGGTACGCCCGTGTTCGAGACCTACGCAGCCCTCGCCGAACGCGCCCTCCAGGGCGAGCCCCCGAGCGAGCGCGACGCCCTCTGGATCCTCGATGGCGAGGACGTGGCCCTGCTCCCGCTGCTCCAGGCCGCCTTTGCGCCGCGCGAGCGCCACTTCGGCCGGCGCGTCATGGTCCACGTGCTCAATAACGTGCAGAACGGGCTGTGCCCCGAGGACTGCGGCTACTGCTCCCAGTCGCGCGATTCCGACGCGCCGATCCGCAAGTACGCGATGAAGCCCGACGAGGAGATCTTCGCCGAGGCCGAGGCCGCGGCACGCGCCGGTGCCAGCCGCTACTGCATGGTGCTCTCGGGGCGGGGGCCGAGCGTGGCCGCCACCCGCCGCCTCGCCGAGGTGATCCGCGGTGTGAAGGAGCGCTTCCCGATCGAGGTCTGTCTCTCGGTGGGTCTCGTCGAGGAGGAGCACGCCCGCATCCTCGCCGAGGCGGGTCTCGACCGGCTGAATCACAACCTCAACACCAGCGCTTCCCACTACCCGGACATCTGCAGCACCCACTCCTACGAAGACCGGGTGCGAACTCTCGTCGCTGCGAAGAAGTGCGGCATCGAGCCGTGCAGCGGGCTGATCATCGGGATGGGTGAGGAGAGCCGCGACATCGTCGAGGTGGGGTTCCACCTGCGCGAGCTCGAGGTCCCGTCGATTCCCGTGAACTTCCTGATCCCCATCGAGGGCAACCCGGTCACCGACGACGGCTCTCTCACGCCGGAGCGCTGCCTGCGCGCTCTGTGTCTCATGCGACTCATCAATCCGGCGGCGGAGATCCGCGTCGCCGGCGGTCGCGAGGGTCACCTGCGTCACCTCGACGCGCTCTCGCTCTGGCCGGCCAATTCTCTCTTCGTCGAGGGCTATCTCACCACCCGGGGCGACGCCATCGACGACACCTACCGGATGATCCGCGACGCGGGCTTCGAGGTGGAGGGCAACCCCGCGAGCCCCACACCCGAGATCGGCGCCGGCTTCCGACTCGACGGCGACCGGGCGCTCCTCAAGCCCGACGTCGCACGGGACGCCTGAGGTCCGGAATGAGGGTCGATGAGGTCGCGGCCCAGACCTTGGCCGCGATTCGCGCAGGCGGCACGCACCGGAGCATGCGCCGCTTCGAAGGCGCCCAGGGTCCACGCATGCGAGTGGACGGACGCGAGGTGTTGGTCTTCGCCGGCAGCAACTACCTCGACCTGGCGCATCACCCGGAGGTGGTCGAGGCAGCCGTGCGCGCCGCTCGCGACCAGGGCTGCGCCGCCGGCGGTTCTCGACTCATCAACGGCAACCTCTCCCTCCACGAGGAGCTGGAGGAGGATCTCGCGAAGTTCCTCGGGGTCGAAGCGGCCCTGGTGTTCGCCACCGGCTACATGGCCAATGTCGGCGTCATCCCGGCCCTCACCGGCGCAGGCGACCTCGTCGTCTCCGACGCGCTCTCCCACGCCTCCATCATCGACGGCTGCCGCCTCACCCGCGCCGAGGTGCGCGTCGTCCCCCACGGCGACCTCGAGGTCCTCGACCAGGTGCTCGCGAAGGAGGCGCGACCCGGTCGTCGGGTGCTGCTGGCCGTCGACGGGGTCTACAGTATGGACGGCGACGTCGCGCCGGTCGCGGCGCTGTGCGAGATCGCCCAGCGCCACGGCGCGATGCTTCTGCTCGACGACGCCCATGGCACCGGCACCCTCGGCGCGCGTGGCCGCGGGACCGCGGAGCTCTGCGGCGTTCCCGCCGAGGCCATCGACGTCCAGCTCGGCACCTTGGGAAAATCCCTCGGCTCCTTCGGCGCCTTCGTCGCCGGAAGCCGCGCACTGCGCGAGCTTCTCGTCAACACGGCGCGCAGCTTCATCTTCAGCTGCGGACTCGCTCCGCCCCAGGTCGCAGCCGCACGTGCCGCACTCACCGTCGTCGAACGGGAGCCGTGGCGCCGCGAGCGACTCCAGCACAACGCGGAGCGACTGCGCCGCGGACTCGACGCACAGGGGGTGTCGACGATCCCCAGTACGACCCAGATCGTTCCGGTGCAGATCGGCGACAACGATCGCACCATGACCGTCTGCGAGCGGCTACTCGAACGCGGCTTCTTTGCCCACGGCATTCGCCACCCCTCGGTCCCGGTGGGTACGGCGCGTCTGCGCATCACGCCCATGGCGACCCACAGCGAGGCGGAGATCGACGCGCTGGTCGCGGCGGTGGCCGAAGAGCTCGCGCGCAGCGGATGACGCGCCCGCGCGGCTGGTTCGTTACCGGGACCGACACGGGGGTGGGCAAGACCGTCGTCGCCTGCGCGCTCGCACGGGGCCTGCGCCGGCGAGGTGTGGACGTGGGCGTGATGAAGCCGATGGAAACCGGCGTGGGAGTGGTGGGACCCCTGGACGCCCTCGCCTTGCGCGAAGCCGCGGCGGTGGAGGACGCGGTAGAGGAGATCTGCCCCCTGACCTTCGCGCTGCCCGCGGCACCCGAGGTCGCCGCGGCAGCGGAGGATCGGACCGTGGACCTGGAGATACTCGACCGGGCGTTCGCGCAGCTCGGCGCCCGGCACGACTGCCTGGTGGTGGAGGGAGCCGGCGGGTTGCTGGTGCCCATCACAGAGGCCGTGACCATGGCGGACCTCGCGGCACGCTGGGAGCTTCCCCTCGTGGTGGTAGCGCGGGCTGCGCTCGGCACCATCAACCACACGCGGCTCACCCTCGAGGCGGCCGAGCGGCGCGGGCTCTCCGTGGCGGGGCTCGTGCTCTGTCATGTCGACGGGCCCCTGACCCCCGCGGACGCAGCAAACCTGGAGGTGCTGCGTCGGGATCCGGGGGCACCGTTGCTGGGCGAGATCCCGCCCCTGGGCCCGGCGGGGATCCCGGCGGAGGATGCCCTCGATCTGACGCGGCTCCTGGCGCGGTTCGAGAGTCACGCGAAGCCGGGCGGTGCGACGTCCTAGGAGCGACCCCGGGCTCGGGACGCGTCCTAGGAGTCGATCCGGTGGGCCGCGGTCGAGCGGCTGCGGCAGCTCTCGACCCAGGCCCGGGCGGAGAGGATCCAGGCGTCATCCGGGGAGGGATCCGTGGAATCGGACCGGCTCACGGCCTGCTGGAGGGCGTGCCGAGCAGCCGTGCATTCGTGACGCCGGCTGTGGATCGTGGCCTCGAGAGCCGGCGCCGCGATGTCGTCGGGGAACAGGCTGCCGGTGGCTCGCACGACGGTCAGGGCATCCGAGGCATCGCCGCGAGCGTCGAAGGCCAGGGCAAGAGCCAGCAGGTCCCGATGCTCGCCTCGAAGGGCCACCGAGAGCGCCAGTCCGGTTACCGGATCTTCCGAGGGCGTTCGAGCGATGACCGGAGCCAGCAGCAGAGCAATTGCGACGAGGAGGGCACAGGCCAGGGCCACGGCGGCGCCGGCCAGCTTCCAGCCCCGGCTGGGGGGAGCGGGACGGGGATAGGGCGGCTCGATTCCCGCGGCCAGGAGCCGGTCGTAGAGATGGGGGTGGGGTGCTCGCTTCCGCTCCCCGACTACCGGCGCCGCGTTGTCGCGGTAGAGCTTCTCGAGGGCCCGGGCGTAGGTCCCCTGGGTGAGCTCGCCCTGGTGGGCGACTCCGTCTGCGCGCTCCTCGAGATGGCGGGTGAGGGGCCGCAGGGCGAGGACGGCGGCGAGGAGGATCCCGACCGGAATCGCCAGGCCCGGAAGACCGAAGGCGTCGAGGAGCAACGGCACAGCTCCGAAGGGCAAGAGCACGAAGCCCGAGACGAAGCGAGCCGCCCGGGCGGGAGCGGGCTCGCAGAGGTGACCGAGCTCGTGGGCGGCGATGGCGCAGAGCTCTTCGTCGTCCAGGATCGCGCTGCAGCGGCCAGTGAACACCAGACGCCGGCTCAGCGGTAATGCGAACGCATTCGCAATCGACCAGTCGACCTCCTCCACCCGATCGACGCTCACGCCGACGCGCTCGGCAGTCCGCATCACGAGGGTATGGAGCCTCGGAGGCGCCGGACGCACGGCACCGAGCCAACGCAGAACCGGCAGACCGGCGTGAAAGGCCGTCACCCCGGTTGCGGCCGCCGCCAGCGCGAAGAGCGCAGCATCCGCGGCGCTCGCCGGGGGGCGGAGCGCGCAGGCCAGGGCGATCACGATCAGAAGCTGGGGAGCCATCACCAGGACCGCCACCCAATCGTCCCGCAGGGTGGCGACCCAGGAACGACGCCGGCCCAGTCGACGTTCCTGGAAGCGTCCCCGGGGCCAGGCGCTGGCGAGCAGGGCGACGAGCACGATGCCGCCGATCGCCAGGCCCGGGGCCAGGCTGAGGAGCGGCCCCCGAGACATCCCGACCAGGACGCCGAAGGTCACGGCGGGGAACACCAACGCGAACCCCGAGACCGTCTGGGCCGGATGGGCGCAGCGTACGCGCTCGTACCAGGGGGCATCCGGCCCGAGCCGTCGCAGGGGTGTGGCGGCGACCTGGATGGCGACCCAGGTTCCCAGGAAGGCGCAGGCCGCTGTCGCCATGAGGGCCGGCAGCCAGATTCCCTGGGCTGCCCACCAGGGCAGCACCGAGCGCAGCAGTTCGATCGCCTCGGCCTGGGTGTCCACCTCTCCCGGATCGACCCGACACCACCACGGCCTGAATCGAAATGACGCAGGGCCATGACGCGGTCTTTGACGCAGGCGCACGGCGGGTGCGTCATCCTGCGTCATTGCGCGGAGCCTTCCCCTCGGCCGGCGCTCGTCCGGCGTTCGGCGGCCCGGGTGGGTTCCCCGTCAAGGAGCCCTCGCGATCCGCCGATCCCAACGGAAGGAGGTCTGCGCGTGATCGAGTCCAAATCCCTGGAAGACCAGCTCCAGAACCTCTCGATCAAGATCAACCAGCTCAAGCGCGAGTACGAGCAGTACTTCCTGGGGACCCGCCCCCGAGAGCCGGTCCTGCTGCGCGGTGACGTGCAGAAGATCCTCGCCTTCCTCATGAACCAGCCGATTCCCAATACGGCTCAGCGCTTCAAGTTCAGCAGCCTCTGCTCCCGCTACCAGGCCATGCGTCGCCAGTGGGATGAGACGGTCCGCAAGATCGAGGCCGGGACCTACCAGCGGCACCGCTTCAAGGCGGATCTCCACGACCGATCCCGGACCTCGGCGCCGCCCGGGCCCTCCAAGGAGAGCACTCCGGCGACGGAAGAAGATCTCTTCACCCGCTATCGCGACGCACGGCTGGCCTGCGGACAGAGCACCGACGGCCTTTCCCCGGAGCGCCTCGAGCAGACCCTCGAGAAGCAGCGCGGTCAGCTTCGCGAGCGCTTCGGCGACGATGCCCGCTTCCAGTTTCGCGTCGCTGTCGAGGACGGTCGCGTACGCCTGAAGGCGAAGCGGCTGACCTGAAGCGGCGGCGGACCAGGGCAGCTCAGACCCGGAAGGGCTACGCCTCGTCACGCAAGGCTCACGCCTACGTACGGATCTCACCCATCGGTGGCGGCTCGTGGCCCCACGACCGGATCGATCTCGGACCCGGTCGTGTCGCGCGGCACGGGAGCCGAACCTGCACTCAGCGGTCGGGGGCGCCTGGATCTCCTCTGCGTCGGGGACGCAGGACGGCGGGAGTCCGGGGCTCGCGGCGCTCTAGTCTCGAAAGAGCTCCGCGATCGTGGACTGGATCTGCTGGGCGGCAGCGCGAGGGTCGGCCGCGTCGCGGATCGGGCGACCCACGACGATGTAGTCGGCCCCGCTCTCGAAGGCCTGGCGCGGCGTCACCACCCGCTTCTGGTCGTCGTCGCGCTCGATCGGGCGGATCCCGGGAGACACGATCAGGAAGCCCGAGCCCACCGCCTCCCGCAGCGCCCGTACCTCGTGACCCGAGGAGATCACGCCGTCGCAGCCGAGGGCCACGACGCGGCGGGCCCGCGACAGCACCAGGGGCTCGATCTCCAGGTCGATGCCGAGGTCCCGGAAGTCGTCGGCGTCGATGCTGGTCAGCGCGGTTACAGCCAGGATCTTCAGCGAGCCCTTCTCTGCGCAGGCTGCGCGGATCATCGACTCGTTGCCGTGGACGGTCGCAAACTCGACCGCGCGCTTCGCGAGCTGGCGGACGGCTGCCGCCACCGTCGCGGGAATGTCGAAGAACTTCAGGTCCGCGAAGATCTTCTTGCCCCGGGCCTCGAGCGCATCCACCAGCTCGAAGTAACGGCCGGACATCGCCAGCTCGAGGCCGAGCTTGTAGAAGTGCACCGCGTCGCCCAGCCGATCGACCAGGGCCAGCGCGTCCTCGTAGCCGGGCACATCGACCGCGACGATCAGACGCTCCTCCGAGGGGATCGTGCGGATCGCAGCCCGGGGTGCCATTCCGCCTAGCTCTTCCGTCCCACCTCGAGGCGGACCCTCGCGCGCTCGATGCTTGCCTCGAAGGCCTCGTAGCGGGCGCGGTCCGCATCGGGATCGAGAGCCGCGAGGCCCTGCACCGCGCGATCGTGGGCTCGCTCCGCCTCGGCAGTGTCGATGTCGTGGGCGAGATCACAGGACTCGACGAGTACCGTCACCAGATCCCCCTGGACGTCGGCAAAGCCGTCGGCGATGGCGGCCCAGAGGGTATCGTTGCCGGTGCGGATCTCGGCTGCGCCCACCCGCAACGGAGTGAGATAGCGCTCGTGATCGGGGAGCACGCCGAACTCGCCCTCACTGCCGGGAAGGATGACCGTGTCCACGGTGCCCCGGAAGCTCTCACCCTGGGGGGTAACGATGATGAGCTCGATCCCCATCAGGTGAGCTGCTTCGCCTTGGCGATTGCATCCTCGATCGTCCCGACCATGTAGAAGGCCTGCTCGGGAAGCTCGTCGTGCTTGCCCTCCATGATCTCCTTGAAGCCCCGGACCGTGTCCTCGAGCCGGACGTACACGCCCGGTGTGCCCGTGAACTGCTCCGCCACGTGGAAAGGCTGGGAGAAGAAGCGCTCGAGCTTCCGGGCGCGGCCCACCGTCAGCTTGTCGTCCTCGGACAGCTCGTCCATGCCGAGGATGGCGATGATGTCCTGGAGGTCCTTGTACTTCTGGAGCGTCGCCTGGACACTCCGCGCAACGTCGTAGTGCTCCTCGCCGACCACCTGGGGATCCAGGATGCGGCTGGTCGAGTCGAGCGGGTCTACCGCCGGATAGATCCCGAGCTCCGAGATCCGGCGAGACAGCACCGTGGTGGCATCGAGGTGGGTGAAGGCCGTCGCCGGCGCCGGGTCGGTGAGGTCGTCGGCGGGGACGTAGATCGCCTGAACCGAGGTGATCGAACCCTTCGTGGTAGAGGTGATCCGCTCCTGGAGCTCGCCCATGTCCGTGGACAGGGTCGGCTGATAGCCGACCGCCGACGGGATGCGGCCGAGGAGCGCCGACACCTCCGAGCCCGCCTGGGTGAAGCGGAAGATGTTGTCGATGAAGAGGAGGACGTCCTTCCCCTCCTCGTCGCGGAAGTACTCGGCGACGGTGAGCGCCGTGAGTCCGACGCGCGCCCGTGCACCCGGCGGCTCGTTCATCTGCCCGAACACCAGAGCCGCCTTGTCGAGCACCGTGGTGCCGTCGGCCAGCTTCGCGTCCGCCATCTCGTTCCAGAGGTCGTTGCCCTCGCGGGTGCGCTCGCCCACGCCGCCGAACACCGAGTAGCCCGAGTGCTCCTTCGCGATGCTGTTGATCAGCTCCAGGATCACGACGGTCTTGCCGACGCCGGCGCCACCGAAGAGGCCGACCTTGCCGCCCTTCGGATAGGGAGCGATCAGGTCCACGACCTTGATACCGGTCTCGAGGGACTCGACGCCGGTGGACTGGTCGATGAACTCCGGCGGCGGGCGGTGGATCGGGTAGGTCATCTTCGACTCGATCGGACCGCGCTCGTCGACCGGCTCCCCGACGACGTTCATGATGCGCCCCAGGGTGGACTCACCGACGGGGACGCGAATGGCGTCGCCGGTGTTCCGCACCGCCTGGCCGCGCACCAGGCCATCGGTCGTATCCATCGCGACCGTGCGCACGGTGTTCTCGCCCAGGTGCTGCGCCACCTCGAGCACGAGGTTGTCCTCGCGGTCGTCGATACCGGGATTGGTCAGGCGCAGTGCGGTGTAGACCTCGGGGAGGTTCCCGGGCGGGAACGCGACATCGACCACGGGGCCCATGACCTGGACGACTTTGCCGTTATCCATACTTCTGAATCTCCGTTCGCCTTCGGCTCACTGCGCGCTTCGACCTCTCGGTCTCGCTTGCGCGGGCGGGGTTGGCTGCTTCTTCTACGCCGTCGGCCGGCGTCAGAGCGCTTCGGCGCCGCTGACGATCTCGACGAGCTCCTTCGTGATGGCGGCCTGGCGGGCGCGGTTGTACTGGAGG